>NZ_JBHXLL010000001.1:184752-393465 GCF_042721415.1 Kitasatospora sp. NPDC058444 | reverse complement strand
CAACACTATCCGTGCGGGGGCCTGCTTCTTTTTTTTATACCCCCCCGGCCCGGGCCCGCACCCCCCGCGGGGGGGGCCAGTCCACCCCCCCCCCGCCCCGGCTTCGGACGTTTCGTGTGCCTCGGCTCCGTACGCTCGGCTCCGCAGGTATCGGCTCCGGCAGGTGTCGGCTTCGGTGGGTTCCGGCTCCGTACGTGTCGGGCCGTGGACCTCGGCCGAGCGGCTCAGAAGCCGCCGGTCTGCTCGTCCCGGCGGCGCTGCCAGCGCTGCTCGACGCGGTCCATCATCCCGGCCTTGCGGCGCGGGGCGGCGGCCGGGCGGGCCCCGGCGCCCTGGCCCGCGGGCCCGCGGCGCCAGCCCGTCACGGCGAACACCGCACACCCGAGCATCACCAGGAAGCCCACGACGCTGACCCAGATCTGGTCCGGCACGACCATGCCGCCCATCAGCAGGCCGATGCCCACCACGAAGCCGGCGACGGCCAGGTAGACCCGCCGACGGGTGTAGGTGCGCAGACCGGTTCCCTCAAGCGCAGACGCGAATTTGGGATCTTCGGCATACAGCGCTCGCTCCATCTGGTCGAGCAGTCGCTGCTCGTGCTCCGAGAGCGGCACGGAGTCCTCCTACTCGTCGGTCGCGGGTGCGACCGGTCCGCCCACCCCGGTCGGGGAGGCAAGTCCAATCAGCCTTGGGGCACACGGTCGGACGCCCGTGCGGGGGACCCGGCCCGTGTCGTCCATATGCCCCACGCGTCCGGCTGTCATGCTTTCCGGCTTTACCCAGATCATACGGTCCGTGGCCCCGTTACGGAGTGGTCTGCGCCGCGTGGGACGGGCCACTTCGAGCGGGGACGGCCGCATCCGTGTCAACGCGCCACACCCCGGACAAGTGCCCGATCGGATGGAATCGTCCCGGACCTGGGCAGGTTTGCCGCCGGGCGGCGCGGAGCGGCCCCGGACCGGCCGGTTCACGCAGGGGCCACGGGCGGGGAACCGGGGGGCCTCCGGGGCGCGAACCACCGCCGTACGGCGTGCGAAGAAACCGTGCGGCGGTGGCGGGGTTCGTGAAGGGGCGCGGGCGCCGGGAGGGGCGCGCGCGCCGTACGGGGCGGCGCGCGCCGGACGGGGTGCCTCAGACCAGGGTGGCCAGCAGGTGCAGCTGGGTCGCCACGGCGTGGAAGGCGGGCTGCTCGGCGGCGGCCTCCTCCAGCTTCAGCAGCGCCTCCACGGCGCCCGGCTCGGCGTCCACCAGCACGCCGGGGACGAGGTCGGCGAAGACCCGGACGCCGTGCACCGACTCCACCCGCAGGCCCGCGGCCTCGGCCAGCCGGCCCAGTTCCTCGCCGGTGAAGCGGCGGGGCATCGGGTCCTGCGTGCCCCAGCGGCCGTCGGTGGCGGAGAGCGCGGTGCGGGCCTCGTTGAAGTGGCCGGCCAGCGCGCGGGCCAGAACGGCGCCGTTGCGGTTGGCCGCCAGCAGGCTGACCAGGCCGCCCTTGCGCAGGGTGCCGGCCAGGCTGCCGAGCGCCTCGGCCGGGTCGTCCACGACCTCCAGCACGCCGTGGCAGAGCACCGCGTCCACGCTGCCGGGGGCGACCACCTCGGGCAGGGTCTGGGTGTCGCCCTGGACGGCCCGCACCAGGTCCGTCACACCGGCCTCGGCGGCCCGGCGCTCCAGCGCGAACAGGGCGTCCGGGCTCGGGTCGACCACGGTGACGCGGTGGCCGAGCTTGGCGACCGGCACGGCGAAGTTCCCGGTGCCGCCGCCGGTGTCGACCACGTCGAGCACCGGCTGGTCCAGCTCGGCCGCCCGCTTCTCCAGGGCTGCCTGGACCACCTCCCACACCACGGCGGTACGCAGGGCACTGCGGGGACGCGTCGGGTACAAGGTGGGACTCCTTGGCACGTGCAGTTCGATCAGGATGCCTCCACCTTAGAGCCTGTCCCCCGGACACCCGGCACGCCCGGCGGCTCGTCGTCGTCCAGCGGCAGCCGGGGCGGGGGCGGTGCGGCGTGCAGGCCGAGCAGCCGCTCGACCAGGCGCAGGAAGAGGGCGGAGTTGCGGATCAGGTCGTCGGCGTCGCGCGCCGAGGCGGCGCCCCTGATCCCGGCCTCGGCAGCGGCCCGGCGGCGGGCGCCGGCTCCGTAGTAGCCGGCCCATTCGGCGAGCTCCGGGGCCACCTCGGGCAGCACCTCCCAGGCGCTGCGGATGGCCTTGCGGCGGCGCGGGCTCTTCTCCGGGCGGCCGCGCACCGCCAGGAGGGCCGCCACCGTGCGCAGCGCGGCCAGGTGGGCGGTGGCGTAGCGCTCCAGCGGGTCCTCCAGGGCGCGGGCCCGGACGAGGGTGCGGTGGGCGTCGGCGAGCAGGTCGAGGGCGGCCGGCGGCGCGGCGCTCCGGCGCGGCACGGGGTGGACGTCGGCTCCGGCGGGGCGTCCGGCGGACGGACCCGGGAGGTGCGGCAGGGCGGCGGAGTGGAGGCGGGCGGTGACGGGCTCAGGACGACTGATGGTCATGGTCTCCCCCGTTCCGAGGCAGCGCGCGGACCGGCTGGTCCGTGCCCTTCCATCGTGAACGGCGCCACTGACAATCCGGCCCGGTCGGCCGCCCCCGCGGCCGGAAAGGGGCCCGGAAATGGCGTAGCGGCGGCGGGCGCGGTCCTCCCCCGGTTCCGCGCCGCCGCCGTGCCGTCGCCGCGCCGGTCCACCCCTTGGCCGGCGGCCGCGAACTCCTCGTGGCCGGTCTCCCCCCGGCCCGCTCCGCCGCCCCGTGTCGGCGGTGCGGGGACCACGACCAGCCCCGTGGCGGTCCGTCCGCCGCCTCCCCCGGCCTCCGCGGCCGGGAGACGGACGGATCCGCCGCCCGGGCGGGCCGGGCGCCCGACGCGCCGCCCTCCCGGGTGCCACCACTCTTCCGTCCGCGCAGGTCGTGGGCCATCCGCTGAGGTACTCAACCGCGGATCTGAGTATCCGTACTCAGTCCGTCCCGGCCGCCGCCCGCCGGAACCGGGAGCCGTGTCCACGGCGTCCCGGCTGCCGGGTTGCCGGTACGGTACGGCGGGCCGGGCGGAACCGGCCCGCCGGAGGAGGAGAGGGCCCGATGACGAGGAGGGGGACGCGATGACGGTCCTGCCGCTGATCTTCACCAGCGGGCTGGCCAGCGGCATCAACGCCTACGCGGTGGTGCTGCTGCTCGGGCTGCTGGGCAGGTTCGCCGGCGCGGACTCGGTGCCGCAGGCGCTGGAGCGCACGGACGTGCTGGTCGTGGCCGGCGTGCTGTTCGCGCTGGAGGCGGTGGCCGACAAGATCCCGTACGTGGACAGCGTCTGGGACGCGGTGCACACGGTGATCCGGCCGATCGCCGGCGCCACCGTCGGCGTGCTGATCGCGAGCAACGACCCCGGCTCGCTCGGCGAGGTGGCGGCCGGCGCGATGGGCGGCACCTCGGCGCTGGTCAGCCATCTGGTGAAGTCCTCGCTGCGGATGGCCGTCAACACCTCCCCCGAGCCCTTCAGCAACCTCGTGGTCAGCATGGCCGAGGACCTCTCGGTGGCCGGCCTGGTCACGCTGGCGATCTTCCACCCCTGGCTGGCCGCCTCGGTCGCCGCCGCGGTCCTGCTCGCCGGCCTGCTGCTGGTCCGGCTGGTGATCAACAAGATCCGCGCCTTCCGGGCCCGGCGCCGCGACCGCAGGGCCGCCCGGGCGGCGGCCGGGAGCGCGTGAGCCTGGTCTTAGGATCGGGGCCATGGCAAAGATCGTCGTCATCGGCGCAGGAATGAGCGGGCTCGCGGCGGCCTCCCGGCTGGCGACCCTCGGCCACCGGGTGACGGTCTGCGAGGCGAGCGGCACGTACGGGGGCATGGTCGGGCGGTACGAGCGCGACGGCTTCGCCTTCGACACCGGGCCCGGTCTGCTCTCCCTCCCGGCCGTCTACCGCGACCTCGCGCTGAAGACCGGCAAGGAGCCGCTGGAGCAGCTGGTCGAGCTGGCCCCGGTCGACCCGGAGAGCCGGCACCTGTTCCCCGACGGCACCGCCGTCACCCTGCCCAACGCCTCCCGCGGCGGCGTCAGCCAGGCCCTGGACGCCGCCTTCGGCGCCGGCTCCGGCGCCCGCTGGAGCGAGGTGATGAACCACGGCCGGACGGTCTGGGAGGCCACCCGCCGCCCGCTGCTGGAGGAGCCGCTGCCGGCCGAGCCGGAGTTCCTCGGCACCGACCCGTACCCCGTTCCGCCGCGCACCGGCCTGGCCCGGCTGGGCCGCCCGCGCCCGTGGACCCTCGACATGGTGGCGCGGCGGCAGCTCGGCGGCCACCCGGGCCTGACCGCGCTGCTGGGCGAGCCCGCGCTGCGGTACGGCCTCCTGCCCGGGCAGGCCCCGGCCGGGGCCGCCGTGCTGCCGTACATGGAGCAGTCCTTCGGCGTCTGGTACGTCCGGGGCGGCCTGCGCGCGCTCGCGGACGCCGTGTACCGGCGCTGCGAGCTGCGCAAGGTCGAGTTCCGGTTCGACACCCCGGTCACCCGGGTGGTCGTGGAGAACGGCCGGGCGGCCGGGGTCGAGACGGCGGACGGCCGGATCGACGCGGACCTGGTGATCTCCGCGATGGACACCCGCGCGCTGTTCCACCACGGCATCGCCGAGTGGCCGGGGGTGCCGGCCGAGGACTGGGAGCCGTACGAGGTGCCCGGCCGGTTCAGCGTGCTGCTCGCCCTGCGCGGGCCGCGGCCCGAGGGCACCGTGCACCGGACGGTGGTCCACGCGGCCGACCCGGCCGCTGAGGAGAACGCCCTCACCCTCTCCGAACCGCCCTGCGAGCGCCCCACCGTGCAGGTGCACCGCCCGGACGACCCGGCGCTGCGGCCCGACGACGCCCACGAGAGCGTGGTGCTGACCGCGACCGTCCCGGCCCAGGAGGAGGACGTCGACTGGACCGCCCCCGGGTTCGCCGACCGCTACGCCGACCGGCTGCTCGCCCACGTCGACGCGGCCGGCCTGGGCCTGCGCGAGCGGGTGCTGTGGCGGGTCGTGCGCACCCCGGAGGACACCCGCAGGGAGACCGGCGCGCTGTTCGGCTCGGTCGCCCGCCCGGTGCTCGCCGGTTCGTACCCGGGACTGAACGCCGCCAACGAGTCGCCCGTCCCCGGCCTCTACCTGATCGGCGGCAACGCCCACCCCGGCGGCGGCCTCGCCCGCGTCGGCATGTCGGCCTGCGTCACCGCCGGGCTGATCGGCCCGGCGTAGCCGTCGGTCCCGGCCGGGTCAGCCCTGGTGCCAGGTGTTCTGCTGCTGGTAGCCGTACTGGTCGTACACCGGCTGCTGGGGGATGCCCTGGACCTGCTGGTCGGGCTGGGGCTGCCACTCCTGCTGGGGCTGGGCGTGCTGCTCCCAGGCCTGCTGGTGCTGCGGCTGTTCGTGCTGCGGCTGCTGGTAGCCCGCGTACGGGTCGTGCTGCTGGCCCTGCTGCTGGTAGGCGCCGTACGGGTCCTGCTGCTGGGGGTAGCCGCCGTAGGACTGCTGGTCGTAGGCGAAGGCGGGCTGCTGCTGGGTCTGCCACTGCTGCTGGTCGTAGCCAGCCTGGTAGGCGGCCGCGTACGGGTCCTGGGGCTGCTGCTGGACCTGCGGCTGCTGCTGCTCGTAGTACCCGGGGGCGTAGACGCCGTCCTGGGCGAGCTCCTGCATCTCGAAGGCGGCGGTCTGCTCGACCTCCGGCACCTCGTCGGGCAGCGGCGAGGTGGGCAGCGGCGGGACGGCCGGGGCGGGGGCCGGGGCCTCCTCGACGGCGCTGACCTCACCGACCCGCTTCCTGGCGGCGACGGCCGCCACCGCGGCGGCGCCGCCGGTCAGGGCGCCCAGCAGCGGCACCTTGGCGAGCGGGCCGGGCAGGCTGCCGTCGGCCTTCCGCAGGGACCAGCCGGCCTGGTAGCCGCGCTTGACCGACAGGGTGACGAAGGTCTGGCCGACCGCGAACAGCGCGGCGCCGGCCCCGATCACCACGACCGAGCCGAGGCTCATCCCGGCGGCCACGCCCAGGAAGCCGGCCAGGGCCAGGACCCGCCAGTGCAGTGGTGCCCGGTTCTGCAGCAGCACCTCGGCGACCAGCCAGAGCGCCACCACCGCCAACGCGGCGTACAGCAGCAGGTATCCGATGCCCATCCGCCCGCTACCTCCAGTCGCGTGCCCGCGCGGGTGCGCCGCGCGTGTGCGGCGACTGTACCGGTTCAACGGCCGGGGTACCGCATCGCGTTCCCGCCGCCCGGCACAGCGAGCCGCACACGACCGAGCCCGCCACCGTCGTGCGGTGACGGGCTCGTGAACACCCGGCGTCGGAGCTGCGCGGGCGCGGGCCCGGCGGGCCCGTCAGCGCCGGTGCAGTCCCAGGTTCTGGTAGATCTCCAGCGTCGCCGTCGAGTGGTTCAGCGTGATGAAGTGCAGACCGGGCGCGCCCTCGGCGAGGAGGCGCTCGGCCATCGCGGTGGCGTGCTCCATGCCGACGGCCCGCAGCGCCGCCGGGTCGTCGATGGCCGCGCGCAGGCGGGCCTCCAGCTCGGCGGGGAAGGCCGAGCCGCTGAGCTGGGGGAAGCGCTCCAGCTGCTTGGCGTTGGTGACCGGCATGATCTCCGGGATGATCGGCGTCTCGCAGCCGGCGGCCGTCACCCGGTCGCGCAGCCGCAGGTAGTCGTCCACCTCGAAGAACATCTGGGTGATCGCGTAGTCGGCCCCGGAGCGGATCTTCGCCACGAAGTGCCGGATGTCCTCGTCCCAGTCGGTCGAGCGCGGGTGCATGTTCGGCGAGGCCGCGACGCCGACGCAGAAGTCGCCGATGCCCTTGATCAGCTCCACCAGCTCGTACGCGTAGGTGACGCCCTCGGGGTGCTTGACCCACTCACCCATCGGGTCGCCGGGCGGGTCCCCCCGGACGGCGAGGACGTTGCGCACGCCCTGGTCGGCGTACTGGCCGATGATGTTGCGCAGTTCCGCGATCGAGTGGTCCACCGCGGTGAGGTGGGCGACCGGGGTCAGGGTGGTCTCGGTGGCGATCCGGCCGACCATGTTGACGGTCCGCTCGCGCGAGGAGCCGCCGGCGCCGTACGTCATGCAGACGAAGTTGGGGTCCAGCGGTTCGAGCCGGCGGATGGCGTCCCAGAGCCTCTGCTCGCCGACCTCGGTGCGCGGGGGCATGAATTCGAAGGAGAAGGAGCGCTTGCCGGCCGCCAGGAGTTCGCGCACCGTCAGTGCGCGATCCGTTCTCGTGGAAGCGATTCCGAGTGCCATGATGGAAGGCTATCGGGCGTTCGAAGGGGCCGGACAACCGGATTCCATCTATTGAGACAAGAGATGGAAGACGTTCCGCTTCACCCCGGGACCGGCTCCGCGGCGGCTCCACCGCAGCTCCGCGGCCGTTCCCCCGGGCCTCCCCGCAGGGTCGCTCGCACACCCGTTCCCGGCCGCACCGCTACGCTTGCTGCACCCCAGAGAACCAGCGGAGCCCCATCGTGACCTCGTCCAGCACCCGGCCGGCCAACCCCAGTGCGGCCAACCCCATTGACGTGGAGGACGTCCGCACCCGCGTCAACGCGGCGCTCGCCGCGTTCATGGACGGCCAGTCCGTGCTGCTCGACAAGATCTCGCCCCGGCTGGCCCCCGCCGCCGACGCGCTGCGCGACTTCCTGCTGGACGGCGGCAAGCGGCTGCGCCCGGCCTTCTGCTACTGGGGCTGGCGCGGCGCCGGCGGCCCGGCCGGGGGCGCCGGCGGCGACGCGATCGCCAACGCGGCCGCCGCCCTGGAGCTGCTCCAGGCGAGCGCCCTGGTGCACGACGACCTGATGGACCGCAGCGACACCCGCCGCGGCCTGCCCTCGATCCACCGCCGCTTCGAGGCGCTGCACCGGGACAGCGGCTGGCGCGGCGACCGCGAGCAGTACGGCGCCTCGGCCGCGGTGCTGCTCGGCGACCTGCTGCTGATCTGGTGCGACGAGCTCTTCCTGCGCTCCGGCCTGGAGCCGGCCGCCGTCCTGGCCGCCAAGCCGGTGTTCGACCTGATGCGCACCGAGGTCATGCTCGGCCAGTACCTGGACGTGCTGGAGCCGGTGGCCGGCGACTCGACGGACGAGGGCGCGCTGGACCGCGCGCAGACCGTGCTGCACTACAAGTCCGCGAAGTACACCATCGAGCGGCCGCTCCAGGTCGGTGCGCTGCTGGCCGGCGCCGGGCCGGAGCTGGTCGAGGCATACGGGGCGTTCGGACTGCCGCTGGGCGAGGCCTTCCAGCTGCGCGACGACCTGCTCGGCGTCTTCGGGGACCCGGCCGTCACCGGCAAGCCGGCCGGGGACGACCTGCGCGAGGGCAAGCGCACCCTGCTGGTCGCGCACGCGATGCGGGGCCTGCCGGCCGCCGACGCCCGGCACCTGGACGAGCGGCTCGGCGCGCCGGACCTGGCGGCCCCGGAGGTCGCCGAGCTGCGCGCGCTGGTCGCCCGCAGCGGCGCGCCCGAGCTGGTGGAGCGCCGGATCGAGGAGCTGATGCGGCAGTCGCTGGCCGCGCTGGAGGCGGCGCCGCTCGCCGACGAGCGGGCCCGCACGGTGCTGCTGGCCCTGGCCGAGGCCGCCACCGTCCGCAAGTACTGACGGACGGCGACGGCCTCGCGGGTCCCGCGGTCCCGGGTCCCGCGGTCCCGGATCCCGCTGGCGGGGGCCGGTCAGAGCGCGGCGCGCACCCGGCGGGACAGCTCGGCGGCGGCCGCCCGCGGATCCGCCGCGGCGGTGACGGCCCGCACCACGACGATCCGCCGGGCACCGGCGGCCAGCACCTCGTCCAGGTTGCCGAGGTCGATCCCGCCGATCGCGAACCACGGCCGGTCGGTGTCCTGCTTCGCCGCGTACGAGACCAGGCCGAGGCCCGGCGCCGGGCGGCCCGGCTTGGTCGGGGTCGGCCAGACCGGTCCGGTGCAGAAGTAGTCCACACCGGGCTCGGCGATCGCCGCGTCCACCTCGGACTCGGCGTGGCAGGACCGGCCGATCAGCACGGACTCGCCGAGGATCGCCCGGGCGGCCGGCACCGGCAGGTCGTCCTGGCCGAGGTGCAGCACGTCCGGCCGGGCCGCGTGGGCGACGTCGGCGCGGTCGTTGACGGCCAGCAGCTTGCCGTGCCGGCGGCAGGCGTCGGCGAAGACCTCCAGGGCCTCCAGCTCCTGCCTGGCCTCCAGGCCCTTGTCCCGCAGCTGGACGACGTCCACCCCGCCCGCCAGCGCCTCGTCCAGGAACTCGGCGAGGTCGCCCTGCTCCCGGCGGGCGTCGGTGCACAGGTAGAGGCGCGCGTCCGCCAGACGGGCGCGCAGCGTGTCCGCCGCCATCAGATCAGCATCGCCTGGGCACGGCGCTTGACCTCGGTGCCGCGGTTCTCCCGCAATGCCTGGATCGGGCTGCCGGGCAGCGACGGGTCCTCGGTGAAGAGCCACTCCAGGATCTCCACGTCGTTGTACCCGCAGTCGCGCAGCACGGTCAGGGTGCCGGACAGGTGCTTGACCAGCCCGGGTCCGTCGATGAACGCCGCAGGGACCTGCAGCGACTTGTTCGGGCCGCGGCGGACGGCGATCAGGCCGCCGTTCTTGACCAGGTCACGTACCTCGGTGACCCGGACCCCCCACTGCTCCGAGATGTCGGGGAGGTACATCCAGTCGGTGACCAGGGCTTCAATCTTGCTTTCGATCTCGCTCACGCCACCAGACTGCCACCTCCGCGGCCCGTCGCGCACCAGCCGCTACCTCGCGACCGCCGACTTCAGCGGCACCGCCGGGTCCGCGGCGAGGACCGGATCCAGCGCCGTACCGCGCTCGATCAGCTTCCGCCCCTGGGTGAGGTCGCGCGGCCGGTCCACGGCCAGCAGCGCGCTCGGCACGCCGTCGCGCAGCCAGAGCACCGACCAGTCGGCGTCCCCGGGGGCGCCGCGCCACAGCACCTCGTCGCCCTCGGCGTGCCGGCCGGCGTACTGGACCATCCGGCCGAACTGCTCGGACCAGAAGTACGGCACCGGGTCGTAGTCCGGCGCGTCCGCGCCCAGGACGGCGGCGGCCACCGCCGCGCCGGACTGCAGGGCGTGGTCCCAGTGCTGGACGGCCAGCCGGGCACCGGCCCGGGCCGAGGGGTAGCTGACGCAGTCGCCGGCCGCGAACACGCCGGGCACCGAGGTGCGCAGCCGCCCGTCCACCACGACGGCACCGGCCGCGTCCAGCTCGACCCCGGAGCCGGCCAGCCAGCCGGTCGCGGGGCGGGCCCCGATGCCGACCACCACCTCGTCGGCGGGCAGGTGCGAGCCGTCCGCCAGCAGCACCGCGCCCGGCTCGACGGCGGCCACCCCGACCCCGCAGCGCAGGTCGACCCCGGCCTCGGCGTACCAGGCGGCCATCGCCGAACCGATCTCCGTCGGCAGCGCGCCGGGCAGCGGCGCCGGGCCGGCCTCCACCACGGTCACCTCGCAGCCCGCCGCCCGGGCCGCGGTGGACACCTCGGCGCCGATCCAGCCGGCGCCGACCAGCACCAGCCGCAGCCCGGGGCGCAGCAGCGCGCGCAGGGCCAGGGCGTCGTCCAGGGTGTGCAGCAGGTGCGCGCGCTCGGCGCCGGGCAGGGCCCGCGGGACGGCGCCGGTGGCGATCACCAGCGAGCCGTACGGGAGGTCACCGCCGTCGGTGCGCAGCACGCCGGGGGTGAGGCCGGTGGCGCGGCGGCCGGTGAGCAGTTCGATGCCGAGCCGGTCGTAGTCGATGTCCAGGGCGGTGGAGTCGGCCTTGCCGAGCAGCACGTCCTTGGAGAGCGGTGGCCGGTCGTACGGTGCGTGCGGCTCCTCGCCGACCAGCACGATCCGCCCCTGCCGGCCGCCCTCCCGCAGCTTGAGGGCGCACTGCGCCCCGGCCAGCCCGGCTCCGACGACGACCACCTGATCCGTTCCGCTCAGCTCTGCCACGCCCGTCACTGTACCCAGGGCCCGGCCGGCGGCCGTGGGCTCTCCCCCGGCTTCCGCCGCCCCGCCGTCCGCCCGCCGTCCGCCGTCCGCCCCGCTCTCCGCCCTGCGTACGGGCCTTCGGCCGGGCCGACCCCCGGCGTTATGGTGGTGGCACCACACGGGAGCCCGGCGTACCGGGCTGAGAGGCGGGCTGGCACGGCCCGCGACCGTCCGAACCTGATCCGGGTCATACCGGCGAAGGGAGCAGAGCAGCCTTGTCACGCTTGCCATCAGACGGCCGCGCCGACGTGCTGGTGATCGGCGGGGGCATCGTCGGCCTCGCCGTCGCCTGGCAGGCCGCGCGGCGCGGCCTGCGGAACGTGGTCGTGGTCGACCCCACCCCCGGCGGCGGCGCGGGCCGGGTCGCGGCCGGCATGCTCGCCCCGGTCACCGAGCTGCAGTACGGCGAGGAGCCGCTGCTGCGCCTCGGGATGGCCTCGAACGAGCGGTACGCGGCCTTCGCCGCCGAACTCACCGAGGCCAGCGGCGGCCTGGACACCGGCTACCGCCGCTGCGGCACGCTCGCCGTGGCGCTGGACTCCGACGACCGCGAGGAACTGCGCGAACTGCACGCCTTCCACCAGCGGCTCGGCCTGGACTCGGCCTGGCTGACCGGTCGGGAGGCCCGCAAGCTGGAGCCGATGCTCGCCCCCGGGGTGCGCGGCGGCCTGCACGTGGCCGAGGACCACCAGGTGGACGGCCGCCGGCTGCTGGATGCCCTGCTCGCCGCCTGCGAGCGCGCCGGGGTCGCGATCCGTCCGGCCGAGGCCGTCGAGCTGCTGGTCGAGGGCGGCCGCGCGACCGGCGCCCGGCTCTCCACCGGAGGCCGGGTGAGCGCCGGGCAGGTCGTCCTCGCCGCCGGCCCGCACAGCCACCGGCTGCCCGGCCTGCCCGACGGGGTGCTGCCCGCGATCCGCCCGGTGAAGGGCCAGGTGCTGCGGCTGCGCGTCCCGGACGCCTACCGCCCGTTCCTCTCCCGCAACGTCCGCGCCGTCGTCCGAGGGCAGCACCTGTACCTGGTGCCGCGCGAGAACGGCGAGCTGGTCGTCGGCGCGACCACCGAGGAGCAGGGCTACGACACCACCGTCACCGCCGGCGGGGTGTACGAACTGCTGCGCGACGCCCACGAGTTGGTCCCAGGGATCACCGAACTCCCGCTGCTGGAGACCTCCGCCGGGCTGCGCCCCGGATCGCCCGACAACGCCCCGCTGCTGGGCCCGACCTCGCTGCCCGGGCTGGTCGCCGCCACCGGCCACTACCGCAACGGCGTCCTGCTCACCCCGGTGACCGCCGACCTGGTCTCCGAGTACCTGGCCACCGGCGAAGTCCCGGACCTCGCACGGCCGTTCGCGCCCACCCGGTTCTCCCCCGACCACTCCACCACGAAGGCCTGCGCATGACCGAGATCACCCCCGACGAGATCTCCCCGGACGAGATCGCCCTGGACGAGATCGCCCTGACCGTCAACGGCGAGTCCCGCCGGGTGTCCGCCACGACCACCCTCGCCGAGGTGGTGGCCTCGATCAGCAAGGCCAACACCGGTGTCGCCGCCGCGCTCAACGAGGCCGTGGTGCCGCGCAGTTCGTGGTCCGGGACGGCGCTGAGCAGCGGCGACCGGATCGAGATCCTCACCGCCGTCCAGGGAGGCTGAACCATGGCCGACGACCTGCTGACCATCGCCGGGACGACCTTCTCCTCCCGGCTGATCATGGGCACCGGAGGCGCGCCCAGCCTGGAGGTCCTGGAGCGCGCGCTGCTCGCCTCCGGCACCGAGCTGACCACCGTCGCGATGCGCCGGGTCGACGCCACCACCCAGGGCTCCGTGCTCGACGTGCTGACCCGCAACGGCATCCGGGTGCTGCCCAACACGGCCGGCTGCTTCACCGCCGGCGAGGCCGTGCTGACCGCCCGGCTGGCCCGCGAGGCGCTCGGCACCGACTGGGTCAAGCTGGAGGTGATCGCCGACGAGCGCACCCTGCTGCCCGACCCGATCGAGCTGCTGGACGCCGCCGAGACGCTGGTCGACGACGGCTTCACCGTCCTGCCGTACACCAACGACGACCCGGTGCTGGCCCGCAAGCTGGAGGACGTCGGCTGCGCGGCCATCATGCCGCTGGGCTCGCCGATCGGTTCGGGCCTGGGCATCCGCAACCCGCACAACTTCCAGCTGATCGCGGAGAGCGCGGGTGTCCCGGTGATCCTGGACGCGGGCGCCGGCACCGCCTCCGACGTGGCGCTGGCGATGGAGCTGGGCTGCGCCGCGGTGATGCTCGCCTCCGCGGTGACCAGGGCTCAGGACCCGGTGCTGATGGCCGAGGCGATGCGGCACGCCGCCGAGGCGGGCCGGCTCGCCCACCGGGCCGGCCGGATCCCGCGCCGCTTCCACGCCGAGGCCTCCTCCGCGATGGCGGGCCGGGCCGACCTGGACACCCGCGAGCGCCCCGCGTTCTGAACCCGCGCCGGGCCCCGTCCTCCGGGGCCCGCGCTCCGGGCCCCGGCGTGTCACAAGCCGGGCACAGCCGGGCCCGGAGGCGGTGTCCTCCGGACCCGGCCGCCGGTTCCCCCGACTAGACTCGCCGGGTGGACATGGCACTGCACGACCCCCTGATCGGCAGCCTGCTCGACAACCGGTACCGGGTCGAGCAGCGCATCGCGACCGGCGGGATGTCCACCGTCTACCAGGGCACCGACACCCGCCTGGACCGCGTGGTCGCGCTCAAGGTGATGCACCCTTCGCTGGCCGGCGACGAGGGCTTCACCGCCCGCTTCATCCGCGAGGCCAAGGCCGTCGCCAGGCTCACCCACCCCAACGTGGTCAACGTCTTCGACCAGGGCGCGGACGGCGGTCACGTCTTCCTCGCCATGGAGTACGTGCCCGGCCGCACCCTGCGCGACCTGCTGCGCGACCGCGGCGCGCTGTCCGTCCGGGCCGCGCTGGACGTGCTGGAGCCGGTGCTGGCCGCGCTCGGCGCCGCCCACCGGGCCGGGCTGGTCCACCGCGACGTCAAGCCCGAGAACGTGCTGATCACCGAGGGCGGCCTGGTCAAGGTCGCCGACTTCGGGCTGGTCCGGGTGCTCGGCACCGCCGACGGCGCGCCCACCTCGACCACCACCGCCACCGGCGGCACGGTGATGGGCACCGTCTCCTACCTGGCCCCCGAGCAGATCCTCCCGGACGCCCCCACCGACCAGCGGGTGGACGTCTACGCCGCCGGCATCCTGCTGTACGAGATGCTCACCGGCCGCCGCCCGCACACCGGCGACAATCCCGTCCAGGTCATGTACAAGCACCTGCACGAGGACGTCCCGGCCCCCTCGCTGGTCGCCCCCGCCGTCGGCCCCGAACTGGACGCGATAGTGGCCGGCGCCTGCGCCCGGTCCGCCGACGCCCGCCCGTACGACGCGGTCGAGCTGCTCGCGGCCCTCCAGCGGGTCCGCCGCACCCTCGCCCCGGCCGAACTGGACGCCGAGCCGCCGGCCTCCACCCGGCCCAGCCCGCGCTACCCCACCAGCGAGCCGACCTCGGTGATCCAGCCGCTGCCGCGGCCCGCCGACGCCCCGCCGACCGAACGCACCAGCGTGCTGGACATGCCGCCGGAGCTGATGGACGAGCTGCTCGCCGAGCCCCGCCCGTACGACGAACCGACCCCGGTGCACCGGCGCCGCCCCACCCCGCCGCGCCGCCGCCTGCCCCGCAAGCCGCTGATCTGGACGGCCGCGGTGGCCGCCCTGGTGCTGGCGATCGGCGGCGCCACCTACGGGATCTCCGAGGGGCTGTACGGCTCGGTGCCGGGCGTGCTCGGCAAGGACCGGGCCGAGGCGCAGCGGGTCCTGGACAAGCAGGGCCTGCACGGGCGGTTCGTCGAGGTGTTCAGCGAGTCCGTGCCGTCCGGGCAGGTGATCTCCATCGATCCCGGGGTGGGCGCGCGCACCCGCAAGAGCGACAGCGTCACCGTCACGGTGTCCAAGGGCCCCAAGCGGATCGCGGTGCCGGACCTCACCGGGAAGAGCGCCGCCGACGCCGCCACGGCCCTGACCGGCGCCCAGCTGACCAGGGGCAACGTGACCGAGACCTACGACGACGCGGTGCCCGAGGGCTCGGTGATCAGCAGCTCGCCGGCGGCCGGGCAGCTGCTGCAGGAGGACTCCGCCGTCTCGCTGGTGGTCAGCAAGGGCATGGTGCCGGTCCCGAACGTCACCGGGATGAGCAAGGACGAGGCGCAGAAGGCGCTCCAGGCGGCGGGCTTCACCATGCAGACCAGCGGCTGGGACGTCTTCGGCGCGGTCACCTCCTCCGGCCAGAGCCCGGCGGCGGGCGAGCGGCGCCCGCAGCGCAGCGTGGTGACGGTGAAGTTCTCGCTGTTCTAGCCCGACCCGTCCGGCCTCCGCGGCGGGGTCAGCGCAGCGGCCCGTCGCCGGGCTCCTCCTGGTAGGAGTAGCGCTGCTCGCGCCAGGGGTCGGCGAGGTTGTGGTAGCCGCGCTCCTCCCAGAAGCCGCGCCGGTCGGCCCGCATGTACTCCACCGCGCGCACCCACTTGGGGCCCTTCCAGGCGTACAGCCGCGGCACCACCAGCCGGACCGGGAAACCGTGCTCGGCGGTGAGCGCCTCGCCGTTGCGGTGGGTGGCGAGCAGGGTGCGGGGGTCGGCGAAGTCGGCCAGCCGCAGGTTGGCGCTGTAGCCGTACTCGGCCCAGACCATGACGTGGGTGACGCCCGGCGCCGGGGGCACCAGGTCGAGCACGGCGGCGGCCGACACGCCCGTCCACTCGTTGCCGAGCATCGAGAACTTGGTCACGCAGTGCATGTCCCCGACGACGGTGGTGCGCGGCAGGGCGCTGAAGGCCTCGAAGTCCCAGCTGTGCTTCTCCGCCGAGGCGGTGGCGCCGAACACCTGGAGGTCCCAGGTCAGCGGCTTGAAGCGGGGTACCGGCCCGTAGTGCAGGGCGGGCCAGCCGCGTTGCGCGCGCTGGCCCGGGGGGAGCCTCGGGTCAGACGGCGGAGACGGTTCGTGTTTCGACTGACCCATGGATCCATGGTGACAGACGGCGGACGACCATCGACGCGCGCCCCTTTGCGCGGATTCGCGCCCCGGCGCGTACGGACCAGCGGTCGAGCGCCCACCAGCGGGTTTCACCATGAACCGGATATTCCGCCACATGTCCTAGTGAGTGTGAACTTACTGGAATTTCCTCCCAAAGCGGTGCCAGGATGCGCAGCGCAGGACCCACGCACGACTCAGCGCAGGACTCAGCGCGGGACTCAGAGCAGGACCCGCGCAGGACTCAGCACCAGGACACACGGCAGCACGAGTGCAGGAGGCGTCACCATGCAGGGCGATCCCGAGGTCATCGATTTCCTCAACGAGCAGCTCACCGCCGAGCTGACCGCGATCAACCAGTACTTCCTGCACGCCAAGATGCAGGAGAACTTCGGCTGGACGAAGCTCGCCAAGTACACCCGGCACGAGTCCTTCGACGAGATGAAGCACGCCGAGACGCTCACCGACCGGATCCTGTTCCTGGACGGGCTGCCCAACTACCAGCGGCTGTTCCACGTCCGGATCGGCCAGACGGTCAAGGAGATGTTCGAGGCGGACCGCCAGATCGAGGTCGAGGCGATCGACCGGCTCAAGCGCGGGATCGTGGTGATGCGGGCCAAGAACGACGTCACCTCGGCGAACATCTTCGAGGACATCCTGGCCGACGAGGAGCACCACATCGACTACCTCGACACCCAGCTGGAGCTGCTGGAGAAACTCGGCGAGGCGCTCTACATCGCCCAGGTCATCGAGCAGCCCGAGTCCTGAGGCCGACCACCCGGACGCGCCGGGCCGATCGGTTCACCCGGACGGCTCAGGCCACCCGCAGCGGCACCACCGGGGCGGCCTTCGGAACCCGGACCGGGGCCGCCGGGGCCGCCGCGCCCGCCGGGGCCACCGGGCTCTCGGAAGCCCCCGGGTCCGCGAGGCCGAGCTTCGCGGCCAGCCGGGCGGTCGGGCAGGGGCGGGCGCCGTGCTCGCCGAGCAGCGCCTGGATCCGGCGCACGCAGGACCCGCAGTCGGTGCCGGCCCGGCAGCCCTTCGCTATCTGGCGCGGGGTGCTGGCGCCGCCGTCGATCGCCTTCTTCACCTGGTCCTCGGTGACCGCATGGCACATGCACACGTACATCGCGGTCTCTCCCGGGGGTGGAGCGGAGTGGATCTTGACTAAGGTCAGCCTTAGTTCACTGAGGCTTACCTTACCCGGCGAAACCGGTACGAAAAAGCCCCTCCGGGCTCGGGAACACCGAATCCGGAGGGGCCTTCGTCACATCCGACGGGCACCGGGCCTACTGGCCGCGGTACATCTCCGCCACCAGGAACGCCAGGTCCAGCGACTGGCTGCGGTTGAGGCGCGGGTCGCAGGCCGTCTCGTAGCGCTGGTGCAGGTCGTCCACCATGACCTCGTCGCCGCCGCCGACGCACTCGGTGACGTCGTCGCCGGTCAGCTCCACGTGGATGCCGCCCGGGTGGGTGCCGAGCGCGCGGTGCACCTCGAAGAAGCCCTTGACCTCGTCCAGGACGTCGTCGAAGCGGCGGGTCTTGTGCCCGCTGGAGGCCTCGAAGGTGTTGCCGTGCATCGGGTCGCAGATCCACACCGGCTTGGCGCCGGAGGCGGTGACCTTCTCCACCAGGGTGGGCAGGTGGTCGCGGATCTTGCCCGCGCCCATCCGGGTGATGAAGGTCAGGCGGCCGGGCTCGCGCTCCGGGTCCAGCTTCTCGATCAGGGCGAGCGCGTCGTCCACCGAGGTGGTCGGGCCGAGCTTGACGCCGATCGGGTTGCGGATCTTGGAGGCGAACTCGATGTGCGCGTGGTCCAGCTGCCGGGTGCGCTCGCCGATCCACACCATGTGGCCGGAGACGTCGTACAGCTCGCCGGTGCGCGAGTCCACGCGGGTCAGCGCGGTCTCGTAGTCGAGGACCAGCGCCTCGTGCGAGGAGAAGAACTCGACCGCCTTGAACTCCTCCGGCACCACGCCGCAGGCGCTCATGAACGCCAGGGCGTTGTCGATCTCCCGGGCGAGCTGCTCGTAGCGCTGGCCGGCCGGCGAGTTGCGGACGAAGTCCTGGTTCCAGGCGTGCACCTGGCGCAGGTCCGCGTAACCACCGGTGGTGAACGCGCGCACCAGGTTGAGCGTCGCGGCGGACGCGTTGTACATCCGCTTCAGGCGCTCCGGGTCCGGGATGCGGGACTCGGGGGTGAACTCGAAGCCGTTCACCGAGTCGCCGCGGTAGACCGGCAGGGTCACGCCGTCGCGGGTCTCGGTCGACTTGGAGCGCGGCTTGGAGTACTGACCGGCGATGCGGCCGACCTTCACCACCGGCACCGAGGCCGCGTAGGTCAGCACGGCGGCCATCTGGAGCAGCGTCTTCAGCTTGTTGCGGATGTGCTCCGCCGAGACGCCGTCGAAGGCCTCGGCGCAGTCACCCCCCTGAAGGAGGAAGGCCTCGCCGCGCGCCACGGCACCGAGCCGGGCGCGCAGCTGGTCACACTCGCCGGCGAAGACGAGCGGCGGATAGGAGGCGAGCTCGGCAAGGGTCTTGCGCAGAGCCTCTTGGTCCGGCCATTCAGGCTGCTGCGCCGCGGGCAGGGACTCCCAGGAGTGGGTAGCCCTCGATGTCTCAGTCGTAGCGGTCACATCGCCAAGGCTACGGGGTGACAGGAGTGACTTGTGACTATTGCCCGAAGGATGAGACACATCTCGGACAAAGACGTGATGCCCCTCACTCGCCCCGGCGCATCCGCTAGGGTCGAACCATGCACGCGCCCCACACCCACTCCTGGTGGTGGGCCTCCCCCAAGGGTGGCCCACCGACGACGCGTTCCTAGACGAACACGACGGCCGCCCCTCGGGGCGGCCGTCGACGTCTGAGCAGACGGCCCTCCGGGAGCGGACCTTGCACCGCCTCTCACCAAGACCACCCGGAAGGACGCCGTTTCCGTGACCACCGCCGTCGACCTGCTCACCCGTCTCACCGGCCCGGACGCCCCCGCGTTCGCCCTGCTGCACCGCCGCACGCCCCGGCTCAGCCCGGACACCGTCGAGGTGCTGCTGGGCACCGTCGACAGCTACGAACACCTCGCCGACCTGCCCGTGCGCAGCGGCGCGCCGGCCGGCGGCGGCCCGGTGCACGACCTGCTCGCGCTCGTCCCGTACCGCCAGATCCGCGAGCGCGGCTTCGAGGCGCACGACGACGACACCCCCCTGCAAGCCCTCTCGGTGACCGAGCAGCACACCCTGCCGTTGGCCGAATTCACCTACGCCCTACCGAAGTTGCCGGTCGCACTTGCCGGTGGCGGGTTCGACGTGGACGACGACGCGTACGCGTCGATCGTCCGCCGGGTGATCCGGGACGAGATCGGCAACGGCGAGGGCGCCAACTTCGTGATCCGGCGCGACTTCCACGCGACGCTGGAGGACTTCGGGCCGGAGCTCGCGCTGACCCTCTTCCGCCGGCTGCTGGAGCAGGAGCGCGGCGCGTACTGGACCTTCCTGGTGCACACCGGTGACAGGGTCCTGGTCGGCGCCTCCCCCGAGGTGCACGTCCGGCAGAGCGGCGGCACCGTCGTGATGAACCCGATCTCCGGCACCTACCGCTACCCGGCCGGCGGCTCCGACCTCGACTCGCTGCTCCAGTTCCTGCACGACCCCAAGGAGCTGGAGGAGCTCACCATGGTCGTGGACGAGGAGCTCAAGATGATGTGCACCGTCGGCGACCTCGGCGGCCAGGTGCTCGGGCCCCGGCTCAAGGAGATGGCCCACCTCGCCCACACCGAGTACGAGCTGCGCGGGCGCACCTCCCTGGACGTCCGCGACGTGCTCCGCGAGACGATGTTCGCCGCGACCGTCACGGGCAGCCCGGTCGAGAACGCCACCCGCGTGATCAAGCGCTACGAGCCCACCGGGCGCGGCTACTACTCCGGCGCGCTCGCCCTGATCGGCCGTTCCGCCAGCGGCGGGCAGCTGCTGGACTCGCCGATCTGCATCCGCACCGCCGACATCGACCCGGCCACCGGACGGCTGGTCGTCCGGGTCGGCGCCACCCTGGTGCGCCACTCCGTCCCGGAGTCCGAGGTCGCCGAGACCCACGCCAAGGCCGCCGGGGTGCTCACCGCGATCGGCGCCCTGCCCGCGCCCGACCGGCTGCTCCACCCGGTCGGGCGCCGGCTCGCCGACGACCACCGGGTACAGGCCGCCCTGGACTCCCGCCGGGCCGACCTCGCGCCCTTCTGGCTGCGGATGCAGCAGCCGGCCGAGATCACCGAGGCCGAGCCGACCCTGGTCGTGGACGGCGAGGACACCTTCACCTCGATGCTCTCCCACCTGCTCGGCTCGCTCGGCCACCGGGTGGCGGTGGCCCGGTACGACGAGCCGGGGCTGCGCGAGCGGGTCGCGGCGCACCGGGGCGCGCTGGTGCTCGGCCCCGGCCCGGGCGACCCGGCGCTCGCGGACGACCCCAAGATGCTGCTGCTGCGGCCGATCGTCGCGGACGCGCTGGCCGCCGTCCGCTCCGGCGCCCGCACCTCGCCGCTGCTCGCGGTCTGCCTGAGCCACCAGCTGCTGGCCGCCGAGCTCGGGCTCGCCCTGGGCCGCAAGACCGTCCCGTACCAGGGGGCGCAGGAGCGCATCGACCTGTTCGGCGAGAAGCGGACGGTCGGCTTCTACAACACCTTCACCGCGCGCTGCTCGGACGCCGACGAGTCGCGGCTCGCCGCCGAGGGCGTCGAGGTCGCCCGGGACGCCGTCACCGGCGACGTGCACGCGCTGCGCGGGCACGGCTTCGCGGGGCTCCAGTTCCACCCGGAGTCGGTGCTCACCCGCGACGGGGTCGGCATCGTGGCGGGCCTGCTGCGCGAGGCGACGGCCGCGCTGCGCTGAGCCGGCGGCGCGGCCCCGGGCGGACCTTCCCGCCCGGGGCCGCGGCGCGGCCGGGCCCTGATCCTCAGATCTCGTCGTCCAGGCCCGGGCCCGTCAGATCTCGTCGTCCAGGCCCTGCTCGATGGCGTACCGGACCAGCTCCACCCGGTTGTGCAGCTGGAGCTTCCCGAGCGTGTTCTGCACGTGGTTCTGCACCGTCCGGTGCGACAGCACCAGCCGGTCGGCGATCTGCCGGTAGGACAGCCCCTTGGCCACCAGCCGCAGCACCTCGGTCTCCCGGGCGGTCAGCCGCGGGGCGGCGGGCGCGGAGGCCGGGGCCGGTTCGGCGGCCAGCCGGCGGAACTCGCCGAGCACCAGGCCGGCCAGGCCCGGGGTGAACACCGCGTCGCCGACGGCCGTGCGGCGCACCGCGTCCAGCAGTTCCTCGCGCCCGGCCGACTTCACCAGGTAGCCGGTCGCGCCGGACTTCACCGCCTCCAGCACGTCCTGGTGCTCCCCGCTGGCCGACAGCACCAGCACCCGGACCGCCGGGTCGTGCGCGACCACCCGACGGCACACCTCGGCGCCGGGCAGGCCGGGCAGATTGAGGTCCAGCACGACCACCTGGGGGGTGCAGGCGCGGGCCCGGCGCACGGCCTCCTCGCCGTCGCCCGCGGTGGCCACCACGTCCAGTCCGGCCTCGGCGAGGTCGCGCGAGACGGCGTCCCGCCACATCGGGTGGTCGTCCACCACCATCACCCGCACCGGCCGGTCGGCGGTCGGCTGATCGGTCATCAGCTGGTCGGTCATGGAGTGGCCTTCCTCGGGACGCGCAGTTCGACCTCGACGCCCTCCCCGGGCGCCGAGTACAGCTCGGCCGTGCCGCCGAGGTCCAGCAGCCGGCCGCGGATCGACTGGGAGACCCCGAGCCGGCCCGCCCGTTCCGCCTCGCCCAGCCGGCCCGGGGCGAAGCCGGGGCCGTCGTCGCGGATGCCGACCGTGACGGCCTCCGGCTCGTCCTCGACCAGGATCCAGGCCCGGGCCCGCTCCCCCGCGTGCCGGCGCACGTTGTCGACGGCCGCGCCGACGGCCGCCGCGAGCTCGCCCGCCGCCTGGCCGGGCAGCAGCACCGGGGTGCCGGGGGCGGAGAGCGTGATCCGCTCGTCCGCGTACGGGCGCAGCAGCGCGGTGAGGTCGCGCGGCGCCTCCGGGTCCGGCGGCTCGGCGGCCTCGGCGCCCGGCACGTGCCGGTCCGGCAGCGGACCGCCCGTCATCAGCGCCCGCAGCGCGCGCTCCTGTTCACCGGCCAGCCGGCCGAGCTCGGCGAGGTCCGCGCCGGAGCCCGGCCGCTCGCACGGCTCCGCGCCGCGCCGCTGGACCAGGGCGAGCACCTGGAGCACGCCGTCGTGGATGTCCCGGGAGAGCCGCTCGCGCTCCCGGGTGGCCGCCTCGACCTGGAGCGCCCGGGTGAGGGTGGCCTCGCTGGCCCGGGCCAGCTCGATCACGTAGCCGACCGCGCAGCCGGCCACCAGCAGCAGCACGATGTTGTGGATGTTGTCGCCGGTCGGCCCGCCGTGACCGAGGATGTTGGCGACCCCGATCACCGAGCCCGAGGCCGCCGCCGGGCGCCAGCCGCCCTTCGCGGCGAAGCCCAGCACCGTGCCGGCCGCCCAGATGGTCGGCAGGGTGGGCGCGCCGTGGCTGATCCGGGCCGGGGAGTCGGTGACGCCGCTCATCACGATGCCGGTGACGGCGAGGGTGAGGTCGGCGCCCAGGACGTACCAGGTGCAGCGCTGCGGGTTGGCGAAGGCCCTGGTGCTGGCCAGGGTCCACAGGGTCAGCGCGCCGAGGAAGATCCAGCCCGCCACCGGGTGCAGGAAGTGCAGGTACGAGTTGACGTACCGCAGCAGGGCGTAGCACAGGGCCATCACCCGGAAGTAGGAGATCGCCTTCCACATCGGGAGTTCGACGGACATGCCGCCGGCCGCCACCGTGCCGCCGACCGCGCCGGCTCTGCCCCCGTCGTCCGTCATCCGCCCCGCCCCTCCCCTGGGCCCGTCCGGGCCGGCCCGGCGGCCGCCCGGACGCCTACTCCGGCTTCTCCTGCTTCTCCGAGGTGTCAGCCTCGGCGGCCTTCTCGGCCTTCTCCGCCTTCTCGGCCTCGGCCGCCTCCGCCTTCTCCGCCTTGGCGGCGGCCCGGCGCTCGGCGTCGGCCTTCTTCTTGTCCTCGGCGATCTGCCGCTTGGCGGCGGTCGCGTAGATGTCCACGTACTCCTGGCCGGAGAGCCGCATGATCTCGTACATCACCTCGTCCGTCACCGAACGGAGGATGAAGCGGTCGTTCTCCATGCCGTGGTAGCGGGAGAAGTCCAGCGGGCGGCCGATCCGGATGCCGGGGCGGATGCCGAAGTTGGGGATCACCTGGCCGGGCGGCTGCACCTTCTCGGTGTCGATCATGGCGACCGGGATCACCGGGGCGCCGGTGGCCAGCGCGACGCGGGCCAGGCCGCCGACCTTGCCGCGGTACAGCTTGCCGTCGGGCGAACGGGTGCCCTCCGGGTAGACGCCGAACAGCTCGCCGCCCTCCAGCACCGCGACGGCGCTGCGGATCGCGGCCTCACCGGCCCCGCGCACGCCCGAGCGGTCCACCGGCAGCTGGCCGACGCCCTTGAAGAACGCGGCGGTCAGCCGGCCCTTGAGGCCCGGGGTGTTGAAGTACTCGGCCTTCGCGATGAAGGTGACCCGGCGCTTGATCAGCGCGGGGAAGAAGAACGAGTCCGAGAAGGACAGGTGGTTGCTCGCGATGATCGCCGCACCCTCGGCGGGGATGTTCTCCTCGCCCTCGATCCAGGGCCGGAAGAAGATCCGAAGCAGTGGCGCGACGATCATCTTCATCAGTCGGTAGAACAACCCGGGCCTCCTGTTATGCGGACCGGTCGATCCTAATGCCCCGCGGCCGTCCGCTGTGCCCGCCCCCGCCGTAACGGCCCCGCCCGGCCCGTTCCGCAGGGGGTGTACGACCCGGCGCGGAGCGTGGGACGATGCGATTTCGCAGCACCACCCCCTCCAGCGTCCCCTCCCCCAGCGCCATCCGCCCGCGAAGGAGTCCGCCATGCCGTTGCTGCCCGGTGCCGAGCCGTACCGCCACCACGGCGGACGGGTGGGGGTGCTGCTCTGCCACGGCTTCACCGGGTCGCCGCAGTCGCTGCGGCCGTGGGCCGAGGAGCTGGCGACGGCCGGCTTCACCGTCTCGCTGCCGCTGCTGCCCGGGCACGGCACGCGCTGGCAGGACATGCAGCTCACCCGCTGGGAGGACTGGTACGCGGAGGTCGAGCGCGAGCTGCTGGCGCTCGCCGAGGAGTGCGAGCAGGTCTTCGTCTGCGCGCTGTCGATGGGCGGCGCGCTGGCGCTGCGGCTCGCCGCGCTGCACGGGCCGACGGTCTCCGGCCTGGTACTGGTCAACCCGTCGGTGCGCTCGGACACCCCCGCGAGTGTGCTGCTGCCGGTGCTGCGCCACCTGCTGCCCAGCCTGCCTGGGGTCGCCAACGACATCGCCCGGCCCGGTTCGGTCGAGGTCGGCTACGACCGCACCCCGCTGCACGCCGCCTGGTCGCTGAGCCGGCTGTGGCAGGAGGTCCAGCGGCTGCTGCCGGAGGTCACCCAGCCGGTGCTGCTCTTCCACAGCCCGCAGGACCACGTCGTCTCGCCGGCCAACTCGGAACTGGTACTGGCCCGGATATCCTCGACGGACGTGACGGAGCGGCTGTGCCAGCGCAGTTTCCACGTCGCGACGCTGGACCACGACGCGGCGGAAATATTCGCGGCGAGCCAGGACTTCATCCAACGGCTGGCCCCCGCGCACGCGGCGGGCGTCACCCGGGTCGAATCGGACGATCACCATGGCTGAAGGGCCGGAAGTGCACGAGAGCAGCACGGCGGGCGGCGGGGACGAGACTCCCCGCGAGGACGGCGCGACCAAGGACGGCGGGACGAACGCCGCCCCGGGCGGTGCGCCGGCGGACCGTACCGGCCAGGAGGGCGCCGCGACGCCCCCGCCCGTCAAGGACGCCGCCTCGGGCTCCGCGGGGGAGGCCGCGGCGGACGCCGCCGAGCGCCGTGCGCGCCGCGCGCCCGAGCGCAGCCAGGCCGAGCAGGACGCGATCTTCGCCGCCCTGGTGGCACAGTTCGACGACCCGGTCGACCTCAACAACCCGAACTGGCCGGAGGTCGAGAACCTCCGGGCGCAGAACGAGCTCAAGGGCGGCTACAAGGACGGCGGCGCCGACGGCCGCGGCGACCAGGACGACCTCTCCGACCTCGCCCCGCAGCCCCGCCCCCGCTCCGGCCGACCGGTGATGCCGGCGGGCGGCGCGGGCCCGCGCGACTTCGAGCTGGCCGAGGAGACCGACGAGGGGCACTTCGTCCCGCCGGAGCCCCCGCCGCTGCCGGCCGCCGACGTGACCGCCAAGTTCGCCTGGCTGGCGGTGCTCGGCGGCCCGGCGCTGCTGCTGGTCGACGCGGTGGTCTGGCGGGAGATCTCCGGCTGGCCCGCCTGGGTCGGGATCACCGCCTTCCTCGGCGGCTTCGTCACCCTGGTCGCGCGGATGAAGGACCGCGACGAGGACGAGCCGGAGGACCCGGACCACGGCGCGGTCGTGTAGCTCCGGCCGACCGCCCGGCTAGCCGACCGGCCGGCTCGTCGGCAGTTCGAGGACGGCGAGCACGGGCAGGTGGTCGGTCGCGGCCCGCAGGTCGGCCTCGGTGACGCCGGGCAGCCCGTGCGGCACCCCGCAGCCGAGGACGGTGATCCCGGGCGTGGCGAAGACCCCGTCGATCCGCTGGTAGGGGCGCTCCGGTACGGAGGTGAACTCGCCTCCCCAGGGCGCGGTCGGGTACCCGTCCTGGAGCCGGGACGCCAGCAGCCGCCAGCCCGGACCGTCCGGGTGCTCGTTGAAGTCCCCTGCCACGACGCCCAGTTCGGCGATCCCGAGCTGGTCGAGCAGCAGCTCGAACTGCCCGTACCGCTCCTCCTGGTCCAGGCTGAGGTGGCAGCTGGTGACGCTGAACGGCGCCGTGCCGGGCAGCTGCAGCAGCGCGCCGGCGAAGCCCCGGGCGTGCAGGCCGCGGGTCTTGGGCAGCAGCCGGTCGTGCACCTCCAGCAGCTCCACCGCGCCGGGCCGGCCGAGCAGCAGCGGACCGGCGGCGGTGCGGCCGCCGCCGGCCAGCACGGCCGTGCCGGTGCTCCGGGCCAGCCAGGCGGCCTGGCCCTCCGGCCGCCAGTAGCGCGGGGACTCCTGGACGCAGACCACGTCCGGCTCGCAGGCCCGGATCACCCGGGCCAGTGCGCGCCGGTCGTCGCGCAGCGAGCGGATGTTGTAGCTGAGCAGGCGCAGCCGGCCCGGGCCGGGCGGCGGCAGCGGCTCGGCCCGCACGGCGGTCGCGGGCGCGGCGGCGGGCGCGGCTGCGGCTGCGTTCCCGGTCGCGGTGGTCGCGGTGGTCGTGCTCGCGGCGCTCATGGTCCTCCCTGGACGGTCACCGGATCGATCCGACCGTACGCGGCCGGGCCGGGACGTGCGACGGCGGCGGTGCGTCCGGGATCGGTCGGGGCCCGGTCGCACCGCCGCCGGCGGGCTGGGAGCCGTTCAGTCGGTGCGGGCGAGGTCCGCCGCGCCGACGATGCCGGCGGCGGAGCCCATCGAGGCCAGCACGACCTCGGCACGCGGGCGGTGCACCCCGCCGGTCAGGTAGTGCTCGAAGGCCTTGGCGACCGGGTCGAGCAGCAGCCGGCCGGAGTCGGAGACGCCGCCGCCGAGCACGAAGACGCCCGGGTCGAACAGCGCGGCGAGGTCGGCCATGCCGCGGCCCAGCCAGTCGGCCAGCTCGGCGTAGCACTCCAGGGCGAGCGGGTCGCCCTCCTCCGCGGCCTGGGTGATGTGGATGCCGCGGATGGTCTCGGCCACGCCGTCGTTGAGTTCCAGCATCCGGTGGCCGCGCTGGGGGTCGGCGGCCGCCTTCTCCCGGCCGTAGCGGCGCAGCGCGCGCCCGGAGCCGTACTGCTCCCAGCAGCCCTTGCCGCCGCAGCCGCAGAGCAGGCCGTCGGGGACCATGTTGAGGTGGCCGATCTCGCCGGCCACGCCGAAGCGGCCGCGGTGGAGCCGGCTGTCCAGGACGATGCCGCCGCCGATGCCGGTGCCGACGGTGATCAGCACCATGTCGCGGTGGTCGGCGGCCGCGCCGAAGCGGAACTCGGCCCAGGCCGCGCAGTTGGCGTCGTTCTCGACGACGGTGGACAGGCCGGTGAGCTCCTCGATCCGGCCGCGCAGCGGCTCGTTCTCCCAGTCGATGTTGGGAGCGAAGATCACGGTCGAGCGGTTGCTGTCGACGAAGCCGGGGGCGCCGACGCCCACCGCCGTGACACCGGGGTGCTCGTCCTTCAGCTCGCGCACGGCCTGCGCGATGGCGTCGACCGCCCACTGCGGGTCGGCCGGGGTGGGCACCCTGGTCCGGGCCAGGATCGCGCCCGCCTCGTCGACCACGCCTGCCGCGATCTTGGTCCCGCCGACATCGACGCCGATGGTCAGAGCCATGTGTCCCTCAGCTATTCACTCGTTCCGCTGGACGGAACGCTACCGCCCAACCCGGCCCCCGTACACAGCCTCGCATACATTATCCGAAGACAATCCTGGGACAACCGGGCCGCGATGCTTCAAAAGTCGTATCTAATCTCCTTCTTCGTGACGTACGAGAGCAGGACGATCACCCTCCGAAAGTCACGGTTTCACTGCTTGGCGGACGGCCCGTCAGCCTCGTCAAAGCCGCCGTCAAGGTGGCCGTCGAGATCGCCGTCGAGATCACCGTCGAGGTCGATCCGCTCGGTCGGCGCGCCCGGCCCGGCGGTCCAGCGGCTCTCGTGCCCGGCCACGGCGGCGCGGTAGGCGGCCAGCAGCTCGGCGCCCGCGGCGGCGAGCCCGGTGCCGGCGGCGGCGAGGTGGGAGTAGACCTCCGGCTGCTGGGTGCGCAGCCGGTCGGCCAGCCCGGAGAGGGTGATCAGGGTGGTGGCGCTCGCCTCCTGGGCCTTCTCGCCGAGCGCGCCGGCGAACCGGCGCACCTCGTCCACCAGCGGGCCCAGCTCCGGCCCGAACGGGTGCCCCTGGCCGTCCTGCCCACCGTCCTGCCCACCGCCGGGCTCGGAACGGTCGCCGGACTCGGTACGGTCGCCGGGCTCGGTGCGGTCGTCAGTGCTGGTCATCGCGGGCGCCTCCTCAGCCGTGGCCGCACCCCGCGGCCCTTCGGCCCGACGCTACCCGACCGGCCGGGCACCCCGAAAAGCCGCCGGCCCCCTGCCGAACGCCCGCCGAACGCCCGTCAGCCCCGGGGCCAGAGCGCCGGGTCGGGTGCGAACCGCACCGAGAGCACCCCGTCGTGCAGCCCCGCCCCGGCCACCGTGCAGCGCCGCAGCGCGGACGGCAGGGTTAGCACCCGGCGGTGGGTGCCGAGTCCGACCACCAGTTCGTCGCCCCGGCGGACCAGGTCCAGCTCGGAGCGGTCGGCGCCGGGCAGGTCGAGGTGCCAGACCAGCAGGCCCTCCTCGGCGAGCCGGTCCTCGACCGGCCAGGGCTCGGGGGCGAGCCGCTCGGGACCGTCCCCGTCCCCGTAGAGCCGGTCGGCGACGGCCTCCAGGGTGGCCTCGGCCAGGCCGGTGACCAGCACGGGGGCGTCGGTCTCGGCAGCGAGCCCGGTCAGCTCCTCCTGCCGGCGCCGGGCCAGGGCGGCCAGCCAGGGGTCGGGCGAGGAGGCGGCGGCCCCGGGCAGCGCGCCGTGCACCACCACGGCGTCCGGCCGGTGCCCGTGCAGCGCGAGTCCGGCCCGGATCCGGCGCAGCTCGCCGTACGGGTGGCCGTCGGCCGGGACGACCAGCCGGACGCTGGTGCCGGGGCCGGTGATCGCGGCACGGGACTCGGCGAGCGCCGCGGCGGCCTTGGTGCGCCCCTCGTACAGCCAGTCGGCGGGCATCGGGACGCCGGCCAGCCCGGCCAGCAGCGGGCGCAGCGCCCGGGCGGCCTGCCGCTGTTCGGGGACGAGCCGGTCCAGGTAGCGGGCGAGCTGCTCGGGCAGGGCGAGGGTGGCGATCAGCTCGGCGGGCGGTGGGGCGAGCACGACCAGGACGTCGTGGTCGGCGGCGGGCAGGGCGCGCAGCAGGGCGAGCCGGGCGATGCCGGGGAGGGCGGTGAGCTCCTCGGGGTCGAGCTGTTCGGCGCCGAGCAGGTCGAGGGCGGGCTTGAGCCGGCCGGTGAGCTCGCCGACGGCGTAGCGGAAGGCGGCCTGCTCGTCGATCCGGGAGACGGTCAGGCCCGGTGCGTGGAGGACCGGTTCGGGTTCGAGCCGGGTGCCGAGGGCCGAGTCCAGGGCGCGGTGCGGGTCGTCGGCGGCCAGCAGCCAGGTGCGGTGGCCGCGCCGGGCGGCGTGCAGGGCGGTGGCGGCGGCGACCGTGGGCGCCCCCGCGTCGCCGCTGACCAGGATGGTGCGTGTCGCCGTCATTCCGTCCGTCCCCCGTTCGGCCGCGTCAGCCTTCGACGCGCTTCTTCAGTCCGGCCAGGGCGCGGTCGATGATGACCTTCTCGGCCTTGCGCTTGATCATGCCGAGCATCGGGATCTTGACGTCCACGGCGAGCTGGTAGGTCACCTCGGTGCGGCCGCCGGCCAGCGGGGCGAGGGTGTAGGAGCCGTCCAGCGAGCGGAGCATCTGGCTGCGGACGAGGGTCCAGGAGACCTCGCGGTCGCCGTCCCAGGTGTAGGCGAGGACGTGCTCGTCGCGGATGGCGCCGGCGTCGAGCAGCAGCCGGACCTCGGCGGCGCGGCCGTCCTCGCCGGCCTTCAGGACCTCGATCTCCTTGACCTCCCCGGTCCAGGCCGGGTAGGCGGCGAAGTCGGCGATCACGGCCATGACCGTGGCCGGGGTCGCGTCGATGGTGATGCTCGACCTGGTGTGCTCCGCCATGGAAATGGCCCTCCGCCTCGTCCCTCTGCCTGCCGGTCCGGCCGGGGCGCGCTCGGCCCGGGTCCGCCCGGAGCAGGCTATCGCGCCCGGCGTGCGGTGCGGCGGCGCGGGCCGTGCCCGGCGGGTGCGGCCGTGGTGCGGGTGGGCGGCCGTGGTGCGGGCGGACGCCGGGCGACCAGGCACGTTACCGGCCGGTCGCCGTGCGCTGTCGTAGGGTGCCATTCGAACGACCCGGTCACGGCCTGGTCGGACCCGGCCGGGTGTGACACTTCGAACACCGGAGCCGACCCCTCTGGTCGAAGCTGCCTACCGGGCAGTAACGTCCTGCCGTCCCGCAGCGTCGCGAACGAGGAGCAGTCTTGCTCGACTTCAGCCTTCCGGCCCTCTACCAGGTACCGAGCAACGGCAACCTCGCCGACCCGGTCCACCGGAACGCCGAGGAGCATCCGGACGTCGCCGTGCTCAGCCGCAAGGTGGACGGCCGGTGGCAGGACCTGACGTCGGTCCAGTTCCTGGCCGAGGTGCACGCGACCGCCAAGGGCCTGATCGCCTCCGGCGTCGAGCCGGGCGACCGGGTGGCCGTCATGTCCCGCACCCGGTACGAGTGGACGCTGCTGGACTTCGCGATCTGGACGGCCGGCGCGATCACCGTGCCGGTGTACGAGACCTCCTCGGCCGAGCAGGTCGAGTGGATCCTCGGCAACTCCGGCGCGGTCGCCGTGGTCACCGAGACCGAGCAGCACGTCCGGGTGGTCGACGAGGTCCGCGAGCGGCTGCCGGAGCTGAAGCTCAGCTGGCAGATCGAGGGCGGGGCGATCGCCGCGCTGGCCACGGCCGGGCAGGACGTCCCGGACGCGACGATCCACGAGCGCCGCCGGATCGCCGGCCCCGACGACGTCGCCACCATCGTCTACACCTCGGGCACCACCGGCCGCCCGAAGGGCTGCCAGCTGACGCACGGCAACTTCCTGGCCGAGTGCGGCAACGTCATCGAGCGCCTGGCCCCGCTGTTCCGCACCGGCGAGAGCTCCGTCCTGCTCTTCCTGCCGCTGGCCCACGTGTTCGCCCGGATCGTCGAGATCTGCCCGGCGATGGCCCCGATCAAGCTCGGCCACGTCTCCGACGTCCGGAACGTCACGGCCGAGCTGGCCTCCTTCAAGCCGACCCTGGTCCTGGGCGTGCCCAGGGTGTTCGAGAAGGTCTACAACACCGCCCGCGCCAAGGCCCAGGCCGACGGCAAGGGCAAGATCTTCGACAAGGCCGCCGAGACCGCGATCGCCTACAGCCGGGCGATGGACACCGGCGGCGCCGGGCTGGTGCTGCGGCTCAAGCACGCGGTCTTCGACAAGCTGGTCTACAGCAAGCTGCGCGCCGCCCTCGGCGGCCGGGCCACCCACGCCATCTCCGGCGGCGCCCCGCTCGGCGAGCGCCTGGGCCACTTCTACCGGGGCATCGGCTTCACCGTCCTGGAGGGCTACGGCCTGACGGAGACCTGCGCGGCCACCACCTTCAACCCGTGGGACAAGCAGAAGATCGGTACGGTCGGCCAGCCGGTGCCCGGCTCCTCCGTGCGGGTCGCCGAGGACGGCGAGGTCTTCTTCAAGGGCCCGCACGTCTTCACCGGCTACTGGAACAACCCCCAGGCCACCGCCGACACCCTCAAGGACGGCTGGATCGCCACCGGCGACATCGGCTCGCTGGACTCCGAGGGCTACCTGACCATCACCGGCCGCAAGAAGGAGATCATCGTCACGGCCGGCGGCAAGAACGTCGCCCCCGCCGTGATCGAGGACCGGATCCGGGCCCACGCCCTGGTCGGCGAGGTCATGGTGGTCGGCGACCGCAAGCCCTTCATCGCCTGCCTGATCACCGTCGACCCGGAGTTCTTCCCCAAGTGGAAGGAGCTCAACGGCAAGCCCGCCGGCGCCACCGTCGCCGACCTCGCCGAGGACCCGGACCTGCTGGCCGCCCTCCAGAAGGCGGTGGACGACGGCAACGCCGCCGTCTCGCACGCCGAGGCGGTCAAGAAGTTCCGTCTGCTGGACACCGAGTTCTCCGAGGAGAGCGGCCACCTGACGCCCTCGCTCAAGCTCAAGCGCAACGTCGTGCTCAAGGACTACGCCGCCGACATCGAGGCGATCTACAAGAAGTAGCCGCGGGTACGGCGAAGGGCCCCGGGGCGTCCCCGGGGCCCTTCGCCGTACCGGCTACGCCGCCAGCAGCGAGGTCAGCCGCCCGGCCAGCAGGTCCCAGCGCCAGGAGCGCTCCACCCAGCGCCGCCCGGCCTCGCCCATCCGCCGCCGCAGCTCCTCGTCGCGCAGCAGCCGCACGATCCGCTCGGCCGCCGCCGAGGCCGAGCCGCCGGGCACCACGTACCCGGTCTCGCCCTCCAGCACCGCGTCCGGCGCCCCGCCGGAGTCCCCCGCGACCACCGGCAGGCCGGTCGCCGAGGCCTCCAGGTAGACGATGCCCAGGCCCTCGACGTCCAGCCCCCCGCGCCGGGTGCGGCACGGCATCGCGAAGACGTCCCCGGCCCCGTAGTGGGCGGGCAGTTCCTCCCACGGCACCGAGCCGGTGAACCGCACCGAGGCCCGCACGCCGGTGGCGTCGGCGAGCTTCTCCAGGTCCGCCCGGTACGGGCCGCCGCCGACGATCAGCAGCACCGCGTCCGGCACGTCGGCGAGGATCTGCGGCATCGCCTCGATCAGGGTGTCCTGGCCCTTGCGCGGCACCAGCCGGGAGACGCAGACCACCACCGGCCGGTCCGCCAGCCCGAGCCGGCGGCGCACCTCGGCGCCCCCGGAGCCGGGGTGGAAGGTCGTCTCGTCCACGCCCGGCGGCAGCTGGACCATCCGGGCCGCGGCCTGCGGTCCGACCGCGGCGGCGATCCGGGAGCGGGTGTACTCGCCCAGGTAGGTCAGCACGTCGGTGCCCGCGCCGATCCGGCGCAGCAGCTGCCGGGAGACCGGCAGCTGGGCCCAGGCGGCCTCGTGCCCGTGGGTCATGCCGAGCAGCCGCCCGGCCCCGGCCCCGCGCAGCGTGGGCGCCATCAGCCCGAGCGGCGCGGCGGCGCCGAACCAGACCGAGTCGCACTTCTCCGCGCGCAGGATCTCGGCGGCCCGCCGGGTGACCCGCGGTGTGGGAACCATCACCTTCGTCCGGTCCCGGATCACCGGGAACGGCTGTTCGGCGTCGAAGCGGGCCACCTCGCTGCCGTCCCGCCAGGTCGAGGCGTACACCACGACGCTGCCTGCGGGCTGACGGACGGCCATGTTGTGCACGAAGGCCTGGATGCCACCGGGGCGGGGCGGGAAGTCATTGGTGACGATCAAGGTTCTGTGCATCAGGCCACGGCTCGCTCGGTCGGGGGGTGCGCGGTGTACCGCTGGGTGATCCGTACGATAGGTCAACACCATGACCCGCCGGGAACGGAACCGCGTACGGCAACCGTTTGACCCCCGGGTCAGTCCTAGTACCTAGGCCGTCGGTGGAACCGCGGCCCGGGCGTCCGTCTCTACGACGCCTCCGGTGGGGACGTCCGAGACGAACGAGGGAGCGCAGTGGAATTGGCCCCGGCCACCGAGCCCGGTTCTTCGCGCGGCCGCCTCGGCCGCCCGCTCGGGGCGCTCGCCGCGCTCGGCGCCACCTGGGTCGCCACCCGCGCGCTGCTGGTGCTGCTGGCGACGGGCGTGCTGAAGGCGCCCGGCGGCGACGTCACCGCGGACGTCTGGATGATCTACCACGCCTGGTACGGCGTGCTCCAGACCGGCACCTTCCCGTTCGACGACGTCACCTGGCAGTACCCGCCGGGTGCCGCCCTGGTGATCCTGCTGCCGGGCCTGCTGCCCTGGTCGTACCTGGTCTCGTTCTGGGTGATCTGCGGGATCGCCGACGCCGCCGCGGCCGCGCTGCTGGTGCGCACCGGCCTGCGCCGGGGCCGGGCGCTGACCGGCGCCTGGATGTGGGTGGTGGGCGTCCCGCTGCTCGGCCCGATGATCTACAACCGCTTCGACGTCATCGTGACCGCGATCGCCCTGGCCGGTCTGCTGGCGCTGATCCGCCGCCCGGCGGTCGGCGGGCTGCTGCTGGGCCTCGGCGGCATCGTCAAGATCTGGCCGCTGCTCGGGCTGATCGGCACCCCCTCCGGCCGCCGCACCCGCCGTTCCTGGACGCTGGCCGGGGCCACCGCGGTCTCGATCGGCTTCCTGCTGACGGCCGGGATGAACGGCGCCTTCGAGTTCCTGGCCTTCCAGAAGGACCGCGGCATCGAGGTCGAGTCGCTCGGCGCGCTGCCGCTGCACTTCGCCCGGATCGCCGGCGGCTGGGACGGCAAGGTCACGATGAACTACGGCTCCCCGGAGATGCTCGGGCCGTGGGTCAGCGTGATCAGCAAGGTGATGATGGCCGGCACGGTGCTGGGCTTCGCCTGGCTGCTGCTGTGGCGCTACACCTCCAAGCGCCGCAACGCGGCCACCATGTACGACGCGGCGCTGTGCGCGCTGCTGATCTTCGTGGTGACCAGCCGGGTGATCAGCCCGCAGTACCTGGTCTGGCTGATCGGCGTCGCGGCGGTCTGCCTGACCGTGCGCAACAGCAGCCAGCGGCCGGTGGCGGTGCTGATCCTGCTGGCCTGCCCGCTGACCCTGGTCGAGTTCCCGACCATGTTCACCCAGATCCTGGCCAGCGACCCGGTGGCGGTCACCGTGCTGGCCGCGCGCAACCTGCTGCTGCTGGCCGCGACCCTGCTCTCCTGCGTCCGGCTCTGGCGCTCCACCCGCGGCGAGGCGCCGCTGCCGCCGACCGTGGTGCTGGACCGCGAGCCCGCCGCCCTGCCGTCCGCCGGCTACCCGGTGCGCCCGGGCATCGCCTACGAGCAGGACCTGCTGGACGGCATCGACCACCCGGGCGCCCCGGCCCGGACGCGCCGCTGATCAGCCCTTCAGCCCCGCCACCCGCTCCCGCCAGAGCCGGGTGAACTCCTCCAGCCCGACGCCCAGCTCACGGCGCATCAGCCGGTCGGTGCGGCGCTCCCGGTCCTCGCCCTGCCCGTCGGCCGCGCCGATCGCGCGGTAGAGGGCGACCAGCCGCTGCGGCCCGTGGGTGCGGGCGATCAGCTCGCAGGCCAGCCAGGACTGCTCGTAGGCCTGGGCGATGCCGGCGGCCCCGGCGGCGAAGTCCCGGTCGGCGGGCAGCGCGGCGGGCGTCCTCCCGGCGGCGACGTCCCGGGCCAGCTCGGGGGCGATCTGCTGCGGGGTGCGGCCCGAGTCGCGGTACGCGGTCCAGTCGGCCACGCCCTCGGAGAGCCAGAGCGGGGTCCAGGCCCGGGTGTCGGCCCTGGTCGCGACGTGGGTGGCCTCGTGGGTGATCACCACCTGGCGGCCGAACCCGCTGAGCCGCCCGTACGCCTCCGGGTTGACCAGCACCCGGTCGGCCGGGGTGTGCCACGGCGCGCCGGGGGCGGCCACGGTGACCGCCGCCATGCCCGTCCAGCCGTCCGGGTCGCCCTCCAGCAGCCGGGCGAACGCCTCCTCGGTGGCGGGCCGCTCCAGCAGCAGCCGCTGCGTCCAGGCACCGCCCCAGACCTCGGTGACGGCGGGCACCGCGCGGTCCCCCACCGCGACCAGCTCGGCCGGGTCGGGGCCGGCGGCCGGCCCGACCACCAGGCAGTGCGCGCCCGGAGCCGACCGCAGCGGCCCGAAGTCCCACGGCGCGGGCGGCCCGCCCGCGCTCTCCTCGCGCTCGACCCGCCAGCCGTCACCGGCCCGGACCAGCTCGATCCGGCGCGGATACACCACCGGGTACTCGTCGTACCCGGCGATCCGCACCGCCAGCTCGGCGGCGGCCGTCTGCCGCTGCGGCCCGCCGGAGGCGGCGAGCACCAGGTTGCGGTACCCGGCCTCGGCCACCGGCAGCCCGGCCCAGGGCGGCGCCGCGCGCGCCCGCTGCGCCAGTGCGGCGGCCACCTCGGCCTGCCGGTCCACCGAGCGGGCCGCGGGCGCCGCCGGGGCGGCCGAGGGCAGCGACAGCTGGGTCAGCCCGCCGGCCGCGAGCAGCAGCGCGCCCCGCCGGGACAGCGTCCGGCGGGGGCGGGGTATCTCCTCGGGGCCGGCGGGGCCGGACGGCGGGGCGTTCAGAGCCGGACCACCCCGGTGACCGGCATGGCGGTGACGCTCTCGTAGCGGACCTTGGCGCCCGGGCGGGGAGCGTGCACGATCACGCCGCCGCCGGCGTACATGCCGACGTGGTGCATGTCCCGGTAGAAGATCACCAGGTCTCCCGGTCGCGCTTCGGACAGGCTGATCCGCTGCCCGGCGTGCGCCTGGGCCTGCGAGGTGCGCGGCAGGGTCACTCCGGCCTGCCGCCAGCTGTAGTACATCAGACCGGAGCAGTCGAACGCGTGCGGGCCGGTGGCCCCGTAGACGTACGGGGAGCCGATCATCCGCACCGCGGCGGCCAGCGCGGCGGCCCCGCGCTCGGAGGCGGGCGGGGCGGTGCCGAGGTCCAGCCGGTCGGTGCCCCGGGTGGCGCGCCGCTCGGCGTCCCGGGCGTCCTGCACCGTCAGCCGGGTCCGCTCGGCGGCGCCCAGACCGTTCAGCAGCTTCTGCGCCTTGGCCAGCCGCTGCTGGACCTGCTGCTTGCTGTCGGCGAGCGAGCGGCGGGTCTCGTCCAGCTCGGCGAGCTTGCCGGCCGCCTCGGTGCGGCGCTGGTCGAGCCGGCGCTGCCGGGTGACCAGCTCGTGCAGGGTCTCCTGCTGACGCGTGGCGGCCTGGTCCAGGGTGCGGGCGCGGGCCAGGTAGCCCTCCGGGTCGGAGGAGAGGATCAGCTGGGCCGTCTGGGTCATCCCGCCGCCGCGGTACTCGGCCCCGGCCACCGTCGCCAGGTCGCCGCGCAGCTCGTTGAGCTGGTCCTGGGCCAGCGCGATCTCGCCCTGGAGGATCGTGGTCTCGCCCTGGAGCCGCCGCTGGGCCTCCTGCGCCGCGTTGAACCTCTCGGACGCCTGCTCGGCCTCGTCGTACAGCTGCTCCACCTGCGTCTTGACGTCCTGGCGGTCGCCCGGGTCCGGGCTGCCGGGGGCGGCCTGGGCACTGCCTCCGGCGGCCACGCCCAGGGCGGTGGCGGCGGCCGCGGTCAGCACCAGCGCCCGGGTGAGCAGTTGGGAACGGCGGTGCACGGGCATGGCGGCAGCGGCTCCAATCCTGCGGTGGGCCCCCGCCGCCGCACCGGGAGGGGCGGCCGTCGAGCGGGAGTCCGGTGGCAGACGTTAGCGAGTCCGGGCAGGCGAGTCCAAACCCTCACCAACCCGAATATTCGACCCCTTATCGGACATCAGATCGACTCGCGGGGAAAGCCCCGGGAGGAAGCCCCGGGAAGAAGCCGCGGGAAAGCCCCGGAAATGCCGCAGGCCCGGCCTCCCCTGGGGGAGACCGGGCCTGGAAGCGTCCGAGCGGGGATCAGACCCGCACGACGGAGGTCAGCGGCATGTTGGTGACCGCCTCGTAGCGCACCGACGCACCCGGCTTGGGAGCGTGCAGCACCTGGCCGTTGCCGGCGTAGATGCCGACGTGGTGGGCGTCGCTGTAGAAGATCAGCAGGTCGCCGGGCTGGGCCTGGGAGATGTCCGAGCCGATCCGGGTGCCGGCCGAGGCCTGCGCCTGCGAGGTGCGCGGCAGCGACACGCCGGCCTGGTTGTACGCCCAGACCATCAGGCCGGAGCAGTCGAAGGAGCCCGGGCCGGTGGCGCCCCACACGTACGGGCTGCCGACCTTGGACGCGGCGGCCGCGAGAGCGGCGGAACCACGCGAGCTGCCGGGGGCCACCTTCACCGGAGCGGTGGTCGTCGGAGCGGTGGTCGACGGGGCGGAGAGGTCGCCGCGGCTGTTGTCGCGCGAGGCGCGGTCGGCCTGCTGCTGGGCCTGGGCGGCGGCGTCGGCCTTGGCCTTGGCGTCCGCCGCGGCCTTCTCCTCGGCCTGGCGCAGCGCCTGGCGCTCCTGCTCGGTCAGCGTGTTGAGCAGGTCCTGGGCCGCCTTCAGCTTGCCCTGGACCTCGTCCTTGGAGGCCTTCAGCTGCTGGGTGGTCGACTCCAGCTCGGCGAGCTTGCCCTGGGCCTCGTTGCGGTCCTGGTCGAGCTTGCGCTGCTGCTCCTGGAGCTCCTTCAGCTGACCCTTCTGGGTGCTGCCGGCCTGGTTCAGCGCGCCGGCCTGGCTGAGGAAGGTGTCCGGGCTGGAGGAGAACATCAGCTGGACGGTCGGGGAGATGCCCCCGTTGCGGTACTGCTCGCCGGCGATCTCGGCCAGGCCGCCCTGGAGCTCGGTGACCTGGGCCTGCTGACGGGCCACCTGGTCCTGGAGGCCGGAGACCTGCTTCTCCAGCTCCTGCTGCTTGGCCTGGGCGGCGTTGTAGTTCTCGGTCGCGACCTCGGCCTGCTCGTTGAGCTGGTCGACCTGCCCCTTGACCTGTTCCTTGGTCGGCTGCGGGTCGGCGTGGGCGCCTTGCGCGGACAGGACGACGGCGGCTGCGGCGACACCGGTCAGGATCGAGACCCGGGCGCGGCCTGCGGGCTTGGGACGACGATGGGACGCCACGAAGGCGGACTCCTTCTTCCTACGTCCGCCTACCGGGTGAGCTGACGGGTTCGGGCCGGAAGCATGCCCTACGGCGCCTCACGGCCGTTCCAACGGCCGACCTGGCGCCGATTCACCCCGGAGGAACGTGGTTCCCCGGCTCCGCTCCGCAGCGCCCCCGACCACTGGGCTCCCCTGTCGGGCAGTCGCTTCGACCTGCCCCGCTGCCTCGCGAACTCGGCGGTAACCACCGCCGCCACCCTGGCTGGGCGATCGACAGTGCGGTGGTTCAGAGCACGACCCTAGTAACTGAACCGTGATCCGTTCAAATCCTTGTCAGAAAAAAGACCGAAGATTTCCCAAGTTCTTTTGTGAATATGACCGATGGTGACCACTGGCGCACGCAAGGCTGATCGATTCTCAGCATGTGGTCGCGAAAGGGCACGCGAAGCCGAACGCCACCCCGTCGGAGGGGTGGCGCTTTTCACAGGCCCCGGAGGAGCCCCGCGGGCGTGTCGGACCGTCAGACCCGGCGGATGGTGTTGATCGACATCGCGTCGGCCTTCATCACCTTCACCACGTCACCGGTGTGCGGCGCGTGGACCACCATGCCGTTGCCGATGTACATCCCGACGTGGTGCATGTCGGAGCCGTAGATCACCAGGTCGCCCGGCTGGGCCTGGTCCAGCGACGGCACCCGGGTGCCGTAGTGGCCCTGCTCCTGCGAGGTGCGCGGCAGCGAGACGCCGGCCTGCCCGTACGCCCAGACCATCAGGCCCGAGCAGTCGAAGGTGGTCGAGCCGGTGGCGCCCCACACGTACGGCGAGCCCTGCTTGCCCATCGCCTTGGACACCGCCACGCCCGCGTAGCCACTGGCCGGCGGCAGGCTGCCGAGGTCGACCCGATCGCTGCCCCGCGAGGCGCGGTCGTCCTGCGCCTGCTGGGCCTTCAGCGCGGCGCGGTCGGCGGCGCTCAGCGAGTTCAGCAGGTCCTGGGCGGTCTTCAGCTTGGTGTTGACGTCCGCCTTGGCCTGGTTCAGGTCCTTGGTGGTGGTGTCCAGCGAGGCGAGCACGGCGGCCGCCTCGGCCTTCTCCTGGTCCAGCCGGCGCTGCTGGTCCAGCAGCCCCTTGAGCGCCTCGGCCTGGCTGGTGCTGGCCTGCTGGACGGTGGAGGCCTTCTCCAGGTAGCCGGACGGGTCGGAGGAGAGCATCAGCTGGACGGACGGGTCGATGCCGCCGGAGCGGTACTGCTCGCCCGCCACCTCGGCGAGGCCGCCCTGGAGCTGGGTCATCTGCTCCTGGCTGCGGGCCACCTGGTCCTGCAGCTGGTCGGCCTGCTTGCGCAGCTGGTCGGCCCGCTCCTTGGCGCCGTTGTACTTCTCCGCCGCCTGCTCCTGCTCCTCCTGGAGCTGGTCGATCTGCGCCTTGACGTCCGACTTGTTCGGCTGCGGCGCGGCGTGCGCGGCCACCTGGGCGGAGAGGGCGACCGCGGTCGCAGCGGCAGCGGTGAGCACGGAGATCCGCGCGCGGCTCGGCTGCTTGGGACGGCGGTGGGAGGCCAAGGGACCGGCTCCTTCTTCATCGGACTCACCTGATGGGATGAGATTCCGGAAAATAGGTTTGACGCCAGACCCTAGTGAAGATCTATCCGTTTTGCCACTCCCCCGAAGGCGTGAACTCCGGTCCGCACACCGAATTCACGGGACCGGCACACCGCCCCGGACACGCTCCTGAGCAGGCGTCGCACGGCCGGCCGGGGTCAGGGGCGCGCCAGCCGGTTCAGCAGCAGCACCGATGCCACGGGGCGCGCGCCCGCCTTCCGCACGCCCTCCGCGACCTCCCGGTCGGTGGACACCACCACCACCGGACGGCCCTGCGGCTCGGCCCGCACCAGACGGCGGATCAGCTCGTCGGCCGTCTCCCCGGTCCGGCTGAACCGCACCCGGACCCCGCGCGGCGGCGCCATGATCACCGGGACGTCCAGGTCCTGCCCGTCGAACACGCAGGTGACCTCCGCCTGGGTGCGCTGCGCCAGCATCGCCAGCCCGCCCAGCAGCCGGATCCGCTGCTGCTCCAGCGGCAGCGTCGGATAGCCGGTCTTGGTCACGTTGTAGCCGTCCACCACCAGGTGCACCTGGGGGATCGCCAGCAGCTGGTCCAGCAGCGCCGGATCGTCCTCGGCCAGCCCCCGCCGGGCCACGTCGTGCGGCGAGGCCGCCCCCGGCACCACCGCCTCCACCAGGTCCGCCGGGCGGATCTGGGAGACCGGCAGCGCCAGCTCCCGCTGGAGCCCCTGGGCCGACTGCAGCACGGTGTCCAGCAGCAGCCGCAGCCGCATGTCCTCGACGCTGCGCCCCTCGCGGGCCGACCGGCGGCCCTGCTCGGCCGCGGTCTCCAGCTCCGAGACCCGGTGCCTGAGTCTGCGCGCCTCGGTCTCGGCCGCACCGCGCTCGGCCGCCGCCTGCGCCTTCAGGGCCTCCAGCTCGCCGGCCACCCGGCGCGTCTCGGCCTGCGCCCGGCGGGTGTCGCTCTCCAGCGACCGCACCTTCTTGCGCAGCGACTCCGCCTCCTTGCGGACCCCGTCGGACTCGGCCCGCTGCCGGTCCAGGTCCACCCGCGCGGAGGCCCGCACCTCGGCCAGCTCGGCCTGCAGCTTCTCCACCAGCCGGGCCGCCTCCGCGGCCGCGTCCTCGGCACCGGCCCGCTCGGCCTCCTCGCCGGCCTCGGCCACCAGCCGGCTCCAGCCCGCCGAACGCACCAGGTAGGCGGCGGCCGCGACGTCCATCGGATCGGCGGCGCTCGGAACGGTGCCCGACTCCAGCGCCTTCACCAGGTCCGGCTGCCCGAGGCGCAGCCGCTCCGCTATCCGCACCCGGAAGGCCGGCTCCGCCTCCAGGGCCGCCGCCAGCGCGGTGGCCGCGTACTTGGCCCGCCGCGCCGGGGTGAACTTGACGTACTGACGCAGGCTCTGCGGAAGCTCGCCCGACGGCAGCCCGCTGAGCGCGTCCGAGGCCAGCCCGACCACACGCCGGCGCACGCCCTCCGGCAGCGGCCGGTCGAGCTTCTCGACGGCGCGCTCCGCCGCGGGCTCGGAGGAGTCGTCCGGCGCTCCGGCCGCCTCGGCCCGGGCCTCGGCCGCAGCGGGCTGAAGCCCCTGGGCTTCGCCGGGCTCCTTCGCTGCGTCCACCACGTCCTCGGCTCCGATCCTGGTCCAGCGGGGCACGGCCGCGACCGCCCCCCGTCGTCACGCTCCGTGCGTCTTGTTGTTCTGCATTGTCCCTCGCGGCGCGGGCGGGTGCGCCGGGCACCCACCCGCCGCGGCGGCGGGGATCAGCCCTGCTCGGCGGGGGCCTGCTCCCCCTCGGCGCCCGGGCGGGCCACCAGCTCGACCTGGTCCACCGCGTTGCACCAGCGGCAGCGCACCGACTCGATGGTTTCGCTCAGCACCTCGGTCTCCTCGACCTTGGACTCGCCGGCCAGGTCGAAGTGCAGGAACTCGGTCACCCGCGCGGTGCGGGTCACGTCGAAGCGGGTGAGGTTGCCGCACAGGGTGCAGCGCCAGCGCGTCTCGGCAGTCAGAGCGGGGACGGTCATCGGGGATCCTCTCGGGTGGTCCCTGGGTGGGCTAGGCGCTCCCCCCGGAGCCCCGGCATCGGCGGCGGGAGGCGGGAATGCCCGCCCCAAGCCTATTGCCTGGGGCAACCGTCGCGACCACCGGTCGCCCGAACACCTCGGCTAGTCCACCTGCCGTAAACCGCCGTGTCACCTGCGGTGCCCGGAGGGATGCTTGGCCGCATGGCGTTCGCGGTCCCCGACCACACCGCCGCCCGGGGCGGCAGCCCGGCGGCGACCGTCCCGGCGGTCAGCTACGCCCTGATCGCCCTCAACACCCTGGTCTTCCTGCTCGGCCCGGCCGCCGGGCTCAACCCGCTGTACGGCAGCGGCCAGGCCCGGGTCTGCGCGGAGCAGCGGTACGAGCAGCGCTGGGGCGCCGTCCCGGCCGAGGTGCTGGCCGGACGGCCGCTGACCGCCGGACAGCTGGCCGAGGCCCCCGACCCCGTCCCCGGCTGCCCGGCCGCCGCGACCCCGGGCAAGCACCCGGCCCTGTCCGTCCTCACCGGGCTCTTCCTGCACGCCGGCTGGCTCCACCTGCTGGGGAACCTGCTCTTCCTCCAGGTCTTCGGCCCCACCGTCGAACGGCGGCTGGGCCGGGCCCGGTACGCCCTCTTCTACCTGGCCGCCGGCAGCCTGACCACGTACGGCTTCGCGCTCGCCGAGGCGCACTCGCCGAACTCCACCCGGGTGCTCATCGGGGCCTCCGGGGCGATCTCCGCCGCCCTCGGCGCCTATCTGCGCCTCCACCCCCGGGCCCGGGTGACCACCCTCGTCCCGCTGCTGTGCTTCCTGCCGCTGCGCTTCCCCGCCTGGCTGGTGCTCGGCCTCTGGTTCGCCCTGCAGTGGTGGTCGGTGCACTCGGCCGGGCCCGGGGTGGCGTACCTGGTCCACGTGATCGGCTTCTCGACCGGGTTCCTCTACGGCTGCACCGTGGTTCGCCACCCCCCGCGACGCCCCGGCTGACGCCCGATACGCTGGCGGCACCTCACAAAGGAGCCCGACTGTGATCACCGCCATCGTCCTGATCAAGACCAGTGTCGACCGCATCCCGGAGATCGCCGAGTCCATCGCCGCCATCGACGGCGTCAGCGAGGTCTACTCGGTGACCGGCGGCTACAACCTGGTGGCGATGGTGCGGGTACGCCGGCACGACGACCTGGCCGAGGTCATCCCGGGCCGGCTCAACAAGGTCCCGGGCGTGGCCCACACCGAGACCCAGATCGCCTTCCGCACCTACTCCCAGCACGACCTGGAAGCCGCCTTCGCCCTCGGCCTGGACGAGTAGCGCTCAGCCGTCCCGACGGCCCCTGTCGATCTGCACGGTCGCGACGCAGCGTCCGCCCTCGTTGCGGTAGCTCCAGGCCGCGCCGTCCGTGACCAGCTCCCGGACGGCGGTCAGGAAGCGGTCGACGTGCTCGTCCGGCGTCCCGGCGCCGAAGCTCACCCGGATCGCGTTCAGGCTGCGCTCGCCCGGCAGCGAGGGCTCCGGCGCACCGCACTCGGACGGCGCGACGTCCTCGTCCCCGAGCAGCGTGCGCACCAGCGGGTGGGCGCAGAACAGCCCGTCGCGCACCCCGATGCCGTACTCGGCGGACAGCGCGGCCGAGAAGTGCGAGCTGTTCCAGCCCCGGACGACGAAGGAGAGCACGCCCACCCGGGCGGAGTCCGGTCCGAACAGGTTCAGCACCTTGACCTGCGGGATCTCGGCCAGCCCGGCCGTCAGCCGGGCGATCAGCTGCTGCTCGCGGGCCTCCAGCGCGTCGAAGCCGGCCTCGGTCAGCGCCCGGCAGGCCGAGGCGATCGCGTAGGCCCCGATGACGTTCGGCGAGCCGGCCTCGTGCCGGGCCGGGCCGGTGTGCCACTGCACGGCCACCGAGCCGTCGCTCTCCCGGGCCACCGTCCGGGTCGCCCCGCCGCCGGCCAGGTACGGCTCGGCCGCGTCCAGCCAGTCCGCCCGGCCGGCCAGCACCCCGGCACCGAACGGCGCGTAGATCTTGTGGCCGGAGAAGGCGATCCAGTCGACGTCCAGCTCGCGCACCGAGACCCGGTGGTGCGGCGCCAGCTGGGCGGCGTCCAGCACGACCCGGGCGCCGTGCCGGTGCGCGGTCGCGGTCAGCTCGGCGACCGGCCACAGCTCGCCGGTCACGTTGGAGGCGCCGGTGACACAGAGCAGCTTGGGGCCCTCGGACGCCTCGGCGAGCGCGGCGTCCAGCGCGGCCACCGCCTCGGCGCGGGAGCGCGGCGCCCGCAGGTAGGTGACGGTCAGTCCGGCGTGCGCCCAGGGCAGCAGCGAGGCGTGGTGCTCGGTCTCGAACGCGAACACCCGGGTGCCGGCCGGAACGGCCGCGGCCAGCAGGTTGAGCGAGTCGGTGGTGGCCCGGGTGAAGACCACCTGGTCGCCCTCGCGCAGGTCGAGGAACTCGCCGACGGTGCGGCGGCTCTGCTCGAACAGGTCGGTGGACAGCTGGGAGAGGTACCCGGCCCCGCGGTGGACGCTGCCGTAGTACGGCGCGTAGGCGGCGACGTCGTCCCACACCCGCTGGAGCGCCGGGGAGCTGGCCGCGTAGTCGAGCGCCGCGTAGCCGACCTTCTCACCGTTGGCGAGCGGAACCTGGACGTCGGCGCCGAGGACGGCGAGCGGGGTGCGGATTTCGGTGGCGAGCGAGGACATGGGGATGCACTCCTTCTGGGGCAAGGGACCCCGGGAGTGCCAGTCGTCGGGCGTCCGCGCTTGTCGCACGGACGGTTTGCCGTGACGACCCGGTCCTCACCCAGGGCACCCCGCCACGGACGGAGGGTTGCCGGACAGCCAGCTGGGGCTTGGCGCTGTCACTCATGACCTGGCGAAGACTCTAGGCCGCGTCCACCGGGTGGTCAAACGGGCTTCCAGCATCCGGACAGCACGGAAGCCCGGGCCGGCGCACCGGCACGGGCTTCCCCCAACTTCCGCCTCAGATCCGGCTGGTGGCCTCCGACCAGCGCCGCAGCAGGTCCTGCGCGGCACCGGAGTCGATCGCCTGCGCGGCCCGCTCCATGCCGGCCGCCAGCTGCTCGGTGAGCGGCGCGTCGCCCAGGTCCAGCGCGACCAGCGCCGCCGCCGTGTTCAGCAGGACGGCGTCCCGCACCGGCCCGTGCTCCCCCGCCAGCAGCCGCCGCGCGACCTCGGCGTTGTACGAGGCGTCCGCCCCGCGCAGCGCCTCGATGCCGACCAGCTCGATACCGACGTCCCGCGGGTCGAAGGCGGTCTCGGTGACCACCCCGTCGCGCACCAGCCAGACCTGCGAGGTGGTGGTGATGGTCAGCTCGTCCAGCCCGTCGTCGCCGCGGAAGACCAGCGCCGTCGCCCCCCGCTCGGCCAGCACCCCGGCGATCAGCCCGGCGAGCCGGGTGTCGAAGCAGCCGATGGCGTGCGCGGTGACCTTGGCCGGGTTGGTCAGCGGGCCGAGGATGTTGAAGGAGGTCGGCACCCCGAGGTCGCGCCGCGCGGTGGCGGCGTGCCGCATCGAGGGGTGGAACTTGGCCGCGAAGCAGAAGGTGAGCCCGACCTCCTCGGCCACCTCGGCGACCCGCCGCGAGGACAGGTCGAGCGCCACCCCGAGCTTCTCCAGCACGTCCGAGGAGCCGCTGGTGGAGGAGGCCGACCGGTTGCCGTGCTTGACCACCTTGGCGCCGGCGGCCGCCGCGACGATCGCCGACATGGTGGAGATGTTGACGGTCTTCGCCCGGTCCCCGCCGGTGCCGACGATGTCCACCGCCGGACCGGGGATCTCCAGCGGCTCGGCGTGCGCGTACATCGCGTCGACCAGGCCGGAGATCTCCTCGACCGACTCGCCCTTGGCCCGCAGGGCGATCATGAACCCGGCCACCTGTACGGGGGACGCCTCGCCGCTCATGATCCGGTCCATCGCCCACGCGGTGGACGCCCGGTCGAGGTCCTCGCCCTGCAACAGCGCCGCCAGGATGTCCGGCCAGGTGCGGACCACCTGCGCGGGGTCGCTACCGCCGTTCGCAGGGTTCACGTTCACCATGGCTGACTCCAGCTGTTGTCGGTTCCCCGCTCCGCGGGGACGTCCGTACGGATGGAGCCAGCCTATCGAGCGGAGCGGGAGCTTCTACCCCTCTCTTTTCCAGTTGCCGGGCGGAATTCAGCGGACGGCCGGAGTCCGCTTCGCCAGCCGCGCCCGCAGCAGGGTGGCGACGGCCTCGGCCAGCGCCACCGGCTCCACCGGGTGGGAGATGGCGGCGTCCGCCCGGCTCCAGGCGGCGAGCCAGGAGTCCTGCGGCCGGCCGATCAGCACCAGCACCGGCGGGCAGCCGTAGATCTCGTCCTTGAGCTGGCGCCCGAGCCCCAGCCCCCCGGCCGGAACCGCCTCGCCGTCCAGCACGCAGAGGTCCACTCCGCCCTTCTCCAGTGCCTTGAGCACCGCGGGGGTGGTCGCGCACTCCAGGTAGGACAGTTCCGGAAGATCCTCGGCGGGCCGGCGGCCGAGCGCCGTCAGCACCTGCTCGCGGGTGTTGCGGTCGTCGCTGTAGACGAGGACGGTGAGCGTCTCATCGGTCGTGTACGCCATGGACCCTGCTCCCTCAAGTGTGATCCGGACCACGTTCGCCTGATCCGGATGCTACTCCCGATCACGCCCCGCCGAGTCCCCCTCGCGCACGTTCCTCCTCCAGCCGCCGCGCCCCGGGCTCACCCGCCCGGAGGACGCCCCGTCACCCGGCCCCGTCCAGTCCACCCGTACGGCCGACCCGGGCGCCCGTCCCCTTACCTCCCGCGGCTACTCCGACCGTGCAGCGACGCGCGGGGCAACGGGGTCGCGGGCTCCTCCGAGGAACCATCAGAAAAGGGACACGCCGCTGCTCAGCCGCCATCCGGGCACCGCACCACCCCCCAAGCGGGCATACCGCACGCACCGGACACTCCGAGGGACACCCCCCGACGTGAAGACGGAATAAGGGACCGACATAATGTCCGTCGTGGCGACAGCAACAGCAGTAGAAACCGGGCACGCGCACGGATCGGTCAACCGGCCGAACATGGTCAGCGTCGGAACGATCGTCTGGCTCAGTTCCGAGTTGATGTTCTTCGCGGCCCTCTTCGCGATGTACTTCACGCTCCGCTCCGTCAAGGGGCCGGAGTTCTGGACCGAGAAGGCCCACGCCCTCAACGTGCCCTTCTCCTCGGTCAACACCACGATCCTGGTGCTCTCCTCGCTCACCTGCCAGCTCGGCGTGTTCGCCGCCGAGCGCGGTGACGTGAAGAAGCTCCGGGCGTGGTTCATCCTCACGTTCGCCATGGGCGCGGTCTTCATCGGCGGCCAGGTCTTCGAGTACACCGAGCTGGTCAAGAAGGACGGCCTGTCGCTGTCCTCCGACCCGTACGGCACGGTGTTCTACCTGACCACCGGCTTCCACGGGCTGCACGTGACGGGTGGTCTGATCGCCTTCCTGCTGGTCCTGGGACGGACGTACGCAGCCAAGCGTTTCACGCACGAGCAGGCCACCGCCGCGATCGTCGTGTCGTACTACTGGCACTTCGTCGACGTCGTGTGGATCGGCCTGTTCGCGACCATCTACCTGATCAAGTAACCAGCTGATCAGGTCGCTGGCCACCGGCTGCGGCCCCCGCCCTCACCGGCGACGGGCCGCTTCTGCCGGTGCCGACGCTCCCACCGACCGACCGCGCGCGCAGCCCTAGACAGGCAGCCTCGTGCCGGCCAGACCGGCCGCCGGGTGCACCCACCAGTCGACCAGATCCTGACACCGGGGTTATTCCGTGAAAAAGCTCTCCGCACGACGGCGCCACCCATTGGCGGCGCTGGTCGTCCTACTTCTCGCCCTGGCGGCAACCGGGGGGCTGTACGCCGCGTTCGCGCCCGCCGACAAGGCGCAGGCCGACGTCGCCGCGCAGTCGCTCGCGATCGATGAGGGCAAGAAGCTCTTCGCCGTGGGCTGCTCCTCCTGCCACGGCCTGAACGGCCAGGGCAGCAGTGACGGTCCGAGCCTGGTCGGCGTCGGCTCCGCCGCTGTCGACTTCCAGGTCGGCACCGGCCGCATGCCCGCCCAGCAGCCCGGCGCCCAGGTCCCGCGCAAGAAGAACATCTACTCGCAGGCCGAGATCGACCAGCTCGCCGCCTACGTCGCCTCCCTCGGTCCCGGCCCGGTGACCCCGACGGAGGAGCAGTTCACCTCGACCAACCCCGAGGACATCTCCAAGGGTGGCGAGCTGTTCCGCACCAACTGCGCCCAGTGCCACAACTTCGCCGGCCAGGGTGGTGCCCTGACCAAGGGCAAGTACGCCCCGTCGCTCGAGGGCGTGGACGCCAAGCACATCTACGAGGCCATGCAGACCGGCCCGCAGAACATGCCGTCGTTCCCGGACACCACCATGCCCGAGGAGCAGAAGAAGCAGATCGTGGCCTTCGTCCGCCACACCACCAACGATGAGCCCAACCCCGGCGGTCTCACCCTGGGCAGCCTCGGTCCGGTGACCGAGGGTCTGTTCGGCTGGATCTTCGGCCTCGGCACGCTCATCGCGGTCGCGATCTGGGTCGCCGCCCACACCACCAAGGCCAAGAAGTCATGAGCCACGACATGTCAGAAGAGAAGCTCCCGGAGCCGCACGGCTCCGCCGGCGAGGTGGCCGACCACGGCAGCCCGTTCGCCGACCCGGGCCTGCCGGCCCACGAGCCCCGGCGCACCGACATCGACGAGCGGGCCGCCAAGCGGGCCGAGCGCCAGGTCTCGCTGATGTTCGTGATCTCGATGCTCGCCACCGTGGGCTTCATCGCCTCGTACGTGGCCATCGACCCGGACAAGATCGTCTACATCTTCCCGCTCGGTCACGTCAGCGCGCTGAACTTCGCGCTCGGCCTGACCCTGGGCGTCGCGCTGTTCATGATCGGCGCGGGCGCGGTCCACTGGGCCCGCACCCTGATGTCGGACGTCGAGCTGCCGGCCGAGCGTCACCCGATCGAGGCGTCGGACGATGTCCGCGCCGACGTCATCGAGCAGTTCAAGACCGGCGCCGCCGAGTCCGGCTTCGGCCGCCGCAAGATGATCCGCAACACCCTGATCGGCTCCATGGCGCTGGTCCCGCTCTCCGGCGTGGTCCTGCTCCGTGACCTCGGCCCGCTTCCCGAGAAGAAGCTCAAGGAGACCGGCTGGAAGGAGGCGACCGAGGCCAAGCCGCTGCCGCTCATCAACATGAACACCATGCAGCCGATGAAGCCCGAGGACATCACCGTCGGCTCGCTGACCTTCGCCATGCCGGAGGGCCTGTCCACGCACAGCGAGGACTTCCAGCAGCGGATCGCCAAGGACGCCCTGATGCTGGTCCGCATCGCGCCCGACGACATCAAGGACGAGAAGTCCAAGGAGCTGGGCTTCGAGGGCATCCTCGCCTACTCCAAGATCTGCACCCACGTCGGCTGCCCGATCAGCCTGTACGAGCAGCAGACCCACCACGCGCTCTGCCCCTGCCACCAGTCGACCTTCGACCTGGCGGACGGCGCCCGCGTCATCTTCGGCCCGGCCGGTCACCCGCTGCCGCAGCTGAAGATCACCACTGACGAGAAGGGCGTCCTGGTCGCCACCGGCGACTTCGATGAGCCCGTCGGCCCGAGCTACTGGGAGCGTGCTCGATGAGTAGCGCGAGCAGCACCACGACCGGTGCCGCCAAGCCCTCCAGCACGCGCGCCAAGCCCGCCAACAAGTGGGAGGCCGCGGCTGACTGGACTGACGGCCGGCTGGGGATCTACTCCCTGGCCAAGGCCAACCTGCGGAAGATCTTCCCGGACCACTGGTCCTTCATGCTGGGCGAGATCTGCCTCTACACGTTCGTCATCATCATCCTGACCGGCGTCTACCTGACGCTGTTCTTCAAGCCCTCGATGGCCGAGGTCGTCTACGACGGCTCGTACGTGCCGCTCAAGGGCATCCCGATGTCCGAGGCCTACGCCTCGACGGTGGACATCAGCTTCGAGGTCCGCGGCGGTCTGCTGATCCGCCAGATCCACCACTGGGCCGCCCTGGTCTTCGTGGCCGCGATGCTCGTGCACATGATGCGCGTGTTCTTCACCGGCGCGTTCCGCAAGCCGCGTGAGATCAACTGGGTCTTCGGCTTCCTGCTGCTGGTCCTGGGCATGTTCGACGGCTTCTTCGGCTACTCCCTGCCGGACGACCTGCTGTCGGGCACCGGTATCCGCTTCATGGAAGGCGCGATCCTCGCCGTCCCGCTGGTGGGCACCTACGTCCAGATGTTCCTGTTCGGGGGCGAGTTCCCCGGCCACGACATCGTGCCGCGGTTCTTCACCATCCACGTGCTGCTGATCCCGGGCATCATGCTCGGCCTGCTGGTGGCGCACCTGATCCTGGTCTTCTACCACAAGCACACCCAGTGGGCGGGCCCGGGCAAGACCGAGAAGAACGTCGTCGGTATGCCGCTGATGCCGGTCTACATGGCCAAGGCCGGTGGCTTCTTCTTCCTGGTGTTCGGCCTCATCGCCGTCATCTCGGCGATCGCCACGATCAACCCGATCTGGGCGTACGGCCCGTACCGTCCGGACCAGGTCTCCACGGACGCCCAGCCCGACTGGTACATGGGCTTCTCCGAGGGTCTGATCCGTGTCATGCCGGGCTGGGAGATCGACCTGTGGGGCCACACCCTGAACCTGGGTGTCTTCGTCCCGCTGATGATCTTCCCGCTGGTCCTGGTCGCGATCGCGGTCTACCCGTTCATCGAGGGCTGGATCACCGGCGACAAGCGCGAGCACCACATCCTGGACCGCCCGCGCAACGCCCCGGTCCGCACCGCCCTGGGTGCCGCCTGGATCAGCCTCTACCTGGTCCTGCTGATGGGTGGTGGCAACGACCTGTTCGCCACCCACCTGCACCTGTCGATCAACTCGATCACCTACTTCGTCCGCGTCGGCTTCTTCGTCGTCCCGGTCATCACCTTCATCGTCACCAAGCGCTGGTGCCTCGGCCTCCAGCGCCGTGACAAGGAGAAGGTGCTGCACGGCCGCGAGACGGGCGTCATCAAGCGCCTGCCGCACGGCGAGTTCATCGAGGTGCACGCCCAGCTGCCGCAGAAGGACCTGTACAAGCTCACCGCGCACGAGCAGAACCAGCCGGTCGAGCTGCCGGCCCAGACGGACGAGAACGGCGTGGCCCGCAAGGCCGGCGTCCTCACCCGCACCCGGGCCAAGCTCTCCCGCGGCTTCTACGGCGAGGGCGGCCAGATCCCCAAGCCGACCGCCGAGGAGCACCACGAGATCACCAGCGGCCACGGCCACCACTGATCCCGTAAGCCCCACCGCGTCACCCCGAGGGCCGCTGACCAGTTCTTCTGGTCGGCGGCCCTCGGCCGTTCCCGGATCTGCCAGCCCGTGCAGCCGCCCGCCACCGCCTCATCAGGAGCCCCTCGTGCAGCTCTCCGTCGACCCCGCCTCGGCCACTCCCCCGTACGAGCAGATCCGCGCCCAGATCGCCGAGCGGGCCCGCTCCGGCGAGCTGCCGACCGGGCTGCGGCTGCCCACCGTCCGGGCCCTGGCCGAGGAGCTGGGGCTGGCCGCGGGCACCGTCGCCCGGGCCTACCGCGAGCTGGAGGCGGACGGCGTGGTGGAGACCCACGGCCGGCGCGGCACGCTGATCGCCGCCACCGGGGACGCCGCCCACCGGCTGACCGCCGAGGCCGCCGCCGAGTACGCCGCCCGGGCGAGCCGTCTGGGCGTCTCCCGGGCGGACGCCCTGGCCGCCGTGGACACCGCCCTGCGGCTGGCCTACCCGGAGGGCTGACGGGCCCGGGAGGGGCCGGTCAGAGGTCGGGGCGGATCATCCCCGCGGCGGGGGCCTGGGAGGCCGGTGCGGTGGTGCTGAGGGCCTGTCCGGAGGCGCTGTGCTTGACCCAGTCCGTCCAGGCGACGTTCCAGTCCCCGAAGCCGTTGCCGAAGGGCTCCATCTCGCCGCCCCGGCTGTTGACCACCGTCACCAGGTCCCCCACCCGGGTGTGCGCGTAGAACCACTCGGCGTTGCCGGTGCTCATGCCGGTACAGCCGTGGCTGACGTTCTCGATGCCCTGCGAGCCGACCGACCAGGGCGCCGCGTGGACGTACTCGCCGCTCCAGGTCACCCGGGTGGCCCACTTCACGTCGAGGTCGTACGACTCCGTGCTGCCCGCGGCTATGCCGATGGTCTCGCCGTTCATCCGGACCGACCGCTCCTGGCCGAGCACCACCTTGACGCCGTTGCGGGTGTCGAAGCCGGGCTTGCCGGTGGTGACCGGGATGGTCCGCAGCACCTCGCCGTCGCGCTTGATGGTGAGCTCGTGGGCGGCCGCGTCGATCACCGTCTCCACCCGCTCGCCGATCCGCAGCTTCAGCGAGCTGCGGTCGCCGCCGTAGAGGCCGTCCGCGATCCGGCTGCCGGTGCCGTCGAAGGCCAGCGAGACGGTCGTACCGACCGGCCAGTACTCCTCCGGACGGAAGTGCAGGTTCTTGTCGTCCACCCAGTACCAGGCGCCGGTGACGGTGGGCTGGGAGCCGACGGTCAGGGCGTGCTCGACCTCCTGGCGCGCCTGCGGGTCCTTCACCGCCTCGGAGAGCTGGACGGTGAGCGGCTGGCCCACCCCGTAGACGCCGGTGCCGGAGGAGTCCGGGCCGAGCTTGGCGGTGAGCAGGCGCTGGGCGGCGACGGTGCTGAAGCCCGCGGTGGTGTCGCCGCGGCCGCCGTTGCCGTCGTCGGCGGAGATCCGCACCGTGTACGCCGTCCCGGCCTTCAGCCGGCCGGTGGTCTGCCAGCTGCGCTGGTCCTCGGCGAGCGTCCCGGCGACCACCCGGCCGTCCGGGCCGACCACGGTGACGTCGGTGAGCGTGCTGCCCTCGACGGCGCTCACGGTGACCGGCTGGGAGGGGTCGGCCTTGTCGCCCGCCGAGAGGTGGACCAGCGGGGCCGCGTCGACCCGGTGCGGTCCGGCGGGCCCGTCGTCCCCGGCCGTGCAGGCGGCCAGCGGGGCCAGCACGGCGAGGGCCAGCGAGATGCCGCCGAGAGCTGCGATTCCGCGCCTGTCGGCCATGACCGCCTCCGAGGGTTCGCACGATTGATCAGATCGTAGGAACGCCCACTGGGGAAGCGACATCCGAGGGACTTCCGGTTCACCCACCGGAGTGAGGCCCGTCATCCAGCGGACGCAGCGGGACCGGGCCCGCGGCAGGGCCGGGGAACGCAGCAGGGCCGGCCCTCCCCTGCGGGAGGACCGGCCCTGGTGCCGGAGAGCGGGAACCCTACTGGTTCTGGTTCTCGCCCCGGTAGAACTCGAAGACCCATCCGAAGATGCCGATCATGATGATCGGGGCGGCCCAGAACATCAGCCACCAGCCGAAGATCACGCCCAGGAAGGCGAGCGCGCCACCGAGCGCCAGCGAGAGCGGCTGCCAGCTGTGCGGGGCGAAGAAGCCCAGCTCGCCGGAGTCGTCCGCGACCTCGGCCTCGGGGTTGTCACCCGCGCCGCTGTCCACCCGGCGGGCGGTGAAGGCGAGGTAGTACCCGATGAACGCGCAGAGGCCGAAGGCCAGGAACAGCGCGGTGGTACCGGCGGCCTCGATGCCGACGTCGGAGCTGTTCGTCCACAGGCCGTAGGTGATCGCCATGGCCAGAACGAAGACCGACAGGCCCAGGAAGATCTTTCCCTGTTCCTTCATCAGGCGTCACCCTCCTTGTTGCCCTTGCCCAGCTTCGGGGCGTCGTACTTCGCGGGGGTCACACCGGCGAGGTGCTTGGCCGGCTCGCCGTGGTTCTCCAGGTAGTCCAGCGCGGCGATCTCCGGGTGGTGGAGGTCGAAGGCCGGGGATTCGGAGCGGATCCGCGGGAGGGTGAGGAAGTTGTGCCGCGGCGGCGGGCAGGAGGTCGCCCACTCCAGCGAGCGGCCGAAGCCCCACGGGTCGTCCACGGTGACCTTCTCGCCGTACTTGGCGGTCTTCCAGACGTTGTAGAGGAACGGCAGGATCGACAGGCCGAGCACGAAGGAGCCGATGGTCGAGACGGTGTTCAGGGTGGTGAAGCCGTCCGACGCCAGGTAGTCGGCGTAGCGGCGGGGCATGCCCTCCGCGCCGAGCCAGTGCTGCACCAGGAAGGTGGTGTGGAAGCCGAAGAACAGCGTCCAGAAGGTGATCTTGCCGAGGCGCTCGTCCAGCATCTTGCCGGTCATCTTCGGCCACCAGAAGTGGAAGCCGGCGAACATCGCGAAGACGACGGTGCCGAAGACCACGTAGTGGAAGTGGGCGACGACGAAGTACGAGTCCGAGACGTGGAAGTCGATCGGCGGGGAGGCCAGCAGAACACCGGTCAGACCACCGAAGAGGAAGGTGACCAGGAAGCCGACCGTCCAGAGCATCGGGGTCTCGAAGCTCAGCGAGCCCTTCCACATGGTGCCGACCCAGTTGAAGAACTTCACACCGGTCGGGACCGCGATCAGGAAGGTCATGAACGAGAAGAACGGCAGCAGTACCTGTCCGGTGACGTACATGTGGTGCGCCCACACCGTCACGGACAGACCGGCGATCGCGATGGTGGCCGCGACCAGACCGGAGTAACCGAACATCGGCTTGCGGCTGAAGACCGGGATGATCTCCGACACGATGCCGAAGAACGGCAGCGCGATGATGTACACCTCGGGGTGGCCGAAGAACCAGAACAGGTGCTGCCACAGCAGGGCCCCGCCGTTGGCCGGGTCGAAGACGTGGGCACCGAACTTGCGGTCCGCCTCCAGGGCGAACAGCGCGGCGGCCAGGACCGGGAAGGCCAGCAGGACCAGGACCGAGGTCAGCAGGACGTTCCAGACGAAGATCGACATCCGGAACATCGTCATGCCCGGAGCGCGCATGCAGATGATCGTGGTGATGAAGTTGACCGCACCGAGGATCGTGCCGAAGCCGGAGAAGGCCAGACCCATGATCCACATGTCGCCGCCGATACCGGGCGAGTGCACCGCGTCGGACAGCGGGGAGTAGGCGAACCAACCGAAGTCGGCGGCGCCGTTCGGGGTCACGAAGCCCGCCACCGCGATGGTCGAGCCGAAGAGGTACAGCCAGTACGCGAACATGTTCAGACGCGGGAACGCCACGTCCGGGGCGCCGATCTGGAGCGGCATGATCCAGTTCGCGAAGCCGGCGAAGAGCGGCGTCGCGAACATCAGCAGCATGATCGTGCCGTGCATCGTGAACGCCTGGTTGAACTGCTCGTTCGACAGGATCTGGGTCCCGGGACGAGCCAGCTCGGCGCGCATGACCAGGGCGAGGATGCCACCGATCAGGAAGAAGGCGAACGACGTGGCCAGGTACAGCGTGCCGATCGTCTTGTGGTCAGTGGTGGTCATCCACTTGATGATGGTCGAACCCGGCTTCCGGGTCCGCTGCGCCCCGACCGTGACGGCCTCGGCGCCCCCGCCGGCCGCGGCGGGCTCGTTGAGGATTGTCACTTCTCTTCACTTCCCATGGTGATCAGGCCGGAGGGCACCGCACCGTTCTGGCCCTTGGCGCGAAGCTCGGCCAGGTGCTTGTCGTAGTCGGCGCGGTCGACGACCTTGACGTTGAACAGCATGCGCGAGTGGTCGACGCCGCAGAGCTCGGCGCACTTGCCCATGTACTCGCCCTTGACGGTCGGCGTGACCTCGAACTTGTTCACCACGCCCGGCACGACGTCCATCTTCATCATGAAGTTGACGGGCCAGAAGTCGTGGATGACGTCACGCGAGGTGAGACGGAACTGCACCGTCTCGTTGACCGGCAGCCAGAGCGTCGGAGCGTCCTTGGGCGTACCGACCTCGTACGCGGCGTCCCTGTTGGCCGGGTCGGGGGTCTCGGTGTTCTCGTAGTTGAACGCCCAGCTCCACTGGAAGCCCACCACGTTGACGTAGTGCTGCGGCTTCTCGGAGGTGGCGGTCAGCTTCGACTCGTCGCGGGCGACGAAGTAGAAGAGGACCGAGACGATGATGATGGGGACCGCGGTGTAGAGCGCCTCGATGGGCACGTTGTACCGGGTCTGCGGAGGGACCTCCACACCGGTGCGCTTGCGCCGGTGGAAGATCACGCTCCAGATGATCAGACCCCACATCAGTACGCCGACCACCAGCGCCGCGATCCAGGAGCCCTGCCACATCTGGAGGACCATGGGCCCTTCCTTGGTGACGGGGCTCGGGAGGCCAAGCCTGGGGAGGTCGTTGGCCGAGCAGCCGGTGGCGGTCGCGATGACGAGGCCCAGTGCCAGCGCCTGAGGCAGCTTCCGCCGCATCGTGCGCCGCGGCGAGCGGTCGGAGCCGTTGGGACTCACGTAGCGCCTTCCCGAAGTCTCGCCCGCCTTCGCGTCGCCCCGGGGAGGAGTGTGAGCCTCCCCGGCGACCCGTCCACGGGCACGGTTTGAATGCTTATGCGGGCCAAACCCTACTCCAGCCTTATGCGCTCCTGACGGGCAGCCCCCGGTAACGCGCCGCCTGCTAGCCCGATCAGGCCCGGTGGGGGCTGCGTCGCAGGTCATCGTAGGCATTCGAGGTCCGTACGCCCGATCGGGGGATGACCTCGGACGACGCCCGTGACGACCCGTCGGACGCGGACGAACCGGACATTCGGGATGATCGACTGACGGCGGGTGAGCCGCGCGAGCGGACCCGACCGCGGGCCGGGTGTGTCGTTAAATGTGACCGTGTACTTCGACGCGGCCTCGACGGCCCCTCTGCACCCCGTCGCGCGGCAGGCGCTGACCGCCGCCCTGGACGAGGGCTGGGCCGATCCGGCCCGTCTCTACCGCTCCGGCCGGCAGGCCCGGATGCTGCTGGACGCCGCCCGCGAGACGGTGGCCGCGGTGCTGGGCGCGCGGGCCGACGAGATCGCCTTCACCGCGAGCGGCACCCAGGCCGTCCAGCTCGGCCTGCTGGGCGCGCTGGCCGGGAACCGGCGGCGCGGCGGCCACTTCGTGCACTCCGCCGTCGAGCACTCCAGCGTGCTGCACGTCGCGGAACGGCACGAGGCGGGCGGGGGCGAGGTCTCGGTGGCGCCGGTGGACCGCGGCGGCCGGGTCGATCCGGCGGCCTTCGGCGCGCTGCTGCGCCCGGACACCGCACTGGCCGCGCTGCAGAGCGCCAACCACGAGGTCGGGACGGTGCAGCCGGTCGGCGAGGTCGCCGAGCTGTGCGCCGGGGCCGGCGTCCCGCTGCTGGTCGACGCGGCGCAGAGCGCCGGGCGGCTGGACGTCCCGGCGGGCTGGTCGCTGCTGACCGCGAGCGCCCACAAGTGGGGCGGCCCGCCCGGGGCCGGGGTGCTGGCGGTGCGCAAGGGCGTCCGGTACGCCTCGCCGCTGCCGGCCGACGAGCGCGAGGCCGGCCGGGTGCCCGGCTACGTCAACGTCCCGGCGATCGTGGCCGCGGCCGCCTCGCTGCGCGCCGTACGGGCCGAGGCCGAGCGGGAGAACGCCCGGCTGCACGCGCTGGTGGAGCGGATCCGCGCCCGGGTGCCGCGGCTGGTGCCCGAGGTCGAGGTGGTCGGCGACCCGGTGCGGCGGCTGCCGCACATCGTCACCTTCTCCTGCCTGTACGTGGACGGGGAGGTGCTGCTGACCGAGCTGGACCGGGCGGGCTTCGCGGTCTCCTCCGGCTCCTCCTGCACCTCCTCCACGCTGACGCCCAGCCATGTGCTGGCGGCGATGGGGGTGCTCACCGAGGGGAACGTACGGGTCTCACTGCCGTACGGGACGGCCGAGGCCGACGTGGAGCGCTTCCTCGCGGTGCTGCCGGACCTGGTGGCCGGCGTCCGGGCGCCGCTCGGGCTGGACCTTCCGGCGCCGGGGCCGGCGGCCGGGGAGTCGCTGCTGGTCATCGACGCGCTGGGCAAGCGCTGCCCGCTGCCGGTGATCGAGCTGGCGAAGCGGATCGGCGAGGTGCCGCCGGGCGGCACGGTCGCGGTGCTGGCCGACGACGAGGCGGCCCGGCTGGACATCCCGGCCTGGTGCGAGATGCGCGGGCAGGAGTACGCGGGCGAGGCCCCGGCCGCCGAGTACGGCGGCGACCGGGGCTCGGCCTACCTCGTCGTGCGGCGGACTACTTGACCAGGCGGGCGCTGATCTCGGCGGCCGCCTCGGAGCCGTAGGCCTCCTCGAAGCGCTTCAGGAAGGCGGCCGGGCGCAGCTCGTACTCCTGGGTGCCGACGGTCTCGATCACCAGGGTGGCGAGCATGCAGCCGATCTGGGCGGAGCGCTCCAGGTCGAGGTCCCAGGAGAGGCCCGCCAGGAAGCCGGCGCGGAAGGCGTCGCCGACACCGGTCGGGTCGACCTTGGCCTCCTCCTTGGCGCAGCCGACCAGGATCGGCGCCTCGCCCTTGCGCTCGATCCGGACGCCCTTGCTGCCCAGGGTGGTGATCCGGGTGCCGACGCGGGTGAGCAGCTCCTCGCCGCCCCAGCCGGTCTTGCTCTCGATCAGGGCGGCCTCGTACTCGTTGGTGAAGAGGTACGCGGCGCCGTCCACGATCTCGCGGATGTCGTCGCCCTCCAGGCGGGCCAGCTGCTGGGAGGGGTCGGCGGCGAAGGCGTAGCCGCGGGTGCGGCACTCCTGGGTGTGGCGGACCATGCCCTGCGGGTCGTCGGCGCCGATCAGGACGAGGTCCAGGCCGCCGACGCGGTCGGCGATCGGCTTCAGCTCGATGTTGCGGGCCTCGGCCATGGCGCCGGTGTAGAACGAGGCGATCTGGTTGTGGTCCTCGTCCGTGGTGCACATGAAGCGCGCGGTGTGCCGGGTCTCGGAGATGTGGACGGAGTCGCAGTCCACGTTGTTGCGCTCCAGCCAGCTGCGGTACTCGGCGAAGTCCGCACCGGCGGCGCCGACCAGGACCGGACGCAGGCCGAGCACGCCCATGCCGAAGGCGATGTTCGGCGCGACGCCGCCGCGGCGGATGTCCAGGGTGTCGACCAGGAAGGACAGCGACACGGTGTGCAGCTGCTCGGCGACGAGCTGGTCGGCGAACCGGCCGGGGAACGTCATCAGGTGGTCGGTGGCGATCGAGCCGGCAACGGCGATACGCACGGAAGGTCTCCTCAGGATGGCTGCGGGGCCAACGGGCAGGCGGGGATGAACCCACCCACGGTACCCGGCCCCGGGGAGCGCCCAGGCATGAGTGCCGCAAGTTGCCGCCCGCACGGCCATGGTGGCACCCGTGGCCCTCGAACGTGTACTACCTCCCGGTAGCACTGGTGGGCGGCCGGACCCCTGCCTAGGGTCGGCCGTAGAGGGCCCGTTCGTACGGGCTCGTCGTCGACCGTGGCAACGTGGCCACGGCCCTGGATCGGAGCGATGCCCGATGATGACCGACCCCTGCGCCCTGCCCGTCCTGCGGACCGAGGACGGCGAGACGCTCGACGCCCTGCTGGACTCCTCCCGGCGGCTACGCCGCTTCTGGCCGCAGGTCGCGGCCGGTCCGCAGCCCGCCGCCCCCGCGCCGACCGGCTTCCGGGTCCCCTCCCGGGCGCAGCGGATGGTGGCCGGGATGGCCGAGTACGGCTTCTGAGCCCGCGCCGGACGGGTTCCGGACGGGTCGCGCACCGGATCCGAGCGGCGCCGGGAACCGGATCGGACCGGTACGGAACCGGATCCGACCGGAGCACGTCACATCCGCGCGGCGCGGCGAGGAAGCGGCACCGCTGAGCCCTCGGGAGGATGTGCAGATGGATCTGGAGACGATGCCCCGGCGCGGTCGGCGGGCGGTGGCCCTGGCGGGTCTGGCGCTGGCGGCGGTGGTGACCGTGGCCGGCTGCGGCAGCGGCGGCAAGCCCGCCTCGGACGCGGCGGCGGGCGGCTCGTCCGCCACTGCCTCGGCGAGCGGCTCTCCGCAGGCCCCGTCGGACTCCGCGAGCCCGTCCTCGGCGGCTTCCTCCGGGGCCGCGCAGCCGGCCCAGCCGCCGACCGGTTTCACCCCCACCCCGGCCTCACCCGCGCCGGGGCAGCCGGCCCCCGCCACTCCCCCGGGCAACGGGATCGCCGTGGGCGAGCCGAACCCGAACGGTTCGAACGCACCCGTCCGTCCGCCGGTCGCCTACCGGGTGGACGGCACCACCAAGCTGACCGTCTACTTCTTCGGCGGGGTCTGCACCACGTACGCGCTGAAGGCGGACGAGTCCCAGCCGGGCCGGGTGGACGTGCTGGTCGTGCCGGGCAAGCCCACCGTCCAGCCCGGTCAGGTGTGCAACGCGCTGGCCAAGCGGCAGTCGGTCTCGGCCGACCTGCGTTCGCCGCTGGCCGGGCGGACCGTCGTCGACAAGTCCAGCGGCCAGGAGGTGCCGCTGGAGGGCGACCCGCACATCGGGCCGGACCCGGTCACCCCGGACGTCGCCGGGCAGTAGCCGCCCCGGCGGGCGGGAAACGAGAAGGCGGCCCCGGGGTGATCCCCGGGGCCGCCTTCCGCAGCGGGCTTAGCTGAACGAGTCGCCGCAGGCGCAGGAGCCGGTGGCGTTCGGGTTGTCGATGGTGAAGCCCTGCTTCTCGATGGTGTCGACGAAGTCGACGGTGGCGCCGCCCAGGTACGGGGCGCTCATCCGGTCGGTGACGACCTTGACACCGTTGAAGTCCTTGATCACGTCGCCGTCGAGCGAGCGCTCGTCGAAGAACAGCTGGTAACGCAGGCCGGAGCAGCCACCGGGCTGGACGGCGACGCGCAGCGCGAGGTCCTCGCGGCCTTCCTGCTCCAGCAGGGCCTTGACCTTGGCCGCGGCGGCATCGGTAAGGAGGATGCCACTCTCGACGGTGGTCTCGTCCTGGACGGTCATCTGCTTTCTCCCGGTCTTGACGACGGTCTGCCGCCAGTGCCAACCAACGGCCGTCCGGTTTCATTTCCCGTGCGGCGATGGATTTTCTGCGGCCTGTGTCGCGGCTCGATATCCGTGGGCCGGGTGTGCCACCCGCGTCCCCTACGTTCCCCATGCTCGCACACCGCCGCGGGCCCGGTCACCGCGCGAGGTGCCGATCCGGGTGAACCGGCCCCGCGGCGGGCCGCCGGACGTCAGGATGGTTCCCATGATCCTTCGCCCGGTCAGGGACACCGCCGCGGACGCGGAGGCCGTCCAGGAGCTCGCCGACGCCGCGTTCGCGGACGCCTCCCCGGCCGGAGCGGCCGGAGCGGCGCCGGGGCCGGGGCCGGGGCCGGGGCCGACGCCCCTGCGGCTGGCCCGGACCCGACACCTGGCGCGCACCGACCCCGGCGGCTGCTGGCTGGCCGAGAGCGCCGGCGAGCCGGTCGGGGCGGTGCTGTCGATCCGCCGGGAGGGCCTGTGGGCGCCCTCGCTGTACGCCGTCCGGCCGTCGGCCCAGGGCAAGGGCGTCGGGCGGATGCTGCTGGAACGGGCGGCGGCGCACTCCCGGGGCTGCCTGCGCGGGATGGTCTGCGCCGCGGACTCCCCGGCGGCGGCCCGCCGCTACCGGCTGGCCGGCTTCACCCTGCACCCGGCGATGCGGCTGACCGGGCGGGTGGACCGGGACGGGCTGCTCGACCCGGGGGACATCCCGGTGCACCGCGGCAACGCCACCCACCTGCACCTGCTGGACTCGGTGGACCGGCGGCTGCGCGGGTCGGCGCACGGGCCGGACCACGAGCTCATGCTGGGCCACTTCGAGGAGCTGCTGATCGCCGACGCGCTGGCCGGCAGCGGCTACTGCTACCGGGACGGCGGGGCGGTGCGGCTGCTCGCGGCCACCAGCAAGCGGATCGCCGCCCGGCTGCTGCGCGAGGCGCTGGCCCGGGTGCCGGACGGGGTCGAGGCGCGGGTGGAGCACCTGACCGCGGAGCAGGAGTGGGCGCTGGACGTCGGGCTGGAGGTCGGGCTGACGCCCCGGGCCGGCGGTTTCGTCGGGGTCCGCGGGATGCGGCCGCCGGCGCCGTACCTGCCGAGCGGGGCGTTCCTGTAGGGCGGGTCCGTCGGCCGGGGACGCGCGGGCACGCGTACGGCCCCGCCGGAACGCCGACGGGGCCGTGACGAGGGTGGGGCTCGCACCCCTCAGGCCATGGTGTCCGGGCCTCAGACCATGGTGTCCAGGATCTCCCTGACCATCTCCATGGTGGTGCCCGGGTGCAGGAAGGCGAACCGGGCGACCGTCTCGCCGTCCCAGCCGGTGGGGGTGACGAAGCCGATCTGGTCCGCGAGCAGCTGCTGCGACCAGCGGTAGTAGTCGTCGTTGGTCCAGCCCTTGCGCTTGAAGCAGACCGCAGAGAGCTGGGGGTCGAACAGCAGCTCCAGGTGCTCGGTCTCGCGGATCAGCTGGGCGGTCTCCCGGGCCAGGGTGAGGCCGGCCTCGATGGCGTCGGTGTAGGCCTGGACGCCGTGCACGGCCAGCGAGAACCAGAGCGGCAGGCCGCGGGCGCGCCGGGTCAGGTGGTAGGCGTAGTCGGTGGGGTTCCACTCGTCGCCCTCGGTGTGCAGGACGTCCAGGTAGGAGGCGTCCTGGGTGTGCACGGCGCGGGCGAGCTGCGGATTGCGGTAGATCAGCGCGGCGCAGTCGAACGGCGCGAACAGCCACTTGTGCGGGTCGACCACGAAGGAGTCGGCGTGCTCGATGCCCTCGTAGCGCTCGCGCACCGAGGGGGCGAACAGGCCCGCGCCGCCGTAGGCGCCGTCCACGTGGAACCACAGGTCGCGCTCGCGGGCGACCTCGGCCAGGCCCTTGAGGTCGTCGACGATGCCCTCGTTGGTGGTGCCGGCGGTGCCGACGACGGCGATCACCGTCTCGGGGTTGGGGTCGGCGGCCAGGGCGGCGCGCAGCGCCTCGCCGGTGAACCGCCGGTCGACGGTCGGGACCTTGAAGGCCTCGACGCCGATGATGTTGAAGGTGTTCTTGACCGAGGAGTGCACCTGGTCGGCGACGGCGATCCGCAGCCGGGCCTCCGCACCACTGGGTCGACCCTCACTGGCCAGCCGACGGCGGGCGGTGTCGCGGGCGACCACCAGGGCGGAGAGGTTGCCCGCCGAGCCGCCGGAGACGAAGCAGCCGCCGGCCGACTGGGGCAGGCCCGCGCGGTCCGCTATCAGGCGCAGCACCTGGTTCTCGGCGGCGATCGCGCCGGCCGCCTCCAGCCAGGAGATGCCCTGCAGGGAGGCGCAGGAGACGACCATGTCGAACAGCAGCGCGGCCTTGGTCGGGGCGCACGGGATGAAGGACAGGTAGCGCGGGCTGTCGGCGGAGATGACGGCCCGGGACAGCTCGTGGTCGTAGAGCTTGAGCACGTCGACCGGGTTGTTGCCGTCCTGGTTCAGCAGGCCGGAGAGCTGGGCGCGCAGGTGCTCGCCGTCACCGGGGTGGTCGAGCGGGACGGGGTCGTACTGCAGCCGCTCCCGCATGTAGTCGAAAACCAGGTCGACCAGTTCGTTGTCGGGCCGGTGCATGCGGTCGGGTGCTGCGGACACGGCTGTCCCTCTCGGCGTGGGGGGTCGGGGGGCGTCCGACCGGCGGGGGGCTTCACCGCGACGACCGGACGTGATCAGCGTAGGCAGCGTGAGTGCCTCACCGCGCGTCGGAACGCGGCTGGTCAGGCAGGTTTCGGGCGTCTTCGGGGCGGTCCGCGCAGGATTCCTGCGTGCGGGCCGGGAGGGTCAGCCGATGAGCTGGGAGAGGACCACCGAGGAGCGGCTGCGCTGCACGCCGGGCTCGCGCCGGATGCGCTCGATGACGGCCTCCAGGTGGCGCATGTCGGCGGCCCGCAGGTGCACCAGGGCGTCCGGGTCGCCGGTGACCGTCCAGGCGGCGACCACCTCGGGGAACTGCCGCAGGCTGGCGAGGATCTCCTCGGGGGCGGTGCGCTCGCGGCAGTAGACCTCGACGAAGGCCTCGGTCTGCCAGCCCAGCACGGACGGGTCGAGCACCACGGTGAAGCCCCGCACCACGCCGCGCGCCCGCAGCCGGTCGATCCGCCGGCGCACGGCGGTGGCGGAGAGGTTCACCTGGAGGCCGATCTCGGCGTACGAGGCGCGGCCGTCGCTGCCGAGCCGGGCGAGCAGGAGCCGGTCGGTCTCGTCCAGGTCGGCTCCGATCACCTCGTGCGCTCGGCTGCTGCTCATGGGTGCGGGGCTCCACGGGTCGTACGGGGGCGGCGGGGCGCTCCGGCGGCGGGGCGGAGGGCTGCCCCCGCCGCTGCCACTGCCGAAACGGTTCGTCACCATTCTGGCGGATGACCTGGACGAGTTCACCGCCGACGGATGACGGGCGGAAGGCCGTCACGGGACGAGCAGCACGATCTTCCCCCGGGTGCGGCCCTCGGCGCTGAGCGCCTGGGCGGAGGCGGCCTGGGCCAGCGGGAAGGTGGAGGCGACGGTGACGGCCAGCCGGCCGTCGTCGGCGAGCGCGGCCAGTTCGGCGAGGTCGGCGGCGTCCGGGCGGACCCAGACGTACCGGCCGCCGATCGCCTTGACCCCGAAGTCGGCGACCGAGGCGATCCGGCCCGGGTCGGCCACCAGGCCCGCCGAGACCTGGACGGCGTCGTGGCCGACCAGGTCGAGGGCCGCGTCCACCCCGTCGGGGGCGAGCGCGCGGACCCGGTCGGCCAGGCCCTCGCCGTACACCACCGGCTCGGCGCCGAGGCCGCGCAGGAAGTCGTGGTTGCGCTCGGCCGCGGTGCCGATCACCCGGGCGCCGAAGGCCCGGGCCAGCTGCACCGCCAGGTGGCCGACCCCGCCCGCGGCGGCGTGCACCAGGACGGTCTCCCCCTCGGCGAGGCGCAGCGCCCGCAGGCCCTGCAGAGCGGTGAGCCCGGCCAGCGGCAGGCCGCCGGACTGCGCCCAGTCCAGCGCGGCCGGCTTGCGGGCCAGGGTGCGGACCGGGGCGGAGACCGGCTCGGCGTAGGTGCCGTGCTCGACGGCGTCCTTGCGGACGTAGCCGTAGACCTCGTCGCCCGGGGCGAACTCGGTGACCCCGCCGCCGACGGCGCGCACCACGCCGGCCAGGTCCCAGCCCATGACCAGCGGGAAGTGGGCGTCGAGGACGCCGTCCAGGGCGCCGTCCCGGACCTTCCAGTCCACCGGGTTCACCCCGGCCGCCCGGACCTCGACCAGGACGGAGTCGGGCCCGACCTTGGGGTCGGGCAGGTCGGTGTACTCGACCACCTCGGGGCCGCCGTAGCGGTTGATCGCGATTGCTTTCATGGCTCAGCCATACCCGCGGGCTTCGAAGTATCGATTCGGCCACGCCGGACTGCCCCGAATCGGCTATCCGGCTCCGCCGGCCTCCGTTTCGGCGAGCGGTTCTCGTCACATCGACAGGATGGCCATCGTCACTCTGACGCTAACCGGTTAGAATAGATAGCGTCAGTTAGACGAAAAGGCCCCACCGCTAGCTCGGCCGCACAGAAGGGCACCCGCCCGTGACCACCACCATCACCGAGACCCACGGCGTCGACCCCACCCCGACGCCGCTCGCTCTGCTGCTGCTCGGCCGCGAGGCCGACCCGAACAGCGAGCGCGGCGTCGAATGCCCCGGTGACCTCCCCCCGGCCTCCGACCCGAACCTCGTCGCGCGCGCCCGCGCGGCCAAGGCCGCGCTCGGCGACCGCGTCTTCATCCTCGGCCACCACTACCAGCGCGACGAGGTGATCGAGTTCGCCGACGTCACCGGCGACTCCTTCAAGCTCGCCCGCGACGCGGCGGCCCGCCCCGAGGCCGAGTACATCGTCTTCTGCGGCGTGCACTTCATGGCCGAGTCCGCGGACATCCTCACCGGCGACCGTCAGCAGGTCGTCCTGCCGGACCTCGCGGCCGGCTGCTCGATGGCCGACATGGCCACCGCCGAGCAGGTCGCCGAGTGCTGGGACGTGCTGACCGACGCCGGCATAGCCGACGTGACCGTCCCGGTCTCGTACATGAACTCCTCCGCCGACATCAAGGCCTTCACCGGCCGGCACGGCGGCCTCATCTGCACCTCCTCCAACGCCAAGCGCGCCCTGGAGTGGGCCTTCGAGCAGGGCCAGAAGGTGCTGTTCCTGCCCGACCAGCACCTCGGCCGCAACACCGCGGTGCGGGACATGGGCTTCTCGCTGGACGACTGCGTGGTCTACAACCCGCACCGGCCGAACGGCGGCCTGACCGCCGAGCAGCTGCGCGACGCGAAGATGATCCTCTGGCGCGGCCACTGCTCGGTGCACGGCCGGTTCAGCCTGGACTCGGTGAACGACGTCCGCGAGCGGATCCCCGGCGTGACCGTCCTGGTGCACCCCGAGTGCAAGCACGAGGTCGTCGCGGCCGCCGACATGGTGGGCTCGACCGAGTACATCATCAAGGCGCTGGACGCCGCCGAGCCCGGCTCCAAGTGGGCCATCGGCACCGAGCTGAACCTGGTCCGCCGCCTGGCCAAGGCGCACCCGGACAAGGAGATCGTCTTCCTGGACCGCGCGGTCTGCTTCTGCTCGACCATGAACCGGATCGACCTGCCGCACCTGGTCTGGGCGCTGGAGTCGCTGGTCGAGGGCCGGGTGCCGAACGTGATCACCGTCGACCCGGAGACCGAGAAGTTCGCCAAGGCGGCCCTGGACCGGATGCTGGCCCTGCCGTAGCCCGTCCCGCGGACGGACGACGGCGGACAACAGCGAAGGGCGGGCCCCCTCCCACCGGAGGGGGCCCGCCCTTTCGTCTGGCAGCGGCCGCGGGCGCTACTCGGGGAAGCCCGGGATCACACCCTCGCCCTCGGCCATCAGCAGCTCGCGGACCTCGTCGATCGTCGCGTCGGCGCTCGGCAGGATCAGCTCGGACGGCTCCAGCGAATCCAGCGGCACCGGGGTGCCGTACTGCTTCACCGCGTCGATGAGCTTGCCGTAGGCCTGGCGGAAGAGCGTCTCGTCCCCCGACTCCACTGCGGTGACGAGCTCGGCGTCGAGCTCGTTGAGCAGGTTCAGGTGGTCCTCGCCCACCTCGTACTGCCCCTCACCCATGACCCTCATGATCATGCCGTGCGTCTCCCTGGTTCGTGGGGTCGAGCTCAGATCACTTGTTGTAGTTGATGCGCGGGGTGTCCTGCTGCGGCTGCGGCCGGACGTCCTGCTGGCCCTGCTCGATCGCGGCGGGGCCGGCCGAGGAGGGGCCGGACAGCTCGGCCTTCATCCGGGCCAGCTCCAGCTCGACGTCGGAACCTCCGGCCACGCGCTCCAGCTCGGCCTCGATGTCGTCCTTGCGGCCGAGACCGCTGGCGTCGTCGAGCGCGCCGGAGGCGAGCAGCTCGTCGATGGCACCGGCCCGGGCCTGCATCTGGGCGGTCTTGTCCTCGGCGCGCTGGATCGCCAGGCCGACGTCGCCCATCTCCTCCGAGATCCCGGAGAAGGACTCGGCGATGCGGGTCTGCGCCTGGGCGGCCGTGTACGTCGCCTTGATGGTCTCCTTCTTGGTGCGGAAGGCGTCCACCTTGGCCTGAAGTCGCTGGGAGGCGAGCGTGAGCTTCTCCTCCTCGGCCTGGAGCTGCTGGTACTGCGCCTCCAGGTCGGTGATCTGCGACTGCATGTTGGCCTTGCGGGTCAGCGCCTCGCGGGCGAGGTCCTCGCGGCCGAGCGACAGCGCCTTGCGGCCCTGGTCCTCGTACTTGGCCGACTGCTGCTGCAGCTGCGTCAGCTGGAGTTCGAGCCGCTTGCGCGAGGTCGCGACGTCCGCGACACCACGCCGTACCTTCTGCAGCAGTTCGAGCTGCTTCTGGTAGGAGTAGTCGAGCGTCTCACGGGGATCCTCCGCCCGATCCAAGGCCTTGTTCGCCTTGGAGCGGAAGATCAGCCCCATACGCTTCATGATTCCGTCGCTCATGGGCCTCGGGTGCCCCCTTCTCCGGCCTGCGGTCTCTATCTCGTTACCAGACACGACGAGTGTATGTGCAGCGAGCCCGTCGCCGCAGTGCACCTGCCTGCAACAAGACTGCTACAGCGACCATGGCGTTTCCTCCTCCCCCGGGTGGATCCGCCCCTCATACCCCTCATCGTCCATCCGACTGATCCCCTACGGGAAGGCCCCGGGAAACCCGGGTCGGACGGCGCCTCGGGGGTATCGATATGCGTTTGGGTCCGAGGGCACCCGTGGAAGCCGCGTCGCACCCCGTACGCTGGTGGTGTGTTCCGACGCCGTTCAGATGATGCCGCCGCCTCCGCCACCGTGCTGGAGAAGCAGGACGAGACGACCCAGGCCCGCGACCCGCAGGCCAGGAAGGGCCGCCCCACCCCCAAGCGCAGTGAGGCCGAGGCCAACCGGCGTAACCGGGTGACCGCCGTGCCCAAGGACCGCAAGGAGGCCGCCCGCCAGGGGCGCGAGCGGATGCGCGTCGAGCGCGAGAAGCAGCGCCAGGCCCTGATGAACGGGGACGAGCGCCACCTGCCGGCCCGCGACAAGGGCCCGGTGCGCAAGTTCGCCCGCGACTACGTGGACTCCCGCTGGTCGCTCGCCGAGTTCTTCCTGCCGGCCGCCGTGGTCATCCTGGTGCTCAGCATCGTCAAGGTGCCCACGCTCCAGATGCTCTCCACCCTGCTGTTCCTGCTGTTCTTCGTGTTCGTGATCCTGGACTTCGTCCGCCTCGGCTTCGGCCTGCGCAAGCAGCTGGCCGAGCGCTTCGCCGGGCAGAACACCCGCGGCGCCGTCGCGTACGGCATCATGCGCACCCTCCAGATGCGCCGGCTGCGCCTGCCCAAGCCGCAGGTGCGGCGCGGAGAGAAGCCCTGACCGCCGAACCGGTCGACTCCGGCTGGGCCCCCCCGTCCTGGGAGGGGCCCGGCCTCTACGCGCTTCCGGGGCAGGGCGACGGCGGCCACGACCGGATCGCCCAGGAGCGCCGGCTGCCCTCGCGCAGCGGCTCCTTCGCGGGCGGCACCGGCGCCTGGCTGGACCGCGTCGGCGGGCTGCGCGACTTCGTCCGCCAGGAGCTCGTCGCCCGCCAGCTCGCCGAACAGCTCGCCGGGCGCAGCGCGCAGCGCGTCCTCGACATCGGCTGCCGCCAGGGCACCCAGGCCCTGCGGCTGGCCCGGGCCGGCCACTACGTCACCGGGATCGACTCGGACCCGGTCGCGCTCGGCGTCGCCCAGGAGGCGCTCGCCGAGGAGCCGCCGGAGGTCCGCGGCCGGATGCAGCTGCTCAGCGGCGACGGCCACCAGTGCGGGCGCTGGTTCGGCCCGCGCAGCTTCGACGTGGTGCTCTGCCACGGCGTGCTGATGTACCTGCCCGACCCGGACCCGATGATCGCCTCGCTGGCCCGGCTGCTGGCGCCCGGCGGGCTGCTCTCGCTGCTGGTCCGCAACCGCGACGCGCTCGCCCTGCGGCCGGCCGCCGCCGGGGACTGGCGGGCCGCCCTGCACGCCTTCGAGACCGACCGGTACTACAACCGGCTCGGGCTGGCCGCGCGGGCCGACCGGCTCGCCGACCTCACCGTCACCCTCTCCGAGGTGTCGGTGCCGCTGCGGCACTGGTACGGCGTGCGGGTCTTCACCGACAGCGCCCCGAACGACGCGGCCCCGCCGGTGGACGGGCGGCAGCTGGCCCAGCTCCTGGAAGCCGAGGACCGGGCCGGCCGCACCGACCCCTACCGGCAGGTCGCCGCGCTCCTGCACGTGATCGGGGCGAAGTAGCCGCTCGGGCTCAGCCCTCGTGCAGGCTCATCGCGTACACCTTGTTGCCGTCCTCCAGCAGGACCGCGGTGTCCACGCCGTCCTCGGCGAGCTGCTTCCAGGTCTCCCCGATCCAGGTCTCGGCGTCCCCCTGGCCGGCGAACTCCTCCTGGCCGCCGCCGGGCGTCACCACGCTGCCGTCCGCCTTCTCGTACCGCCACGTCCAGACCATGCCCGGCTCCTCCCACTGACGCTGCCTGTGCTGCGCACCATAGCTTGCCCGGCCCGGTCCTCCGTACGCCTGTCGGGCAGGATGGGCGCCATGGCGACCCGATCCGAGCCCACCCGTCCCCCGCTGCCCCGCACCCTGCTGCTCGGCGGCGCCCGCTCCGGCAAGTCCACCCGCGCCGAGCAGCTGCTCGCCCACCACCCGGACGTCCTGTACGTGGCCACCGGCGGCACCCGGGACGGCGACGCCGAGTGGGCCCAGCGGGTCGCGCTGCACCGGGAGCGCCGGCCGGCGAGCTGGCGCACCGCCGAGACCTGCGACCTGGAGGCCGTACTGGCCGACCCCGACGACCCGGCCCCGGTGCTCGTCGACTGCCTGGCGCTGTGGCTGACCTCCGTCATGGACGAGTGCGGCGCCTGGGACGACGAGGTCTGGGCGGACCGGGGCGAGAGCGCGGTGCAGCGCCGCTGCGACGCGCTGGCGCGGGCCTGGGCGGCCACCGGGCGCACGGTCGTCGCGGTGAGCAACGAGGTCGGCATGGGCGTCGTCCCGGCCACCGCCGCGGGCCGCCGCTTCCGCGACACCCTGGGCCGGCTCAACATGGCCGTGGCGGACGCCTCGGAGCGGGTCCTGCTGGTCGTGGCCGGGCAGGTGCTCACCATCAAGCCGGACGTCAAGCCAGCCGCTGGCTGAACACCTTCGGCGTGTAGCCTTCCGGACGATGGACACGACCGTGGATCTCGATACGTTCTCCTCGCTCGTCGAGCGCCCCGACGAGAGCGCCCGGCGGGCCGCCGAGGAGCGCTGGCAGGCGGCCGACCGCCCGCGCGGCGGGCTCGGCAAGCTGGAGGAGCTGGGCAGCTGGCTGGCCTCCGTGCAGGGGCGCTCGCCGGTGCGGCCGATCTCCGCCCCCAAGGTGCTGCTGTTCGCCGCCGACCACGGCGTCGCGGCGCTCGGAGTCTCCCGGATGCCCGCCCAGGGCGGCACCGCGGCCCGGGTGCGGGCCGTGCTCGACGGCAGCGCGCCGGTGTCCCGGCTGGCCGCGCGCTACGGCGCCCAGGTACGGGTCGTCGACGTCGCGGTGGACGCCGACCCGGCCGACTTCCCGGACGAGGTGGTCACCCACCGGATCCGGCGCGGCTCCGGGCGGATCGACGTCCAGGACGCGCTCACCGCGCAGGAGACCGTCCGGGCGTTCCGGGCCGGCATGGCCGTCGCCGACGAGGAGGCCGACGCCGGCACCGACCTGGTGCTGCTCGGAGACCTCGGGGTCGGCGCCACCACGGTGGCCGGCGTGCTGGTCGGCGCGCTCTGCGGGACGGACGCGGCGGCGGTGACCGGGCGAGGCTCCGGGATCGACGACCGGGTGTGGATGGTCAAGTGCGCCACGATCCGGGACTCGCTGCGGCGGGCCCGGCCGGTGCTCGGTGACCAGCTCGCGCTGCTCGGCGCCACCGGCGGGGCCGACTTCGCGGCGATCACCGGCTTCCTGCTCCAGTCGGCCGTGCGCCGGCTGCCGGTGGTGCTGGACGGCGTGGTCTCGGCGGCCTGCGCGCTGGTCGCGCAGCGGATCGCCTTCCGGGCGCCGGAGTGGTGGCGGGCCGGGCAGTCCAGCGGCGAGCCGGCCCAGGCGAAGGCGTACGACCGGCTGACCCTGACGCCGCTGCAGGACCAGGGCATCACCACCGGCGAGGGCTTCGGCGCGCTGCTGGCGCTGCCGCTGCTCCAGGCCGCCGGGGACGTGCTCGCGGACGAGGCGCCGAAGCCGTTCGTACCGATGGCCCCGAGCGCGCCGAAGGAGCAGCCGAAGCTGCCCTCGGCGGCGGACCTGCTGCGGAAGCTGTAGCGGCGGGGGCCCCGCGCCCCGGCTGACGGCACGACAACCCGAAGAACGCCCCTGCCAGGGGCGTTCTTGCTGTGAGAGGACGTACGGCATGGCGAGCGGCGGCGACCGGGCCACCTGGGCCGAGGGCCTGCGGTTCGGGTTCGGGACGCTGTCCGTCCTGCGGGTGCGGGTGGAACGGTGGGACCGGGCGGCGGCGGCCCGGGCGATGCTGACGGCCCCGCTGGTCGGGCTGGTGCTGGGGGCACCGGCGGCCGCGGCCGGCGCCCTGGTGGCCTGGCGGGCGGGCGGGCCGCTCGGCGCGGTGGCCGCGGTGGCGGTGCTCGCCGCCCTGACCCGGGGGCTTCACCTGGACGGCCTGGCGGACGTCGCCGACGGGCTGGGCAGCGGGAAGCCGGCCGAGGACGCGCTGCGCATCATGAAGCAGTCCGACATCGGTCCGTTCGGCGTACTGACCCTGGTCCTCGTCCTGCTCGCCCAGGTGGCCGCGCTGGCCGGACAGTTCGGTCACTCCCCGCTGCGCGGCGCGCTCGCGGTGCTCGCCTCGGCGACGGCCGCCCGGTGCGCGCTCGCCTGGGGCTGTCTGCGGTCGGTGCCGGCCGCCCGGCCCGGCGGACTGGGGGCGATGGTGGCGGGCACCGTACCGCCCGCCGGAGCCGCCGTCGCGACGGCCGCCGCCGCGCTCGCCCTGGCCGCGGCCGGACTGTTCGACGGATGGTCAGCTCTCCGCCTCCCGTTGGCCGTTGTGCTCGGCGCCGGCTGCGCCCGCCTGCTGCTCGGACGGTGTGTGCGCAGGTTCGGCGGGATCACCGGGGACGTGCTCGGCGCGATGGCCGAAACCGCCGCCACCGCCTCGCTGTTCGCCCTGGCGTTGCTCGGCTGATACCGGGCGGCGCGTGATCCCAGCATGCGGACTACCATGCGGGGAGCACCGCAGCCCTGCACCGTGGCAGGTCCTGCCCGCCCGGCGCGCACCGAGGAGCCGGGGCCTCTGGTGTGCGCGGCCGCTTCGGGCGGACGCGCGCGCCAGGGGGCCCGGACCCCGGAGGCCTGCCGGCGGTCGGCCTGCGACGGCGGGCTGCGCCGGTGCGGCAGCCTCGCCGTGGCCGGTCGTGGACCGCGAAAGAACAGGACGCATTACGTGACTGCATTGTCTGTGAGCACCTCCTCCGCCGCCTCGCTGCGCGCGGACGCCCTGGTGATCGGTGTCGCGAAGGGCCCGAAGGGCATCGTGCTGGCCCCCGGCGCCGAGGCCGTCGACGAGGCGTTCGAGGGCAAGCTGACCGAGGTCCTCAGCACCCTGGGCGCGACCGGCGCCGAGGGCGAGGCCGTCAAGGTCCCCTCCCCCGCCGGCCTGAAGGCCGCGCTCGTGCTCGCGGTCGGCCTGGGCGAGGCCGCCGAGGACGGCTACGAGCTGGAGGCGCTGCGCCGCGCCGCCGGTGTCGCCGCCCGCACCCTGGCCGGCGCCAAGAAGGCCGCGCTGGCCCTGCCCGTCGAGTCCGCCGCGGACGTCGAGGCGGTCGCGCTGGGCGGTCTGCTCGGCTCGTACGCCTTCGGCACGTACAAGGGCAACGGCAACGGCAAGGAGCCGGTCGGCGAGCTGGTCCTGCTGGCCGCCCGCAAGGGCAGCAAGGACGCCAAGGCCGCCGTGGAGCGCGCCGCCGCGATCGGCGAGGAGATGAACCGGGCCCGCGACCTGGTCAACACCGCGCCGAACGACCTGAACCCGAAGAGCTTCGCCGCGATCGCCCAGGCGGCCGGCAAGGAGCACGGCCTCAAGGTCGAGGTGCTGGACGAGAAGGCGCTGACCAAGGGCGGCTTCGGCGGCCTGCTGGGCGTCGGCAACGGCTCGGCGAACCCGCCCCGCCTGGTGAAGGTGGCCTACACCCACCCGAAGGCCAAGGCCACCCTGGCGTTCGTCGGCAAGGGCATCACCTACGACTCGGGCGGCATCTCGCTGAAGCCGGCCGGCCACAACGAGACCATGAAGTGCGACATGGCCGGCGCCGCCGCCGTGTTCGCCGCCGTGGTGGCCGCCAAGCGCCTGGGCCTGGCCGTCAACGTGACGGGCTGGCTGGCGCTGGCCGAGAACATGCCGTCCGGCTCCGCCACCCGCCCGGGTGACGTGCTGAAGATGTACGGCGGCAAGACCGTCGAGGTCCTGAACACGGACGCCGAGGGCCGCCTGGTGCTGGCCGACGCGATCGTGCGGGCCGGCGAGGAGAACCCGGACGTCATCGTCGACGTGGCCACCCTGACCGGCGCCATGGTGCTGGCCCTGGGCAACCGCACCTTCGGTGTGATGGCCAACGCCGACGAGCTGCGCGAGGAGCTGCACACCGTGGCCGGCGAGGTGGGCGAGCAGTCCTGGCCGATGCCGCTGCCGGCCGAGCTGCGCAAGGGCTTCACCGAGTCGACCATCGCCGACATGGCCAACATGGGCGAGCGGATGGGCGGCGGCCTGGTGGCCGGCCTGTTCCTGAAGGAGTTCGTGGCCGAGGGCACCGACTGGGCGCACCTGGACATCGCCGGTCCGGCGTTCCACGAGGGCGCGCCGTACGGCTACACCCCGAAGGGCGGCACCGCGAGCGCGGTGCGCACCCTGGTCCGCTTCGCCGAGCAGCGGGCGAACGGCAAGGCCTGACGCGGACATCCCCTGATCCGGGGCCGACCCGCTGATCCAGGACCCGCTTGCGACGGGGCCCGGCGCACACGCGCCGGGCCCCGTCGTCGTTCCCGGCGGCCCGGTCGTCGTTCCCGGCGGCCCCCTTGTCGTTCCCGGCGGCCCCCTTGTCGTTCCCGGCGGCCCCCTTGTCGTTCCCGGCCGGGTTACCTGCGAGTAGGCCGGGCGGCCGCGGCGCACCTCTGTTCGCTGCGGGCGAAACCTTGTTCCACAGTGCGGAAGAAGCCGCGGCGGGTGACGCGGAAGACGCCCGTCCGGCGGCTGTCAACACGGCTCTGAGCTGCGATGATGCCCTTCCGTCGGGGGCGTTCCCGCCCCGGTGACCGCTCCGCGGGACACCCCTGGGGTGGACCCCGACATCAGCCACCGTGAACAAGTGCGAAGATGTATTTCCGGCACGACTGGGCGCCCCACAAAGGCTTCCGACCCACCGGACCGCGACCGGCCCGGCGACCTACCCCATGCATGGAGGACGTGACGTGGCGAACGACGCCAGCACCGTTTTCGACGTAGTCATTCTCGGAGGCGGAAGCGGCGGTTACGCCGCGGCGCTCCGCGCCGCTCAGCTGGGCTTGAGCGTTGCCCTGGTCGAGAAGGGTGAGCTGGGCGGCACCTGCCTGCACCGCGGCTGCATCCCGACCAAGGCGCTGCTGCACGCCGCGGAGATCGCGGACGAGACGAAGGAGGCCGCCGAGTTCGGCGTTCTGGCCACCTTCCAGGGCATCGACATCAACGGCGTCCACAAGTACAAGGACGACGTCATCGCCGGCCTGTACAAGGGCCTCCAGGGCCTGGTGGCGTCCCGCAAGGTCACCTTCTTCCAGGGCGAGGGCAAGCTCTCCTCGCAGACCTCGGTGGACGTCAACGGCCAGCGCATCGAAGGCCGCCACATCGTCCTGGCCACCGGTTCCGTGCCGCGCTCGATCCCGGGCCTGGAGATCGACGGCAACCGCGTGATCTCCTCGGACCACGCCCTCAAGCTCGACCGCATCCCGAAGTCGGTCGTCATCCTCGGCGGCGGCGTGATCGGCGTCGAGTTCGCCTCGGTCTGGAAGTCCTTCGGCGTCGAGGTCACCATCGTCGAGGCGCTGCCGCACCTCGTCCCGCTGGAGGACGAGAACTCCTCCAAGCTGCTGGAGCGCGCGTTCCGCAAGCGCGGCATCAAGTTCGAGCTGAAGGCCCGCTTCTCGGGCGTCGAGTACACCGAGACCGGTGTCCGCGTCTCCACCGAGAACGGCAAGCAGATCGACGCCGACCTGCTGCTCGTCGCCATCGGCCGCGGCCCCGTCTCGGCCGGCCTCGGCTACGAGGAGAACGGCGTCGCGATGGACCGCGGCTACGTCCTGGTCGACGAGTACATGCGCACCAACGTGCCCACCATCTCCGCCGTCGGCGACCTCGCCCCGACCCTCCAGCTCGCCCACGTCGGCTTCGCCGAGGGCATCCTGGTCGCCGAGCGCCTGGCCGGCCTCAAGCCGGTGCCGATCGACTACGACGGCGTTCCGCGGGTGACCTACTCCAACCCCGAGGTGGCCTCCGTCGGCATCTCCGAGGCCAAGGCCGTCGAGCTGTACGGCAAGGAGAAGGTCGTCACCCTGAAGTACAACCTGGCCGGCAACGGCAAGAGCAAGATCCTGAAGACCGCCGGCGAGATCAAGCTCGTCCAGGTCAAGGACGGCGCCGTGGTCGGCGTCCACATGGTCGGCGCCCGCATGGGCGAGCAGGTCGGCGAAGCCCAGCTGATCTACAACTGGGAGGCCCTGCCGGCCGAGGTCGCGCAGCTCATCCACGCGCACCCGACCCAGTCCGAGGCCCTGGGCGAGGCGCACCTGGCGCTGGCCGGCAAGCCGCTGCACGCGCACGACTGATCACGCCCCACCCCCCTTTCCCGGTACTTCCCGTACGCAAGTACTTCCCGTACGCAAGACTTGATAGGAGTCGCTGAAACCATGGCGGTCTCAGTAACACTGCCCGCACTGGGCGAGAGCGTTTCCGAAGGCACCGTCACCCGCTGGCTGAAGGCCGAGGGTGAGCGTGTCGAGGTCGACGAGCCGCTGCTCGAGGTCTCCACCGACAAGGTCGACACCGAGATCCCGGCCCCGGTCTCCGGCATCCTCTCCTCGATCAAGGTCGCCGAGGACGAGACCGTCGAGGTCGGCGCCGAGCTGGCGATCATCGACGACGGCTCGGGCGCCCCGGCCGCCGCTCCGGCCCCGGCCGCCGAGGCCGCGCCCGTCGCCGCCCCGGCCCCGGCCGCCGCCGCCCCGGCTCCCGTTGCCGCTCCGGCCCCGGTTGCCGCTCCGGCTCCGGCCGCTGCTCCGGCCGCCGACGCCACCCCGGTGCTGCTGCCCGCGCTGGGCGAGTCGGTCACCGAGGGCACCGTCACCCGCTGGCTGAAGGCCGAGGGTGAGACGGTCGAGGTCGACGAGCCGCTGCTCGAGGTCTCCACCGACAAGGTCGACACCGAGATCCCGTCGCCGGTCGCCGGCACCCTGGTGAAGATCCTGGTCGGCGAGGACGAGACCGCCGAGGTCGGCGCCCAGCTCGCGCTGATCGGCGCCGCCGGTGCCGTCGCCGCCGCCCCGGCTCCGGTTGCCGCTCCGGCCCCGGTCGCCGCTGCTCCGGCTGCCCCGGCTCCGGCTCCGGCCGCTCCGGTTGCCGCCCCGGCTCCGGTTGCCGCCCCGGCTCCGGCCCCGGTCGCCGCTCCGGCCCCCGTCGCCGCTGCTCCGGCCCCGGTTGCCGCTCCGGCCCCGGTCGCCCCGGTCGCCGCTGCCGCTCCGGCCGCCCCGGTGGCCGACAACGGTGACGCCTACGTCACCCCGCTGGTGCGCAAGCTCGCCGCCGAGCACGGCGTCGCGCTGGCCTCCGTCGCCGGCACCGGTGTCGGCGGCCGCATCCGCAAGCAGGACGTCATCGCCGCCGCGGAGGCCGCCAAGGCCGCTCCGGCCCCGGTCGCCGCTGCCGCCCCGGCCGCCGCGCCGAAGGCCGCCGCCGCGCCGTCCGCCCTGCGCGGCCAGACGGTCAAGATGACCCGCATGCGCAAGGTCATCGGCGACAACATGATGAAGGCCCTGCACGAGCAGGCCCAGCTGACCAGCGTGGTCGAGGTGGACGTCACCAAGATCATGTCGCTGCGCGCCAAGGCCAAGGAGGGCTTCCTGGCCCGCGAGGGCGTCAAGCTCTCCCCGATGCCGTTCTTCGTCAAGGCCGCCGCCCAGGCGCTGAAGGTCCACGCGGTCGTCAACGCCCGGATCAACGACGCCGAGGGCACGGTCACCTACTTCGACACCGAGAACATCGGTATCGCGGTGGACTCCGAGAAGGGTCTGATGACCCCGGTCATCAAGGGTGCGGGCGACCTCAACATCGCCGGCATCTCGAAGAAGACCGCCGAGCTGGCCACCAAGGTCCGCGACAGCAAGATCACCCCGGACGAGCTGTCCGGCGCCACCTTCACCATCAGCAACACCGGTTCGCGCGGTGCGCTGTTCGACACCGTGATCGTGCCGCCGAACCAGGTCGCCATCCTGGGCATCGGCGCCACCGTCAAGCGCCCGGTGGTCATCGAGGCCGACGGTGGCACCGCCATCGGCATCCGCGACATGACCTACCTGTCGCTCTCCTACGACCACCGCCTGGTGGACGGCGCCGACGCCGCCCGCTACCTGGTCGCGGTCAAGGAGATCCTGGAGGCCGGCGAGTTCGAGGTCGAGCTCGGCCTCTGACCCCACCAGGTCCCCGCGGCACCCCGCGTACGGAACCCCGCGTCGTCCCCGGACGGCGCGGGGTTCCGCGTTTCCGGCTCCGGGACCGGGCTCGGCGCGGGCTCGGCGCAGGCTCGGCGCGGGCTCGCGCCGAGTCGCGGCATGCGCGGACGCGGCCGAACGGGGATGCTTGAGCGGTGATGGACGAGACGGACTTCTGGCAGATCATCGACGAGACCCGGGACGCCGCCGACGGCGACCCCGACGAGCAGGCAGACCTCCTGGTGGAACGGCTCCTCCAGCTGACCCCGGACGACGTGATCGACTTCGCCCGGCTGTTCCAGGCCCGGTTCCACCGCGCCTACCGCCACGACCTGTGGGGCGCGGCCTACCTGCTGCTCGACGGCGCCTCCGACGACACCTTCGACTACTTCCGGTCCTGGCTGATCGGCCAGGGCCGGGAGGTCTTCGAGGGCGGGCTCGCCGAGCCGGACGACCTGGCGGACCTGCTGCCGGAGTTCGACGAGGAGGAGGACGGCGAGGCCGAGGACCTCGGCTACGCCGCCGACGAGGCGTACGAGCGGCTGACCGGACTGCCGCTGCCCGAGGTGGGCGGGCGGCAGTCCGAGCGGCCGGCCGGAGCGGCACTGGACTTCGACGACCCGGACGTCATGGCGAAGCGCTTCCCCAAGCTCTGGGAGCGGTACGGGGACTGAGGCCGCTCAGACGCTGCTGCCGGAGGTGCTGTCCTGCTTGATGCCCTTGAGGATCTGGTCCAGCACCGCGAAGTCCGGCGCGGCCGGATTGTCGTCCACGCCGCCCTCCATGACCACGTAGCCGCCGCCCTTGGCGGGGAGGGCGGCCAGCAGGACGTAGCCCTGGGTGCCGTCCGTGGTACGGATGTGCCAGCGGGTGGCGTAGCCGAGGGCCCCGGCCACGCTGACGTACCCGGAGCCGGCGTCGGTGTGCGAGCTGACGCCGGAGAAGATCTGCCCGGCGTAGTCGGGCATCCGGGCGTCGGCGGCCGCCTTGGGCGAGGTGCCCTGGACGATGTCCTTCTCGACCGAGAACTGGCCGCGGATGCAGGAGCCGCCGTCCGGGCAGGTGTAGCGGCCGGTGCCGAGGTAGACCGTCGAGTGCGGCGGGCTGCCGGACACCTCCCAGCCGTCGAGGACCGGCACGGTGATCGCGTGCTCCGCGTCGGGGACGGTGCTCTTGACCGTCGGGAGGGGCTTGGGCGTCGCGGGGCCGCTGGTGGGCGCGGTGGGGCCGGGGCTCGCCGTGGGGCTGCCGCTCCGGGCCACGGTGACCGTGGGGTCCGGGGCCGGGTCCGCCCTGTGGTCGCCGCCGCTGTTGAAGGCGACCCCGGCGACGATCCCGGCGGCCGCCAGGACGGCGACCGCGATGCCGACGACCAGGCCGGTCTTCGGCTTGGCCGGCCGGGCCTGCGGCGGGTGGCCCGGGCCCGGGTAGCCGTAGCCGGGGCCCTGGGGCGGGTAGCCGCCCGGGGTCTGGTAGCCGCCCTGGGCCGGGTACGGGCCTTGGCCCTGGGCCGGGCCCGGGTAGCCGCCCTGGGCCGGGTACGGGCCCTGGCCGGGGTAGCCGTGGCCGGGTGCCTGGTAGGCGTCCTGGCCCGGGTAGCCGTACGCCGGGGCCGCCTGGACCGCCGGACCGCCCGGGTAGCCGTAGCCGGGTTTCCCGTCGGACGTCTGGGTGGGGGCGTCGGCGATGCCGCCCGTGACGCCGCCCTGGAGCGGTCGGACCTCGGCGGTCCAGGCGTTGCCGTCCCACCAGCGCTCGTGACCGGGGGTGCCGTCCGCACCCGGGACCGGGTACCACCCGGGAGGCGTCGAGTTGCTCACGGGCGTACGGTACCCGGCACGGTGGCGCTCCGGACAGGTCGGGACCGTCACGACTCCGCACCGCCCTCGGGCGGCGAACCGCCTTTTGTGGCACGCCTGTTCGGGCCTACGCCTCCCTGTGCGTCCCCGCGGCTCGGCCGGCCGCGTCAGCTGTGTCGGCTGCGTCGGCCGTGTCAGCGGTGTCGGCTGTGTCGGTCAGGCCGCGGGCCATCCAGATGTCGTCCACGTACCGGCCGTCGATCAGGAACTCCTCGGCCAGCGAGCCCTCGACGACGAAGCCGCAGCTCTCGTAGAGACGGCGGGCCGGGGCGTTCCAGCCGAGCACCCGGAGGCTCATCTTGCGGGCGCCCCCGGCCCGGGCCGCCGCGCAGGCCGCCTCGACCAGCCGGCGGCCGATGCCCCGCCCGCGGACGGTGCCGTCGACGGCCAGGCCCTGGATCTGCCGCACGTGCCGGTTGCTCGCCAGCGGGGTGGGCGGGACCTGGCGGACGTAGCCGACGATCCGCCCGTCCAGCACGGCCAGCAGGAACTGCTCGGGGGTGTGCCGTTCGTCGAAGACCGGGTCCTCGACGGGCGGTTGCGGGGAGACGTCGGCCAGGACGGACCAGGCCGCGTGGTTGAGGACGGCGAGTTCGCGCTCGTCCTCGCTCCGCGCCGTACGGATGATCAGATCGTCTTCGTCAGGCATGCGCGCCATGCTAACGACGCCGACGACGCACGCACGGGTGACGGACGGTCGGGAACAGCGCGGCAGCACCCGGGAACACGCGGGCGCACGAGGGAGCTGCGAGGATGGGCGCATGCGCATCGCTGTCACGGGTTCCACGGGTTTGATCGGTTCGGCGCTCGTCCGCTCCCTGCTGGCGGACGGCCACGAGGTGGTCCGGCTGGTCCGGCACCGGTCCAAGACCGGCCCGCAGCCGGACGGCAGCACCGCGATCGGCTGGAACCCGCTGCTCGGCGAGGTCGAGCGGGACGGACTGACCGGGGTCCAGGCCGTGGTGCACCTGGCCGGCGCCGGGGTCGGCGACCGCCGCTGGACGGACTCCTACAAGCGGGAGATCCGGGAGAGCCGGGTGTACGGCACCGAGACCCTGGCCGTCGCCCTGGCCGCGCTCAAGGAGCCGCCGCAGGTCCTCGTGAGCGCCTCCGCGGTCGGCTGGTACGGGCAGACCGGCGACCGGGTGATCGACGAGGACTCCCCCGCCGGCGACGACTTCCTGGCCGAGGTCTGCCACGAGTGGGAGGACGCCGCCCGGCCGGCCGAGCGGGCCGGGATCCGGGTCGTCCACCCCCGCACCGGCATGGTGCTCTCCGCGGCCGGCGGGGCGGGCGGGCGGCTGTTCCCGCTGTTCAAGCTGGGTCTCGGCGGGCGGCTCGGCAACGGGCGGCAGTACTGGAGCTTCATCTCGCTGCACGACGAGGTGGCCGCGCTGCGGTTCCTGATCGACCACGACGACCTGTCCGGCGCCTTCAACCTCACCGCGCCGAACCCGGCGACCAACGCCGAGCTGACCACCGCGCTCGGCCGGGCGCTGCGGCGGCCGACGCCGTTCCCGGTGCCGGAGCCGGTGCTCAAGGCGGTGCTGGGCGAGCTGGCGATCGAGGTGGTCGGCAGCCACCGGGTGGTGCCGCGGCGGCTGCTGGACGCGGGCTTCCGCTTCACCCACCCGGACGTGTACTCGGCGGTGCTCGCCGCGATGTGACGGGCGCGCGGGCGGCGTCGCCGACCGGGCGGGTGTGCGGGGCGGCGCCGACGGGGCGGGTGCTGCCGGCCGGGCTGGTGCGCCGGGCGGGGCGGGTGGTGCCGGCTGTGCGGCTGCTGGGGCGGGTGCTGGGCGGCGGGCGCACGGGGTGGCTGCGCGCGCCGGGAGGGTAGGCGTGCGCGCGGGTCGCGCGAAGCCCGTGCGGACCCCGAAACCGGTATCCGCCCTGGCCAGCGGCATATGCCGGGCGGGGCCCGAGGGGGCCCGAGGAGGGGGCGCACGGGAGCACATGGCGGGCGCGTCGCACGCCCCCGGTGACCGTACGCGCCCGCCGACCCCCCAACCCGGCCGCCACGGCGCACTGTCCGTGACCACGCCCCCGCCCGGTGCCGCACAACCCTCCCCGGCCCTCGGATCCGGCCCGACGCGCTTGTCTGATGCTCACACTGACTGGGCATCACCCTCCACGGACCGTGTCCCGGCACCCCGCTGCCTGCGTCGGCCGGAGCCCCGGGACCAGGGAGGGAGCACCCCAGTGCCCACGTACGACTTCACCCGCCGCGCCCGCCGGCCGTCCGACCCGGACGTCGTCGTGGTCGGCGCCGGACTCGCGGGCCTGGCCGCCGCCCGCGAGCTCACCGGCCACGGCCTCACCGTTCAGGTCCTGGAGACCACCGACCGAATCGGCGGCCGGATGGCCACCCGCGAACAGGACGGATTCCGGCTCGACGACGGCAGCCACCTGCTGAACACCGCCTTCCCCGAGCTAGGCCGCACGCTCGACCTCGACCGCCTCGACCTGCGCCCGCTCGCGCCCGGCGTACTGGTGCACAGCGCCGGCCGCCGGTACCGCGCCGGGGACCCCCAGCTCACCGTCGCCCGGCAGGCCGCCGCCCGGGCCCCGCTCGGCAGTCCACTGGACAAGGCCCGGCTGGCCGGCCGGCTCGGCCGGCTCGCCACCACGCCGGTCGGCCGGCTCCAGGCCCGGACGGAGACCACCGCCGCCCGCGCGCTGGCCGGCCACGGCCTCGCCCAGCGCACCGTGGACGGCTTCCTGCGGCCGCTGCTCAGCGCACTGCTCTCCGATCCGGCGCTCGGGACCAGCAGCCGGGTCGCCGATCTGGTGCTGCGCTCGTACGCGCGCGGGCGGCTCTGTCTGCCCGCCGACGGGATCGCGGCCGTGCCGGCCCAGCTGGCCGCCGCCCTGCCCGCCGGGACCGTCCGCACCCAGGTGCGGGTCACCTCGATCGCGGCGGACGGCGTGGAGACCCTCGCCCACGGGCGGATCGGTGCCCAGGCCGTCATCGTCGCCACCGACGCCCGGTCCGCCGCCGAGCTGCTGCCCGGGCTGCGGCTACCGGACTTCCACCCCGTCACGACCTTCTACCACGCGGCTGACGCCGCCCCGCTGAACGAGGCCGTCCTGCTGCTCGACGGCGACCGGCCGAACGGGCACCCGCCCCTGGTGTCGCACACGCTGGTGCTCAGCGCGCTGCACCCGTCCTACGCCCCGGCCGGCCAGTCGCTGATCGCCACCACCGTGCTCGGGCGGCGCTCCTTCGACGTGGGCGGCCCGGCCGGGCTGGAGCCGGCCGTCCGGGCCCGGCTGGCCGAGCTGTACGGCGGCTCGACGTCGGGCTGGCAGTTCCTCGGCGTGCGACACGTCCCGGACGCGCTGCCCGCGATGCCGCCACCGCACAACCCCCGCCGTCCGGTGCGGCTGCTGGCCGGGCTGTACGTCGCCGGGGACCACCGGGACACCAGCACCGTGCAGGGCGCGCTGGTCTCCGGGCGGCGGGCGGCGCAGGCGGTCCTGGGCGACCTCGGCGTCCCCTCCGACGCCCGGGAGGCGGAGGCGGCGGCCTGACGGCGGGCCCGCGTCCGGGCACGGCAGGGCACCGGGACGCACCAGCGGTCTGCCGGGGTGACAGACCGACGGCGCGCGTCGACGAACGAGTCGGCGCGCTCTCCCGGCTCGGCCCGGCCGTGCCGATGTTCCCGGCCGACCGACGAGATCGGCTACGAGATCGGCGTCCGCGGGCGTCGCGCCGGGCGTCGGCGGGCGCCGGCAGGCGCCGCGGCGGCCCGCCGGGACGGGCGCGCACCGTGTGCCCGGCCTCGGTGTCCCCGCCGCTCCGCCCGGCCGTGCGCGGGGCTGCTCCGCGCCGGTGACGGCCGGCGCGGGGCAGCCGAGGATCCGGGCCCGGACCGACAGGCCCGGACCTCCGTGCGCACGGGCGGGCGGACGGGCCGCCGCCCGTGCGCCGGGCGCGCGGGGCTGCGCTGGCCTGCGCGGGGCCGCACCGGCCCGCACGGGGCCGCGCCCGGCGGGCCGCCGCCGGTCCCCGCTGTCAGATCACTCCCGCCTGCCGGGCCGTCTCCTCGAAGGCGCGGGCCACCGGGCTGCCGCGGTAGGGCGTGAGGCGGCGGTGGAAGTCCCGGACGTACTCCAGCGAGCGGGCCGAGCGCATCTCCCCCGCCGCCCGCAGCGCGTCGGTGGCCATGGTGCAGGCCTCGTCGAGGTCCCCCATGCCGAGCCGGGCGGTGGCCAGCACCAGGCGGCAGAAGATCCGGCTGCGGGCGTAGGCGGGCGAGCGCAGCCGCAGCGACTTCTCGGCGTGCTGCGCGGCCGTCCGCCACTGCTGGAGGTCGCGGTAGCAGTGGGCGAACTCGTCGGAGAGCTGGGCCTCGTCGAAGTACCGCGCCCAGGAGGGAAGTTCGTCGCCGGTCCGGGCCGCCGCCAGGGCGCGCTCGGCGCGCACCAGGGCGGTGGTGCAGGACCGGACGTCGCCCAGCAGGCCGTGCCCGCGCGCCTCGGCGGCGTGCATCAGCGACTGGACGACCGGCGGCACGGCGGTGCCCACGCCCTGCTGGGCGACCCGGGCGAGCTGGACCGCCTCCCGGCCGTGGCCCAGGTGGACGGCCTGCTGGCTCATCGTCACCAGCACGTAGCCGCCGAGCGCGCGGTCCCCGGCGGCCTGGGAGAGGCGCAGCGCCTGGACGAAGTAGCGCTGGGCGAGGCCGTGCGCGGCGATGTCGAAGGACGTCCAGCCGGCCAGCCTGGTGAGGTCGGCGACCGCGCCGAACAGGGCCCGGCCGATCTGCTCCCCGTAGCGGCCGCGCAGCATCGGTTCGGCCTCGCTCTCCAGGTAGCGGACCAGCGCCTGGCGGGCGTGGCCGCCGCCGTAGGCGTGGTCGAGCGCGCGGAAGAGGTCGCCGACGGCGCGGATGGCGGCGATGTCGCCGCGGCCGACCCGCAGGGTGGGGCGGGACTCGCGGGCCGGGTCGGTGTACGGCGGTTCGACGGCGACCGGGGGCCGGCGGCTCTGGATCGGCACCCGGCCGATGGTGGGGGCGGTGCCGGTGGTTCCGGCGGTGCTGCGGGCGGTGGGGGCCCCGGGGACGCCGGGGGCGGGGCCGCGCGCCGGGCTCCCGGGGGACGCGCCGGGCGCACCCGGCGCCGGGGCGCCGGTGATGGCCGCGGAGGTGGCGCTGCCGGCCGACGGGCCGGTGGCGGCGTCCGGCCGGGCCAGCGTGGAGCCGTCCCGGGCGACCCGCTCGTCGGTGCGGCCGATCAGCCAGTCCCGGCTGGGGACGACCAGGCCGGCCGGGGTGAAGGCGATCCGGCGCAGCTCGGACTGCGGGCCGTTGTCCTTGCGCCACATGCTCGCCACGATGTCCACCGCCTCCTGCGGCGTCTCGGCGAACTCCAGGCCGGCGTAGACCGGGGCGCAGGCGTCCAGACCGAGGTCCTGGGCGGTGAGGCGGCGGCCGAGGCGGCGGGTGAAGACCTCGGCGATCAGCGCCGGGGTGGCCCCGCGCGGCTGCTGGCCGCGCAGCCAGCGGGTGACCGAGGTCTTGTCGTAGCGCAGGTCCAGGCCGTGCTCCAGGCCGAGCTGGTCGACCCGGCGGGCGAGGCCCGCGTGCGAGAAGCCGGCTTCCTCGATCAGCGCCGCGAGCTGGCCGTTCTGCGGGGCCGTGCCGGAGTGGCCCGGGCCGCGGGACGGCGCGGGCGCGCCGGGGTTCTCGTGCCGGTCGGATGTGGCCTGCACCGGCAGTCGCAGGTCGTCGGCGTCCGGGGCGTCGGCGTCCGGGGCGTCGGCGGCCAGCGTGTCGGCGGTCAGGGCGTCGGGGGCGTCCGGAAGGGTCCGGCCGACCGGCCCTCGGTGCTGGCCGAGCGGGTCGAGCGGTCCGTACGCCGGGCTGTCGGTTGCAGGCCGTTGGGGCATGTCTGTCAACACCTCTCGGACGTCGCACCGGGCTTCACCAGCACTTCGGCGGCCTGGGGCGGCGCCCCCTGTCGGGAATCGGCGTGAATGTAGCGAGCATTCGGCCGCTATGGGTGGATCTGACCGAGCAATCCACCGAACGGGTGAAGCAACCGCGCCCATTGTGGGGAAGCGAGGCCACCTTGGGTTTGGTCGTCCGGGGTCGAACCGTCGGCCGTTCCGAGGGCTCCTCCGAGGGCTCCTCCGGGGGTCTCTCCGAGGGCGTCTCCGAGGGTCGATCCGCCGTTCGGGCCTCGCTCCGACGTCATGGCGGACGGCACCACAGCCCAGCGGGATGCTGTGGCGGTCCGCCACATGGGAGCGGGGCCGCCGGATTCCTACCGTTCAAGGCCATGGACACCTCTACTGCCCGCCCGCTCGCCGGCCGCACGGCCATGGTCACCGGGGCCGCCTCGGGGATCGGCCGGGCCTGCGCCGAGGCCCTCGCCGGGGCCGGCGCCCGGGTCTACGTCGTCGACCTCGCGGCCGGCCCGGCCGAGGAACTCGCCGAGCGGATCGGCGGCCGCGCGGTCGTCGCCGACCTCGCCGACCCCGGGGCCGTGGACGCCCTGCCGGACGACGCCGACATCGTCGTCAACAACGCCGGCCTCCAGCACGTCGCACCGGTGCACGAGTTCCCGCCGGACCGCTTCACGCTGATCCAGCGCGTCATGGTCGAGGCCCCGTTCCGCATCCTGCGCCGCACCCTGCCGCACATGTACGAGCGGAAGTGGGGCCGGGTCGTCAACATCTCCTCCGTCCACGGCCTGCGCGCCAGCGCCTTCAAGTCCGCGTACGTCACCGCGAAGCACGCCCTGGAGGGCCTCAGCAAGACCGTCGCCCTGGAGGGCGCGCCGTACGGCGTCACCAGCAACTGCATCAACCCGGGCTACGTCCGGACTCCCCTGGTGGAGAAGCAGATCGCCGCCCAGGCACTCGCCCACGGCATCCCCGAGGAGGAGGTGGTCGAGCGGATCATGCTCGACCGCACCGCCGTGAAGCGCCTCATCGAGCCCGAGGAGGTCGCTCAACTCGCCCTCTGGCTCTGCTCCGACGCCGCCTCCTACATCACCGGCTCCAGCCTCCCCGTCGACGGCGGCTGGACGGCGCACTGAGCGCGGAGCGCTCGGCGATCCGCCCTCCCCTCTCATAGGGCACACGGGCACATTCGACCCCGGGACTGTGTGGGCCACCCACATAGTCCCGAGGTCGGGCGCTTCCTACCTTGTGGCGACATCGTCTCCCCCTGGTTCTGGAAGTGGTGGCCATGAACGCCTCTGCGAACGCCTCTGCGCGAGGTACGACAGCGAGCAGCTCACTCCCGAGAGTGGTGGCCGCGAGCCTGATCGGCACGACGATCGAGTGGTACGACTACTTCCTGTACGGAACGGCGGCGGCGCTGGTGTTCGGGAAGCTGTTCTTCCCGCACAGTGATCCGCTGACCGGGACGCTGCTGTCCTTCCTGACCTACGCGATCGGGTTCGCGGCGCGGCCGCTCGGGGCGCTGGTGTTCGGTCACTTCGGGGACCGGGTCGGGCGGAAGAAGCTGCTGGTGGTGAGCCTGCTGCTGATGGGCGGGTCGACCACGGCGATCGGGCTGCTGCCGACGTACGACTCGATCGGGGCCGCCGCGCCGGTGCTGCTGACGGTGCTGCGGCTGGTGCAGGGCTTCGCGCTCGGCGGCGAGTGGGGCGGCGCCGTGCTGCTGGTGTCGGAGCACGGCGACCAGCGGCGGCGGGGCTTCTGGGCGTCCTGGCCGCAGGGCGGGGCGCCGGCCGGGAACCTGCTGGCGGCCGGGGTGCTGTCGCTGATGACGACGGTGCAGTCGGACGCGGAGTTCCTGGCGTGGGGCTGGCGGGTGCCGTTCCTGCTGTCGGCGGTGCTGGTCGTGGTCGGGATGTGGATCCGGCTCGCGGTGGACGAGTCGCCGCTGTTCAAGCAGGCGCTGGCGGCGCAGCACAAGCGGCAGGAGGAGCGCCGGACGGCCGAACGCCTGCCGCTGGTGGAGGTGTTGCGCAACCACTGGCGGGAGGTGCTGGTGGCGATGGGCGCGCGGATGGCGGAGAACATCTCCTATTACGTGATGACGACCTTCGTGCTCACCTACGCCGTCACCCACGCCCACTTCTCCAAGCAGACCGCGCTGAACGCCGTCCTGATCGCCTCCGCGATCCAGTTCGCGCTGATCCCGCTGTTCGGCGCGCTGTCCGACCGGGTCGGGCGCCGGCCGGTGTACCTGGTGGGCGCGGTCGGGGTGGGTGCCTGGGCCTTCGTGTTCTTCGGGATGGTCGACACCAAGTCCTTCGGCTCGCTGGTCACCGCCGTCACCGTCGGCCTGGTCTTCCACAGCGCCATGTACGCGCCCCAGGCGGCCTTCTTCTCCGAGCTGTTCGCGACCCGGATGCGCTACTCCGGCGCCTCGATCGGCGCCCAGTTCTCCTCGGTGGCGGCCGGCGCCCCGGCGCCGCTGATCGCCACCGCGCTGCTCAAGGACTACGGCAGCTCCACGCCCATCGCGGTGTACGTCGCCATCGCGGCGGCGATCACCGTGCTGGCGGTGCTCTGCGGTCGGGAGACCAGGGGCCAGGACCTCGCGGACGTCGAGGGGGAAACGGACCGGGACGGTCAGGAGCCGGACGCCTCCTCGGCCGAAAAGCCCGCCGTCGCCTGAGGACCGAGCCGATACGATCGCGGTTTCTCGGAACCGACGGAACCGACGCCGATTGGCAGCACGCACCATGAACCACCCTCACGAAAGCGCCGCACCCGCGCTGCGGCGGCTGCTCGACCTGCTCGCCTCCGGCGCCGCCACCGAGGACTTCGCCGACGTGCTGGCCGACGCCCGCCGCCGCGGAGCGCCGGCCGCCGTCCTCGCCGAGATCGACGACGCCACCTGGCAGGCGCTGCGCGTCCACCGTACCCTGCGTCAACACCGGCGCCGTGAGGCCGAGTTGACGGCCCTGTTCGACACCGCCGGGGACCTCGCCGCCTCCCGGGACCTGGACACCGTGCTCCAGGCGATCGTCCGCCGGGCCCGGATGCTGCTCGGCACCGACACCGCGTACCTGACCCTGCCGGACGAGGCCGCCGGCGACACCTACATGCGGGTCACCGACGGCTCGGTCTCCGTCCTGTTCCAGACCCTGCGGCTCAGCCTCGGCGACGGCCTGGGCGGGCTGGTCGCGCAGGCCGCCCGCCCGTACGCCACCCCCGACTACCGCACCGACGAACGCTTCCACCACACCGGCACGATCGACGCCGGCGTGCTGGACGAGGGCCTGGTGGCGATCATCGGGGTGCCGCTGCTGCTCGGCGGGCAGGTCATCGGCGTCCTGTTCGCCGCCGACCGCACGCCGCGCGCCTTCTCCCCCGACGAGGTCGCGCTGCTCTGCTCGCTGGCCGCGCACGCCGCGATCGCCCTGGACACCGCCAAGTCGCTGGCCGACACCCGGGCCGCGCTCGCCGAGCTGAACGCCGCCAACGAGCTGGTCCGGGCCCACTCCTCCGCCGTGCAGCGCGCCGAGCAGGCGCACGACCGGCTCACCGACCTGGTGCTGCGCGGCGCCGAGGTACCGGACGTCGCCGCCGCCGTGGCCGCCCTGCTGGGCGGGGAGATAGCGGTCCTGGACGCCGAGGGCGAACCGCTGGCCGGACGCTCCGCACCCGCCGCCGAACTGGCCGAGGCGGTCGCCGCCTCCCGCACCGAGGGCCGGTCCGTACGGCACGGCGAGCAGTGGGTCTGCGCGGTGCTGGCCGGGCACGACGCGCTCGGCACCCTGGTGCTGCGCGGCCGACCCGACCTCGACGACGCCGACCGGCGGCTGTTCGAGCGGGCCAGCGTGGTCACCGCGCTGCTCCTGCTGCTGCGCCGCTCGGTCGCCGAGACCGAGAACCGGGTCCGCGGCGAACTGCTCACCGACCTGCTGACCGCCCCCGAGCGCGACCCGGCCGGGCTCACCGCACGCGGCCGCCGACTCGGCGTCGACCTCGCCCGGCCGCACCTGGTGCTGGTCGCGGAGCCCGCCGACGGGAAGGCCGACGACCGGGGACGGCTGGCCGGCGCGGCACGGCGCTACCTGTTCGGCTCCCGGGGCGTCAGCGCCGAACACGCCGAGACGGTGGTACTGCTGGCGCCCGTCGAGAGCGGCGGCACCGACGACCCCGAGGACAGCGCCCGGCAGGCCGCCGAGCGGCTGGCCCGGCTGGCCGGGTTCCCGGTCACCGTCGGCGCGGGCCGCCCCGCCGCCGGGCCAGCCGCGCTGGCCGCCTCCTACGGCGAGGGCCTGCGCTGCGTCCGGGCGCTGCGGGTGCTCGGCCGCGCCGGGGAGGGCGCCTCCGCCCGGGCGCTCGGCTTCCTCGGCGTGCTGCTCGGCGACGGCCACGACGTGGACGGCTTCGTCGGCGCGACGCTCGGCCCGCTGCTGGCGTACGACGCCCGGCGCGGCACCGAGCTGGTCCGCACCCTGCGCGCCTACTTCGACTGCGGCGGCAGCCTGACCAGGGCCAAGGACGAGCTGCACGTCCACGTGAACACCGTGGTCCAGCGGCTGGACCGGGTCGAGGCGCTGCTCGGGCGGGACTGGAGCCAGCCGGAGCGGTCGCTGGAGCTCCAGCTCGCGCTGCGGCTGCAGTTGCTCGCGGGCGGGTGAAGGCGGGCCGAGCAGGGGGATGGCGGGCCCGGCCGGGCGGCTGGAGGCGTCAGGACGGGCAGTCGGCTGGAGGCGTCAGGGCGGGCGGGCCGGGCGGCTGGAGGCGTCAAGGCGGGCGGGGCGGCTGCTCACGGGCTACTGAGGGGCCCGGGCGGGCGGAGCGGCTGCTCACGGGCGGCTGAGGGCTTCCGGCGGCCGGGGCGTACAGTGGCGAGGTTGGTCTCGAACGCCCGGCAAGGAGCGGCAACGGTGAGCGAGAACGTGCGTTTTGTTCGCATGGGCATAGGTGAGCGGACCGTGCCCTACCAGGAGGCCTGGGAGGAGCAGCAGCGGCTGCACGCGTTGCGGGTCGCGGACGAGATCCCCGACACCGTCCTGCTCCTGGAGCACCAGTCGGTGTACACCATGGGCAAGCGCACCAACCCCGCCGACCTGCCGCTGGACGGCACCCCGGTGGTCGAGGTCAACCGGGGCGGCGAGATCACCTGGCACGGCCCCGGCCAGCTGGTCGGCTACCCGATCGTCAAGCTGCCCGACCCGATCGACGTCATCGCCTACGTCCGCCGGCTGGAGGAGGCGCTGATCCGCACCGCCGGCGAGTTCGGCATCGAGTCCACCCGGGTCGAGGGCCGCAGCGGGGTCTGGGTGCTGGGCGAGTCCATCCCGGACGCCGTGGTGGACCCGGCGCAGGTGGTGGACATCGGCAAGCTGACCCTGCGGATGGGCCTGCCGCTGGGCATCGACCCGCGCCTGGCCGGCCCCGAGTACGCGCCCTCCAACGCCGGGCAGCGCGGCGACGACCGCAAGCTCGCCGCGATCGGCGTGCGGGTCGCCCGCGGCGTGACCATGCACGGCTTCGCGCTCAACTGCGACCCGGACATGACCTGGTTCGACAAGATCGTGCCGTGCGGCATCCGGGACGCGGGCGTGGCCTCGCTCACCGGCGAGCTGAAGCGCGGACTGTCCGCCGCCGAGGCGGCGCCGGTGGTCGAACGGCACCTGGCGGACGTCTTCGCCGAGCTGCCGGAACCGGCCCTCAGCCGCTGACCCGCCGGGCGGCACCGGCACACCTTCCACCGACGGCCGCCGGAAGTCCCGGCGGCCGCTGGGAATCTACCGACCGGTAGCCATGTTGCCCTGCGATTGCAGGGCGGCAGGCCCGGCGAAGGCCGCACAACCACAGGCGTACCCTGGGGGTACCCCGTCTAGTTCTAGGAGTCGCACGTGTCCGCTGTCGCGCCCGACGGCAGGAAGCTGCTCCGCCTGGAGGTCCGCAACAGCGAGACCCCCATCGAGCGGAAGCCCGAGTGGATCAAGACCCGCGCGAAGATGGGCCCGGAGTACAACGCACTCCAGTCGCTGGTGAAGAAGGAGGGGCTGCACACGGTCTGCCAGGAGGCCGGCTGCCCCAACATCTTCGAGTGCTGGGAGGACCGCGAGGCCACCTTCCTCATCGGCGGTGACCAGTGCACCCGCCGCTGCGACTTCTGCCAGATCGACACCGGCAAGCCCGCCGAGTTCGACCGCGACGAGCCGCGCCGGGTCGCCGAGTCCATCGTCACCATGGACCTCAACTACGCCACCATCACCGGCGTCGCCCGCGACGACCTGGAGGACGGCGGCGCCTGGCTGTACGCCGAGACCGTGCGCCAGGTGCACGCGATGACCGCCGGCCGCGAGGCCGGCCGCACCGGCGTCGAGCTGCTCATCCCCGACTTCAACGCGGTGCCCGAGCAGCTGGCCGAGGTCTTCTCCTCCCGTCCCGAGGTGCTCGCGCACAACGTCGAGACGGTGCCGCGGATCTTCAAGCGGATCCGCCCGGCGTTCCGCTACGAGCGCTCGCTGGACGTCATCACCCAGGCGCGCGCGGCCGGGCTGGTGACCAAGTCCAACCTGATCCTGGGCATGGGCGAGACCCGCGAGGAGGTCAGCCAGGCGCTGGCCGACCTGGTCGGCGCCGGCTGCGAGCTGATCACCATCACCCAGTACCTGCGCCCCTCGCTGCGCCACCACCCGGTCGAGCGTTGGGTGAAGCCGCAGGAGTTCGTCGAACTCCAGGAGGAGGCCGAGGAGCTGGGCTTCGCGGGCGTCATGTCGGGCCCGCTGGTGCGGTCCTCGTACCGGGCCGGCCGACTGTACCGGCAGGCGCTGGAGCGGCGCGAGCAGGCCGCGGTCTGACGGAGGCCTGATGGCGTCCTGACTTCTGACGGACGTCGGGCGCAGGTCGGGCAGGTCGGGCAGGTCGGGCGGAGGCCGAGCGGGGTCCAGTCGGAGTCCAGACGGAGTCCAGGCGATCCATCGACCGGTTCAAGCCACGGGAAGGGCGGAGCTTCGGCTCCGCCCTTCCGCTTTCACCACGCTTTGACGGCCTGGTCACGGGCTGGTAACACGGGGTGGGGACTCTGGACGCCTGGTGAGCGTTCGATTCTTCTCAGCCACGAGAGGAGCTGTTCGGCATGCGGGTTCAGATGCGGATCCGGTCGGTGGGGGTGGCTCTGCGGTTCGCCGAGAGCGTCCTGCTCGCCCCTGGCCAGCGGCACGCCCGCCGCAACGCGTGGGCGGCGGTGTGCGAGAACCGCCGGTACGCGGCGGACCGCCGGCACGACGACGCGGTGGCGCGGGCGGCGGAGCGGCGGCCGGTCCGACGGTAGGCCTTCGGCGAAACGTTTCGGGCGGCGACCCTGCGTCCGCTACAGCGCTCCGGCGGCAGCCCTTCCGCGGCAACCCTTCCGCATCCGCGACAGCGCTTCGGCGGCACCCCTTCCGCGGTAACGCTTCGGCGCCGCCGAGCCCCCCGGCGTCGCTCTGTGCGACGGCGTGCGGGCCCACGGGTCACGGTTGGGGCGAACGGGTACCCGGGCTTGGATATCCCGTACCCGTGCCACGTACCATGAGCGTTATGGCGAGGGAAACATCCGAGAACCCCGGGCGACTGAAGCAGATCCGCCTGGCGTACACCATGACCAAGAAGGTCGACACCAAGATCGGCCTGATCATCGCCGGCGTCGGCCTGCTGACCTTCGGCGTGTTCCTCGCCATCGGCTTCGCGATCGAGCATCCCGTCTACCTGGGCGTCCTGGGCTTCATCGTGGCCGTGCTGGCCATGGCGATCGTCTTCGGGCGCCGGGCCGAGCGCGCCGCGTTCGGCCAGATGGAGGGGCAGCCGGGTGCCGTCGCGGCGGTGCTGAACAACATCCGGCGCGGCTGGAGCTCCAACAGCACCCCGGTCGCGGTCACCCGTAACCAGGACGCGGTCTACCGCGCCGTGGGCCGGGCCGGCATCGCGCTGATCGGCGAGGGCAACCCGAACCGGGTCCGCCAGCTGCTGGCTTCCGAGAAGAAGAAGATGGCCCGTGTGGTCGGCGACGTGCCGGTGCACGACATCGTGGTGGGCAACGGCGAGGGCGAGGTCCCGCTGAAGAAGCTCCAGATCCACCTGATGCGCTTGCCCCGCGCCATCACCCCCAAGCAGGTCACCGAGACCAACGACCGCCTGCGCGCGCTGGGCGACCTGCTCTCCAAGGCGCCGATCCCCAAGGGCCCGATGCCGAAGGGCGCCCGGATGCCCAAGGGCGGCCAGGTCCGCTGACCCTCCCCCTCCCCTGACGACACGAGAACGGCCCCGCCGCGGAGACTCCGCGGCGGGGCCGTTCCGACGTTCGTACGGTGTCGGGCACCGGATCCGCAGTTCCTCGGATCCGCGGCCGGCTCCGGACCTCGACCTCAACCGGTTCCCGACCTCGTCCGACTCCGGACCCCGAACCGGCTCCGGACCTCGAACCGGCTCCCGACCTCGACTAGATCCGGACCTCGACGGTGCCGACCGCCTTGTCGTGCAGGCCACGGGTGTCGCGGTCCCAGACCAGCGGCGGCACCACCAGGCAGAGCAGCAGGGTGCGCAGCAGGACCTGCGGGATGGTCGCGCGGCGGCCGTCCAGCCGGACCACCCGGAGGCCGAACAGCCGCTTGCCGACCGTGGTGCCGGTGGTGGACAGCAGCACGGCCGCGACCACGAAGTACAGCGGGCTGGTCCACAGGTTGGCCTCGGCCTGGTCGCCACGGGCGATCAGCCCGTACGAGATCAGGGCGACCAGCCAGCCGTCCACGAACAGGGCGCCGATCCGGCGGCCGGGGCCGGCGATCGAGCCGGGGCCCTCCTTGGGCAGCCCGAGGCGCTCGCCGCGGTGGCCGAAGTCGGCACCCATCTTCTCGGCGGCCGCCCGGGGGCCGTCGATCCACGATCCCAACGCTTCTCTGGTGTCCACGAATCCACACTAACCGGGCTGACGGTGTGCGCCGCCACCGGCTCCCCTCCGGTCGGGGCATCACCCCCGACCGGGTGAATCACCGTTTCCGGGCTTTCCGAGTGGTCCAGACCACTTACGGGAGGGTGCCCAGCTGGGCGGGGTGATTTGTACCGTCCCGTACGTCTTTGCCGCCCACCCGGCGACCGTGGTTAACATCTAGGAAACGAGCGGGTCACCGTATGGAAACGACCCATTCCTATGGTGAGCCCCATTCGCACGCCGAGGAGGATGGATGTTCAACAACGCCGCCGAAGTGAAGCAGTTCATCCAGGACAACGACGTGAAGTTCGTCGACGTCCGTTTCTGCGACCTGCCGGGCGTCTTGCAGCACTTCTCCGTACCTGCGGCGACCTTCGACCCGTCCGAGATCCTGATGTTCGACGGCTCGTCGATCCGCGGCTTCCAGGCCATCCACGAGTCCGACATGGCCCTGGTGCCGGACCTCGCCACGGCCCGCCTCGACCCCTTCCGGGCCGAGAAGCACCTCAACATCAACTTCTTCATCCAGGACCCGGTCACCGGCGAGGCGTACAGCCGCGACCCGCGCAACGTCGCCAGGAAGGCCGAGGCCTACCTCGCCTCCTCCGGCATCGCCGACACCGCGTACTTCGGGCCCGAGGCCGAGTTCTACGTCTTCGACTCGGTCCGCTTCGAGACCAGCGCCAACGCGTCCTTCTACCACATCGACTCGGAGGCCGGCGCCTGGAACAGCGGCGCCGCCGAGGGCGACGTGCGCGGCTACAAGGTCAAGTACAAGGGCGGGTACTTCCCCGTCCCGCCGGTCGACCACTTCGCCGACCTGCGCGCCGAGATGTCGCTGGAACTCGCCAAGGCCGGACTGGAGGTCGAACGCCAGCACCACGAGGTCGGCACGGCCGGCCAGGCCGAGATCAACTACAAGTTCAACACCCTGCTGCACGCCGCCGACGACCTGATGCTGTTCAAGTACATCATCAAGAACGTCGCCTGGCGCAACGGCAAGACCGCCACCTTCATGCCGAAGCCGATCTTCGGCGACAACGGCTCCGGCATGCACGTCCACCAGTCGCTGTGGACCGAGGGCACCCCGCTCTTCTACGACGAGCAGGGCTACGCCGGGCTCTCCGACACCGCCCGCTACTACATCGGCGGACTGCTGCGCCACGCCCCCTCGCTGCTCGCCTTCACCAACCCCTCGGTGAACTCCTACCACCGCCTGGTGCCGGGCTTCGAGGCCCCGGTCAACCTGGTCTACTCCCAGCGCAACCGCTCCGCCGCGATCCGCATCCCGATCACCGGCTCCAACGCCAAGGCCAAGCGCATCGAGTTCCGCGCGCCCGACCCGGCCTCCAACCCCTACCTGGCCTTCGCCGCCATGCTGATGGCCGGCCTCGACGGCATCCGCAACAAGATCGAGCCGCTGGAGCCCGTCGACAAGGACCTCTACGAGCTCGCCCCCGAGGAGCACGCCAACGTCCCCCAGGTGCCCTCCTCCCTCCCCGCCGTCCTTGACGCCCTGGAAGCCGACCACGAGTACCTCCTCGCCGGCAACGTCTTCACCCCGGACCTCATCGAGACCTGGATCGACTACAAGCGCACCAACGAGATCGCCCCGATCGCCCTCCGCCCCCACCCGCACGAGTTCGAGCTCTACTACGACCTGTAGAGACACCTCCGACCCGCGGAAACGCGGTTCGATCCCTCGCCACCCTGCCCGGGCCCGTGCTGTCGGTCGCCGGCCCGGGCAGGTGCGGGTCGGGATCACTCCGCAGAAGGTTCGGGAATTCGCCAGAGGATGGGGAATCGATCCGCATCCGGCAGGTTGAGCGGGCCAGGTGGGCCTATCTGCTTGATCAGGTAGCCGAAGACCATGTGGTGGGCTTCCTCGGACACGTCGTCCCAGGTGTCCGGGGTCACGATCATGACCTCTCTCATCAGGCTCAGGTCCGACTCGTTCTCGAGCATCTCCGCCCGGTCGTCCCGGTCCATCGTCTCGTCGGCCCGCATCGCGCGAATCGACTCCGCGAGGAGGTTGGGCTCCGCCCTCAAGCGGCGGCGCACTTCCTGGCAGCCGTAGTGGAAGGCCGCGTACGCGTCCATCGTCTGCCGGTCCATGTTCTGGTAGCCGTACGGCGTGCCTTCGGTGGCCCCGATGTAGTCGCCCTTCAGCGTGTGCAGCAGGACCCTCAGCGCGTGCTCGGCCCCGTCCTCCTCGATGAACTTCTCCATCGCCCGGATCCACACGTCCTCGGAGATGATCGGTTCGTGCGGGGCGGTGAGCCCGGGGGCGATCTGGATGGCGCTGAACGGGTTGACCAGGATGCCCATGACCATCTCGGGTGTCCACTTGCCGTCCTCACCACCCCAGCCGCTGTTGGCCAGTTCCTGGAACGACTTCCGGGCGCCCTTCTCTCCTTCGCGGGCCGCCCGCCACAGAAGCAGGAATCTCCCGACCTCGACTTCCTCGTCCCGAGGGGGGCTGCACAGCCCCGCCAGCACCCTGACGATGTCGTGCACCGTCTCCCAGCGCGGCATCTGCTTTCCGATGATCGCGGACCGCACTGTCTCGTGGCTGGGGCCGGACAACGGGTCCTCCCGCTCGCGGATCAGCGTGCTCACCTTGCGGGAACTCAGCTGACCTGCCGCCCGGTGCAATTCCTGCAACGCATCGACCAGTTCCTGGTGCCAGCCCTCCGGCCGGGACTCGTCCGGGGTGTCTACCACTTGGATCCTCCTGTTTCGGGGCCGGCGAACGGGCTCCGGCTGGGGTGTCAAGTTTCGCTGCCGCGGCGTACGACGCCGTCAGCTTCCGTCAAGTTCGGTGCCCAGTCTTCCGCTTGGTGACTAACGGCTGAACGCCCAGGTGAGCATGGTGAGGACACCAGCGGAGCACGACACCCGAGGAGTTCGCCCCGTGCACATCCCTGCCTACGCACACGGCACGATCCGTGCCGCCCTACCCGCCGTGCCAACGGGCCGGCAGATGGCGAGCGTGGACTGCTGCGTGTGCGGCGCCCCGTTCGGCCGGGATCTCGGGGCGGTGCCGCTCGGCCCCGCGCCGGAGGCCGGTCTGTCCGGGTGCCGCCCGTGTCTGAGCCGATTGGTCACCCGAGCGCGGACCACTCGGGATGCCGCCCTGTCACGGAACGCCGAGCAGGTCCGCAAGGATTCCGAGGCCTGGGAATCGCTCCGTGACCAGCACTTGGCCCAGCTCGACGCGGTCGGGCGAGCCGCGGAGGAAGTCGCCGAACTGGCCGGGAACGAGGAGATCCCGCCGTTGCGGGTCGCCTGGCTGTTGATATCGCTGGAGTCGGCCTACACCTGGATCCCTGACGCACCGGAGCCGCCGCCTGCGATCGATCAGGAGGACCACCTGCTGACGAGCGCAGAAATACGGTTGGGGAGCGCCATGATCACGGCCCGCGGAGCTGCGGCCGGCCGGCTCGCCTACCACCTGATCAACGAGGCGCAGTCCGACGAGCCGGAGATGTGTGAGGAGTTGGAGTGCCCCGAGGACTGTCCAGGACGACACGACGTGTCGAACATCGACTGCGGGCCGGAGGCCATCTTTGAAGGCCTCCAGCAGCACGGCGTCACCATCGAGGAGCCCGGTCCGCCTCCCCTGCCGTCGCGACTCGCCGCACTCCTCCCGCCACAGCCCGAGGAGCAACCCCCGCTGTTCCCGGGGCTGGAGGAGCAGGCCTCTACCGCACTCGCCCATCTCGGAATCGACGCCGACGACCCGGAGGTCCTGCTGAGCGCGGCGGCGGCCGGGCTAGCCGCCGAGGCCTTGTTGAATGAACCACTCGAAGCGATCCGCGCGGCACCCGGCGGGCCGAACGCCGGCGATGTCTTCGCGCAGGGCGTCGACTTGTACCGTCGGGCCCGCAAGGCGCTCATTGCCGCCCGCAACGACGGGCCTGAACGACTGGGCGCGTTCACGGCCGTCGCCACGGACCTGGACCTCCCGTGGGCAGGCGGCTCCCGTTTCACACTGCGAGCCGCGTCCGGTCCGGTGGCCGACTTCATCCGAAACATCGAGGAACAGGTCTGGATCACCGAGGAGTTGATGCGCCGACAGGGCTGGCGCGACGCCCTCCTGCACCGGGCTTTCACAGCTGTCTTCAAGGCTACGCACCACTTCGGCATGCCCGGCTGGCCCACCGTTGTCGACGCCGCGATGAAGCGTCTCGCCTCACTGGACCGGCTGTCCGCACCCCCGGAGCTCGTCGATCTCCGTGCTGTGGAGACCGCGCTGCTCCAGGAGCCGGACCGGTTGGGAGCGAACGCCCTCGAGTGGCTCGTCCGTCATGCCCTCCTCGGTTAGCGGCCGACGGCCTCACCGACCGCGAAACCAGCCGTGCCGGCAAGAGATGCGGAGTGTCGACATGTCCAGAGCCATTGCCGGATTCCTCCGCCTCACCTGGCCTGGCCCTTGTGGCGGGGAGTCGGCCGTATTCCTGCTCACGTCACGCCCAAGTGGGTCGGGTGCCTGGGGAGCGGGGGTGGCACGGTGAGCTGGGATCGGGTGACCCTGCTCGTTCTCGCGTCGTTCGGCTGCGTCACCTTGCTGCTGACGCAGATCAGCGAAGTGCTGTCGAAAGTGCCTCCGATCATCCGTGCTTGGCGGCGGGTCCAGGACGAGCTGCGCCGCGGCGGCCACGACCGCTCGGCCGCCGACCGGCCGGGCCTGGAGGAACCCGTGGAGGAGGGGGAAGAAGAGAGGGAAGCCGTGGCACGACGGCATGGGGGCTGAGGCGAGCGGTAGCCGGTGCCCCGCCCCGGCCGAGCAGTAACCGGTGCCCGCCCCGGCTCGGCTCGGCTCGGCTCGGCTCGGTAAGTCTGCTGGTTGCCGGGGCGGGGGTGCGGCGGCTGGGGAGGGGAATGTCCAGGGCGGGGGCTGGTCAGTTGCCCGTGCGGTCCGCTCAGGCGGGGAGGCGGGGGGGCAGGGTGCGGACGACGGCCAGGGATGTCACTGCGGCCGCGTAGCCGAGGAGTGCGCCGGCCGCGACGTCGCCCGGGTAGTGCACGCCGGTGTGGACGCGGGAGTAGCCGACCGCGACCGCCAGCGCGCCGAGCGGTAGCGCCAGTGGCGGCAGCAGCACGCCGACCGCGGTGGCGAAGGCCGTCGCCGAGGCCGTGTGCCCGGACGGGAAGGAGGCCGACTCGGGCATCGACACCTGCCGGCCGACGGCCACCCGTGCCAGCTCCCGGTCGGGCCGGGCCCGGTGGACCAGTTGCTTCCCGACCAGGTTCGCCGCCACCGAGGCCAGCGCCACGGCGCCGACCCCGGCCACCGCCGCCTGCCGGGGCCTGCCGGGCCGCAGGGCGAGCAGGGCGGCGACGGCCAGCGAGATCTTCGAGTGGTCGGCGGCCCGGGAGAGCCGGCGCAGCGCGGTGTCCAGGGTCGGGGTGGGGGTGGCGGCGACGGCCGCGTAGACGGCTCCGTCGAGCGCCCGCAGGTCGGTGAGGACGGCCTCGACCGGTGAGAGAGCGGGAGGGGGTGCGGGAGGGGGTGTGGAGGTGGGGTCAGTCACGGGGCGGCCCCTCGGTCGGGGTCGGTGCGGCCGAGTGCGAGGGCGGCCAGCCGGCGCCAGTTCACGGACGGCACCGGGGCGGGGACGCCGGGGCGGTCGCGCGGCACCAGGACCCGCAGGGCCCGCGGGCGCAGCGTGCACACGACCGGGACGGGCATCCGCAGCGTCTCGCCGTCGACCGCCACCGGGATCTCCTCCTCGTCCGCGGTCACCTCCACCCGCCGTGCGGTCAGCGCGCTCAGCCCCGTGGACTGGGTGCCCCGCACGGCCAGGTCCGCGGCCTGCGCCGCGCCCTCCACCCGGATGCCCAGGACACCGAGCAGGCCGCCGTCGAGCCGGGGCCGGCGGCCGCCGATGCCGAGGTCGTCGGTCGAGCCGTACGGGTTGTTGCTGACCAGCAGCGCCTGCTGGGCGGTGAGCACGGTGGTGTCGGCCCTGACGTCGATCCGCCGTACGCCCTCGCCGACCAGCAGGTCCGGCAGCAGGCTGAGCGCGGTACCGGCCTTGGCGTCGCGGTACTCGGGGCGCTGCACGACGTCGGCGTACACCCCGAAGGAGACGGTGTTGACGAAGGCCCGGCCCGCGACCTCGCCGAGGTCGACCCGCAGTTCCTCGCCGTCGGTGAGGGCGTCCAGGCAGCGGGAGGGGTCGTTGCGGTCGAGGCCGAGGTCCATGGCGAAGTGGTTGCGGGTGCCGGCGGAGACCACCAGGAACGGCAGGTCGTGCTCGGCGGCGACGGCCGCGACCAGCGCCTGGGTGCCGTCGCCGCCCGCCACGCCGAGCAGGTCCGCGCCCTCGGCCACGGCCGTGCGGGCCAGTTCGGCGACGTCGGCGGGGGCGCCGGGGTCGAGCAGGACCACCCGGGCGCCGAGGCCCTCCGCCCGCTCGACCAGCCCGAAGCGGCCGACCTTCCCGCCGCCGGACTTCGGGTTCATGATCAGGACCGGTCGCCGCGGCCGGGCCGCGGCATGCGCCCGCATCGCCGGCTCCGGGCGGGCCCGGCGCAACGCGGCGCGGGCGAGGGCCAGCGCGGCGACCCAGACCAGGACGAGGACCAGGGCCGTCAGCCACAGCCGGTGGTGGGCGAAGATCACCAGCACCGCGACCGGCGCCGCGATCGCGACGAGCAGCCCGAAGAACCGGACCGCGCCCCGGTAGGCCAGGAACCACCAGACGCCGGCGGCCCCGACGACCAGTCCGAGCAGCCCGGCCGCGAGCACCAGCAGCCCGCCCTCCCCCAGCGCGAACAGCAGCACCCCCACGGCCCCCGCGGCCGCCAGCAGGGCGCAGCGTGCGAGCAGCGGCGCGCTCGCGCCGCCGTCGGTGCCGGTGGTCCGTGTCCCGTCGATCTCGTCCTCCCGTGCCGCGCCCTCGGGGCCGTCCGCCCCCGGGCCCGGTCGGGCCCGGTCGGGCCCGGTCGTTGCCTGCAGCCTGCGCACTCCCGTGCCCGGAGGCATCCCGGCAGGCCCGTCCGGGTGACCGGGCGGCGGCGGGGCGACAGGAAGTGGCAGGCGGAAGACAGCGGGCGGCGGCAGCGGGCGGGAGCGCGGAAAAGCGGTTGCCGGGCCCGGTTGGATGGGGCCATGGGACAGCGGGCGAAGGTCACCCCGACGGTGTACGTGTCGGTGGACGTGGAGGCGGACGGTCCGATCCCGGGGCCGTACTCGATGGTGAGTTTCGGGGCCGTGGTGGCCGGGTGGCACGACGGGGAGGGGTTCCGGCGGCCGGCCGCGGGGGCGGCGGCGTTCTACCGGGAGCTGCGGCCGATCAGCGCGGAGTACGACCCGCGGGCGCTGGCGGTGTCCGGGCTGGACCGGGCGGCGCTGGAGGCGGGCGGGGCCGATCCGGCGGCGGCGATGCGGGAGTTCGGCCGCTGGGTGGAGGGGGTGCGGCGGGGGCCGGGCGGAGCGCGGTACCGGCCGGTGATGGTGGCCTACCCGGCCGTGTACGACTGGCAGTTCCTCTACTGGTACCTGGTGCGGTTCACCGGCTCCAGCCCGTTCGGGCACTCCGGCTGCCTGGACCTGAAGACGCTGTACGCGGCGCGGGCCGGCGTGCCGTTCGCGGGGATCGGGAAGCGGTCGATGCCGCCCGACCTGCTGCCCGACCTGCCGCACACTCACCACTCGCTGGACGACGCCCGGGAGCAGGCGGAGCTGTTCGCGAACCTCTGGGAGTGGGCCGGGCCCCGGCCAGGCCCTACGGAACGTCCGGAGTGAGGGCGAGGACGGCGAGGTCGTCGGCGAGCAGGCCGGCGTACCGGTGGACGTCCTGGGCCAGGAAGGAGACCACCCGGTCGGGGGCGGTGGTGCCGAGGGCGGCGAGGCGGACGGCCAGCGGGTAGAAGGCGCCGCCGGCGTCGCGGGCCTCGCTGACGCCGTCGGTGTAGAGCAGCACGGTGTGGCCCGGGGGCAGTGCCACGGCGATCGCCTTGCTGCGCTCGCCGACGGGGCCGAGGTGGCCGAGGCCGAGCGGGAGCTCGTCGGCTCCGGACATCGGGGTTATGCCGCCCCCGCCGAGGAGCAGCGGGGTGGTGTGACCGCGGTTGACGATCTCCACGCAGTCCGAGCCGGGCCGGTACTGGAGCAGGACGGCGGTGACGAACAACTCGTCGTCGCCGCGGTCGGCGGCGTCGCGCAGCACCGCGCGGTCCAGCTGGTCGGCGAGTTCGACCAGCCCGGGGGTGTCGTACGCGGCCGCGCGGAACGCGCCGAGGACGTCGGCGACGGTGCGGACCGCGCCCAGGCCCTTGCCCCGGACGTCGCCGAGCAGCACCCGCACGCCGAAGCGGGTGTCGCACACCTCGTACAGGTCGCCGCCGACCAGCACGTCGGCCTGGGCCGGGCGGTAGAGCCCGGCCACCCGCAGCCCGCCGGCCCGCTCGGGCACCGGGCGCAGCACGGTGCGCTGGAGGGTCTCGGCGACCGTACGGGCCTGGAGCAGGTTGCGGTTCTGCCGGGTGCGCTGCCAGGACAGCGCGGTGCCCATGACGCCGGAGAGCAGGGTGGCGATGTAGACCCAGACGTGGTGCTGCTCGTCGACGTGGCCCGCGCGCAGCGCCAGGACGAGCTGGAGCGCCAGCGAGCCGACCGTGGTGACGGCGGTCAGCACCGGGCCGTAGCTGAACGCGGCGACCACGGGCAGCGCGGTGAGCAGGAAGCCGGCGGCGACGGCGTCCGGGACGACGGCCTCGGCGACCAGGTCCAGCACCAGCAGGACCACCGGCAGCCAGGGCACCCACCGCGGCACCTTGGGCTCCAGCGCCGCGGGGCGCGGCGGGCGGGGTGCTGTGGGCACGGTGGGACCTCCTGGCAGGTGGCCGCCCCGGATGATCGGTCCGGATTGGCCGCTTTCGTCCCTCCATGCTCTCCCACGGACGGCCCGGCCACGAACGGCCGAACGTCCCGGTCCCCCGGGCCGGAGGAGCCATTCCCCCCGCCCCGGGGGCGGCGCGTCAGCGGACGATCACCGGCAGGGTCTCGTAGCCGCGCAGCACCAGGCGGTCCCGGCGGGTCGGGACGCCGCCGGGGGCGAGCCGGGGGAAGCGGTCGAGCAGGGCGGGCATCGCGACCTCGGCCTCCAGCCGGGCCAGCTGGGAGCCCAGGCAGAAGTGGGTGCCGCCGCCGAAGCTGAGCGGCTGGCTGTCGGTACGGGCGGGGTCGAACACCTCGGGGCGCTCGTACCGCGCCGGGTCGTGGTTGGCCGAACCGATCAGCAGGGTCACCGCGTGGCCGGGCGGGATCGGCAGGCCCTCGACGGTCAGACCCTCCTCCAGTGCGACCCGGCCGGTGGCCTGGACCGGGGAGTCGAAGCGCAGCACCTCGTCGGTGAACCCGGCCGGGGTGATCGCGCCGCTGCGCAGGCCGGCGGCCGCCTCGGGGTGGCGGAACAGCAGGGCCAGGCCGTTGCCGAGCAGGTTGGTGGTGGTCTCGAAGCCGGCCACCAGCAGCAGGACCAGGTTGGCCAGCAGCTCCTCGGCGGAGAGCCGCTCGTCGTCCGCGGCGGCGATCCGGGCCAGGTCGGTGACCAGGTCGTCCTGCGGACGGGCCAGGCGCTCGGCGGCCAGCTCGGTGAAGTAGCGGGCCAGCTCGTCCGCGGCCTCGTCGGCGGCGGCCAGCTCGTCCAGGTCCTGGATGATCTCCAGCGCGACGGTCAGGTCGGAGGCGAGGTCGCGGAAGCGGTAGCGGTCCCGCTCGGGGACGCCGAGCAGCTCGCAGATCACCCCGACGGGCAGCCGGAAGGCGAAGGCGTCCATGAAGTCCACCGGCGAGCCGTCGGCGCCCTGCTCGGCCATCCCGTCCAGCAGTCGGTGGACCGCCGCCTCCACGGCCGGGCGCAGCGCGGCGACCCGGCGGGCGGTGAACACCGAGGCGATCAGCGAGCGGACCCGGGGCTGGTCGGGGGCGTTGCGCTGGAGGATCGAGCGGCCGAACAGGGCGAGCGAGGAGTGCACGGCGTACTCGGGGGCCAGGCCGGCCATCATGTCGGCGGTCGCCACGCCGAAGGCGGGCGTGCGCAGCACCTTGTTGACCGCCGCGTAGCCGCTCACCACGAACATGCCGTCCCCGGCCGGGGCCACCGGACCCAGCTCGCGGGCCCTGGCGTACAGCGGGTACGGATCGGTCCTGACCTCCGTGGTCATCAGCTGTTCGATGATCTTCGCGCCGTCCATCCGGTGCTCCCCTCCCGAGATCACGCTTCCTGTCCGGTCAACCGCCCGTGGGCGCGGCGGAGTTCCCGCGCGGGCCGAACCGCGCCGCGAAGCCGCCCGAACCGCGCTGCGGGGCGGTTCGGGGGCCGGGCGGTTCGGGGCGGGCCGGGCGCGGCGGCGGGGCGGGCCGAGCGGGCGCGGACGCCTCGGTAGGGTGACGGGCATGGAGATCTGGATCAACCCGCGGTGCGGCAAGTGCCGGACCGCGCTCGGCGAGCTGGACGCCGCCGGGGTCGAGTACACCGTGCGGCGCTACCTGGAGGAGCCGCCGACCGCCGCCGAGCTGGTGCGGGTGCTGGAGCGCCTGGGCCTGGAGCCGTGGGACATCACCCGCACCGACGAGCAGGCCGCGAAGGACCTGGGGATGAAGAGCTGGCCCCGGGAGGCGGGTGAGCGGGACCGCTGGATCGCGGCGATGGCCGAGCACCCGATCCTGATCCAGCGCCCGATCATCACCGCGGACGACGGCCACGCCGTCGTGGCCCGTACCCCCGAGGCCCTCAAGTCCGTTCTGCCGTAGGCCGGTTGCGGCCGAATCGGCCGGTCAGTGGACCTGGATCCGCTCGACCGGCCGACCGGGGTGCCAGTTGAACACCAGCAGGTGGTCGCCCTCCACGGTGGTGTGCACCACCTGGTCGAGCTCCAACCGGAAGGCGTGGAACGGGCCGGGCGGCGGCGGCTCCGGCAGATCGGCGGCGAAGGCGGCGAGTTCGGTCTCGTCGGTGATCTCCACCGCCCGGCCGGAGACCTTGGAGTCCCCGCCGGTCATGGTCTCGTCCCCCGGGTGCGCGTGCAGCGCGTAGCGGGCGTCGCGCTGGAGGTCACGCGCCTTGACCGCGCCGTACATCGACCCGATCCAGAGGTCGGCACCGACGAACTCGACCTCCGTACCGCTCACCCGGGGCGATCCGTCCTTGCGCAGCGTCGCCAGGACGTGGTGCTTGTTCGCCTCGAACCGGGCCCGGACCAGGGGCGCCAGGTCGGGGGCCTCGTGCTCGAAATCCTGCCAGGTAGCCATGGCGCCAGTCTGGCACCCGGCACCGACAACCGCCGTGCGCGGACGACCGGACGGAGGGACGACCGGACGGAGGGACGACCGGACGGAGGGACGACCGGACGGAAGCGCGCGGGCCCGCCCCTGCGGGCCAGGGGTGCCGGGCCGTTGTCGGTGGCCGGTGCCAGACTGGCGGGGTGACCACCACGACCACGTACATCGCCTTCCTGCGGGCCGTCAACGTCGGCGGCCGGACGGTGAAGATGGAGCGGCTGCGGGCGCTCTTCGCCGAGCTCGGCCTGGGCGGCGTCCGCTCCTACATCCAGAGCGGCAACGTCTTCTTCACCACCGACGAGCCGGACCGCACGGCGCTGACCGGGCGGATCGAGGAGCACCTGGAGCAGGCGCTCGGGTACCCGGTGCCGGTGCTGCTGCGGACGGTGGACGAGGTGGCCGCCCTGCTCGCCGCCGAGCCCTTCCGGGACGTCGAGGTGACACCGGACGTCCGGCTGGTCGTCGCCTTCCTCTCCGAGCCGCTGCCGGCCGGGTTCGCCCTCCCCTACCGCTCGCCGAAGGGCGACGTCGAGGTGATCGGCGCCGACCCGGGGGCGGCGTACGCGGTGATCCACCTCCAGGACGGCAAGTGGGTCACCAAGGACATGTTCGGCAAGGCCTACCGGGGCGTCGCCACCTCCCGCTTCCTGCACACCACGGAGAAGATCCTGGCCGCCGCCCGCAAGGCCTGACGGCCCGCACGGCGCCCGGAGCGGGGTCCGTACGACGCCCGGAACGGGCCCGGCGGCACTGCCGGAGCGAGCCCGGAGGCGCCGCCGGAACGGCCGGCCCGGGCAGCCCGGAAGCCACGGAACCACCCGGCCGGAAAGGGCGTCTGGACTGCCGTGACGTACGAACCCCGCGCCCGCGCACGGCGCGACCTGGACAGCCGGAGCCGGCCGCGCCGACAATTCGGTCATGACGCCTCCTGAGCTGCCCACCGGCGCGGCCGGTCCGACCGGCGCGGTCCGACCCTCCGACGCCGAGCGGGACCAGGCGCTCGGGGTGCTGCGGGACGGCGCGGGCAGCGGGCGGCTCTCGCACGACACCTTCCTCGGCCGGATGGACATCGTCCTGCAGGCCACCAGCCGCGGCGAGTTGGACGCGGCCGTGGCCGGGCTGCCGACCGGCGGGCCGGTCGAGCGCCTGGTGCTGCGCACGGTCGGCCGGGTGTCCGCCTTCGGCGACCGGCTGGGCCGGGCCTGGCGCACCGAGCGGCTGCCGGGGCTGAGCCTGCCGCAGGCCGGGGCGGGGCAGTTGACGATCGGCCGGCTGCCCGGTTCGGGGCTTCGGCTGCACGACGCCTCGGTGTCCCGACACCACGCCGAACTGCGGCACGAGCAGGGCGGCTGGGTGCTGTACGACCTCGGCTCGACCAACGGCACCCATGTGAACGGGCGCCGGATAGCGGGCGGCGTGCGGGTCCGGCCGGGCGACCAGGTGCGGTTCGGGAACCTGGAGTTCCGGCTCGCCGCGTTCTGACCGGCGCCGCACCCGTGGCCCCCGGGTCAGTGCGGGAACTGCCGGGGCGGCCGCAGGTGCGGCAGTTCGTCCTGGAACTCCGCGATGACGGTGGCGATCTGACGTGTCATCTCCGTCCGCTCCAGCCGGTCCAGGTACCGGTGCTCGGCCGCCAGCGCCTCGACGGTGACGCCGAAGTAGAGCGTCATCAGCGGGTTGATGAAGAGCTGCTCGCCCTTGGTCCGCTCGGTGAAGCGGACGTCGCCGAACTCGCCGCGCAGCGCCGCCGCGACCGAGCCGTTGACGATGCTGGGGTGCTCCGGGAAGGCGGCCCTGGCGTGCTCGACGGCGTCCAGGTAGAGCACCCCTTCCCGGCTGTCGCGCGGCACGGAGAAGGCGCCGAGGTAGCCCCCGGCCCGGTCGATCGCGGCGAGGTTCTCCAGCACCAGGGAGTGGTTGACGCCGTGGTGGGCGTCGATGCCGAAGCCGAGGCAGGCGACCAGCCGCTCGGGCACCTCCGACAGGCCGGCCACCGCGGCCAGGCTCGCCATGTCCTCCTCCGGGGTGCCGAGTCCGGCCTCGTCGCCGCGCATCAGGATGTCGGTGCCGCCGTCCACCAGCAGGATCGCGTCCACCCCCAGGCGGGCGACCAGCCTGCGGTAGGCCTTGCGCAGCGGCCGCACGCCCACCGCCGGAAAGGCCCACACGGTGTCGGGCATCCGGTGCAGGTTCAGCCAGCGGGCCAGGGTGCGCTCCGGGAAGTAGCCCTCGGGGGCGGCGGTGTCCGGCCCGATCCGGGCCACGCCGGGCTCCGCCCAGACGTCGCCGGGCAGGCCGTAGAGGTGGGTGAAGGAGAGGTTGGCCAGGTGCACCTCCTTGCCCGCGGCCCGCAGGGCGAGGGCGATCGGCAGCCCCGCGTAGACGTCGAAGCCGCCGCCGGCTCCGGCGATCAGGATGCGCTCGGCGGCCAGCAGCCGGGTGATCAGCGGTGGTTGCAGCAGAGAGGTCACCGGCGGACGGTAGCAGGACGGCCCGGCGGGACGGCGGCGGTGGGACAGCGGCGGTGGGACAGCGGCGCCGGGGAGCGCGGTCACCGTCGGAGCGGGCGCCGGGAGCGCTTCGTCGCACCTGGGGACGGTCAGTCCCGCTCGACGCGCAACTCGGCGTAGTGGTCGGCCTTGTTCGCCTTGCGCAGGGTGACCCTGACGCCGCCGACGGAGGTCTCGGCGTCCTTGGTGGCGGTCTTCCGGACGTCGCCGATGGTCACCTCGGCCGAGCTGTCGCCGATGTGGCCGACGGTCAGCTTCATCGGGTTGTCGCCGCCGAAGACCTTGACGGTCTTGGTGCCGTCGGCCTCCTCGGTCGTGATGCCGACGGTGCACTTGTGGTCGTCCAGGCAGAGGGCCACGCCGCCCTCGCAGGCGGTCAGTCCGGCGCCGAGCACCAGGACGGCGCCGGCGGCGAGGAGCGCGGGGCCGCGCCGGAGGCGGGTCCCGGGGCGGGTGCGGTACGGGCGGGGAGTGCTGCGCGCTGCGGTCATGCGGTCGACGGTACGGCGGCGGGAACGGCCCGCCATCGACCGTCGGCGTGACGCCTTACCTGGTCCGGCCCGGAGCGGCCGGGACGGCTCGACCCCGAGAGCGATGGGTCGAATCCCCTAGGGGGCATGGGGAGTTGAGGATTCGGCCGGCACCGGGAGCCGTTCCGGCGCAGTCCGGAAGCTCTTGCCGGAGGCATATGCCACGCGCGTAGATCAACGGCCCGCGAAGAGGCCCCGCGGTCAGTCGGCGAAGTGCCCCAGGCTGCCGAAGCCGATGGCGGTGCCGTCGGCCGGACCGTCCGCCGGGCCCCACAGCGGCGAGGTGCAGCGCTGGTAGGTCGCGTGCCAGTGCGGCCAGTTGCGGGCCACGTCGTCGTCGCAGTCGGCCAGCAGCCGCTCGACCAGCGCGGGCTCCACGCCCTCCAGGAGCCAGGCCAGCGCGTCCGCCACGCCCGGGCCGTCGGCCAGCCGCAGCAGGTCCAGCAGCTCGCCCAGCCCGCCGAGCCGGGAGCCGTCCGTGATCACCCGCTCCATCCGGGGCAGCAACTGCCGCTCCTCGATCCGCAGATGGGTCTCCAGCCGGGCCGCGAGGTCCTCCATCGCGTACGCGACCGGCCAGGCGCTGCCGGTGTCCCGGCTGGCGATCCGCACCAGCGTGGTCACCCGGGTGAAGGAGTGGTCCAGGTTGTGGTGGTCGTCCTCCAACCAGTTGAGCAGCAGCCGCAGCTCGGGGGCGAACCGGCGCACGATCGGCCAGAGCCGGGTGTCCTGCTGCTCGTGGTGGCAGGTGAGCATCGCGGTGATGAAGTTCCAGTGCCGCAGCAGGGCCTCGCCCTTGTCGTCCTCCTCGGGCTGGAGCAGCCGCAGCGCGTTGGGCAGCCGGGCGAGGTCCCGGCGCAGCGCGGCGTGCACCAGGCGCAGCCCGGCGAACCGCAGGGTGGCGGGCTCGTCGGCCGCGGCCCGCCCGTACGGGGCCGCGGCCGGCGAGTCGGTTCCGGACACACCCTGGGCGGGCACGGTGGGGGTGGCGAGGGGCTGGGGCACCAGGTGGATCGGCATGGCACTCTCTTCACGGCTTGGGGCACGGCGGGTGGTGGCGGCCGGTTGCGGACCGCCCCAGCCAAGGTGCTCGCAGTCGATCAGAAGCGAATCAATGTCCGATTGACGCGCAGGTCACGGGCCTGCGGACGAGCGGCGCAACCGTCCGGCGACCACCCGCGACCACCCGCGACCACCGAGGATCATCGGCGGCCCCGCCGGAAAGCAGGACCGCCGGCGTCGGGAGCGCGAACGCGTCCCGGCACCGGCGGTACGGGTCAGAGCGGTGGAAGCGGCGGTGGAAGCAGCGGAAGGAACAGCGGAGGAGGGCGCCGGGGCCTCAGTCGGCCGCGGGCCCCGCCAGGTGGGCCGTGAGCCACACCAGGGTGTCCGGGATCATCTTCTTGAAGTCCGAGGTCAGGTGCTTGCCGCCGGGCTGCTCGTGGTACTCCAGGCTCACCGGCGGGACGGCCTTGGCCACCCAGCTCTTGACCACCTTGGTCTCGTACGGGTTGGCGCCGCCCGCGGTGACCAGCATGCTGACGTCGGCCTTGCCCTGGGCGACCAGCACGTCCGGGTTGTTGGCCGCGCGCTCGGCGTCGTGGCCCTTCCACAGCCCGGAGTCCGGGATGAAGTAGCCGTCGATCGGCACCGCGGCCTTGTAGACCTGCGGGTACTGGAGCGCGAGCTTGGCGCTGCAGAAGCCGCCGGTGGAGGCGCCCATCACGCCCCAGCCGTCACGGCCCTTCACGGTGCGGAAGTTGGCGCGGACGAAGTCCGGGATGTCCTCGGCCATCCAGGTGCCCATCTTGGGCTGGCCCGGGATGTCGGAGCAGTCCAGCGCGTTCTTCTCGTCGCTGTTGAAGTTCTGCACCGGCATGATCATGATGAACGGGTGGGACTTGCCCTCCTTGACCAGCTGCTGGTTCTCCTCCTGGATCGGGAGCTGGTTGTCGGTCCAGGTGTTGTAGCCGTTGCTCTGGCCGCCCGCGAACAGGGTGAGCACCGGGAAGCCGGTCTTGGCGAACTTGGGGTCGTTGTACTCGGGCGGCAGCCAGACCCAGACCTGGCCGGTGACGCCGGACTTCGCGCCGGTCACCTTGGTCGTCATGATCGGGCCGGCACCGGTGTCCCGGACCTTGTTGAGGGCGGCGGCGGGCCCGGTGGGCATCAGCACCTTGCCGGAGGAGGCCGTCGCGCTGCCGGTCGCGGCCGGGGTGGTGCCGGTGGCGCTCGGGCTGCCCGCCGAGCTGCTGCCGCCGGCCGGGGTGGCGTTCGCCGTGGCGCTGTCCCCCTTCCCACCGCCGGAACTCCCGCAGGCCGCGAGCGAGGCGGCCAGGGCGAGCACGGCGGCGCCGGACAGGACGGCGCGGGAACGGGACGACTGCCTAAGCACGGTGAGGACTCTCCGACCGATGTCGCGCCCGGTCCGTCTGACCGGGCGGCGGCCCCCCGGTGGGGCCGGACAGACCCGGGGGCACAGCGCTGGTGCGTCCCCCGGAGCGATGGCGCGCCGCCCCTCGCGGGGGTGCGCCTTCCTGCGATCTTATGACGTGGGCCGGGGTGGCCCGGTTGCGAGGTGGCCACCGGAAATCCAATGTTTGTTCGCGATCGGGTAAAGGCCTCCGCCGCTCCCGCCGGACGGCGGGGGCCGGATGGCGGGGGTGGCCGCCGGACTCCCGTCGAGCCGTCCGGATTTTGGCGGCTTTGACCAGTGACGGCGGGCCGCCGATCCGCGACGATCTCCGGAGCACGCCCGAGGCCGAGCGGGAACCGTCATCGAGGAGGGTGCCATGCACCAGCGGATCGCCGTCGTCACCGGAGCCGGGAGCGGCGTCGGCCGGGCCGTCGCGGTCGAACTGGCCGCGGCCGGCTGGCGGACGGTGCTGGCCGGCCGGCGGGCCGGGCCGCTTCGGGAGACCGCCGGGCTCTGCGCCGCCCCGGCCGACGTGGTGCCGACCGACGTCACCGACCCGGACGCGGTGGACGCCCTGTTCGCCGCGGCCGCCGGGCGGCACGGCCGGGTGGACCTGCTGTTCAACAACGCCGGCGCCTTCGGCCCGGCCGTCCCGCTGGAGGAGCTGTCCGTCGAGGACTGGCGGGCCGTGGTCGACCTCAACCTGACCGGCGCCTTCCTCTGCGCCCGGGCCGCGTTCCGGCAGATGAGGGCGCAGGACCCGCAGGGCGGCCGGATCATCAACAACGGCTCGATCTCCGCGCACGTCCCGCGCCCGCAGTCGATCGCCTACACGGCGACCAAGCACGCCGTCACGGGCCTGACCAAGTCGCTGTCGCTGGACGGCCGCCCGTACCGGATCGCCTGCGGGCAGATCGACATCGGCAACGCGGCGACCGACATGACGGCGGCGATGGGTGCGGGCGTGCGGCAGGCGGACGGCCGGATCGCCCCCGAGCCGACCATGGACGTGGCCGACGTGGCCCGTACCGTGCGGCACATGGCCGGGCTGCCGCTGGAGGCCAATGTGCAGTTCGCCACCGTGATGGCGACGGCCATGCCGTACATCGGCCGGGGGTGACGGACGGCCGTGAGCCGCGGGCCGGGCGGCCCCGCCCCGGAGCCGGCCCGGCGGCCCCGCCCCACCCCGGCCCGGCCGACCCGCCCGCCGACACGGCGGATCCCCGCCGGAGCGTTCCGACGGGGATCCGGGACGGACCGGGGCCTGCGGCTCACGGCCGCCAGGTGTCGTTCAGCGTGACCGTGCCGCCCGAGGGCACCGTCGCCGTCCGGTTGGCGCCGGACTCCCAGGTCACCGTGCCGCTCGCGTCCTTGCGGACGTACTTGTACTGGAAGGAGGTGCCGGCCGGCAGCGACAGCGCCAGCGACCAGACCGGGTAGCCGGCCGAGGAGAGCGGCAGGGCCTTCGCCGGGTCCCAGGCACCGAGCGCCGCGGCGTCGCCGACCACGTAGACGTTCTGCCCGGGGGAGGTGGTCGCGTTGACGTTGAACGAGGCGGCGGAGACGCTCGTGCCGGGCTGGACGTACAGCGCGACCGCGTCGCCCGCGCCGACCGTCGCGGTGAACTGCCCGTTGGCGCCCACCTGGTACGTCGGGCCGGTGCAGCCGCCGCCCGCCTGCGGGTCGCCGTGCTGGACGTCGCAGTAGGTGCCGGCCGGCAGCCCGGTCTGGAAGGTCCGGGTGATCGCACCGCCCTCGTGGTTGATCGCCACGTAGCCCCGGTTGCCGCGGCCGAAGGCGATCGCGTTGCCGCCGTTGGACCACCAGTCGGTCACCCCGGTGCCCGCCACCGCGTTGCGGAAGCCGACCATGTTGGCGACCTGCCGCCAGGCGTGGGTGCAGTTCCAGCCGTCCTGGTAGCAGGCGTTGACGGTGCCGCCGTTCGGCGGGCCGTCGTCCCTGGTGGCGAAGGAGTAGCCGGAGTAGACGTTGGGGGCGCCGTACGGCGAGGCCAGCAGGAAGACGTTGGCCAGCGTGTAGGTGTTGCCGTAGGTGTAGTTGAGGGTGGAACCGTTGCGCTCGGTGTCCCAGTTGTCGACGAAGGCGCGCGCCTGCCCGCTCGGCAGGTAGCCCCAGGAGGCGCCCCAGCCGCTGAGGTTGGCGAGCTTGTCGGTGGTGAACATCCGCTTGAGGTCCATGCCGACCCGGAACTCGTCCACGTCGCCGGTGCCGGTGTACTCGGTGGGCTGGACCGGCTCGCCGGCGCCGTAGATGACCTCCTGGACCCAGTAGGCCTTGGGGTTGGCCATCTTGGCCTTGATCGCCGCGAGGTCGGTGGCGGCGATGTGCTTGGCGGCGTCGATCCGGTAGCCGTCGACGCCGAGCGAGGCGAGGTCGTCCAGGTAGTGCGCGATGGTGCTCTGGACGTACGCGCTGCCGGTGTTCAGGTCGGAGAGGTTCTCCAGCTCGCAGTTCTGGACGTTGCCGCGGTCCTGGTAGTTGGTGATCGGCTGGCGGCAGGTGTGGAAGTCCTGGTCCTGGTACGTGCCGGGGTAGTTGTACTTGGTGTACGCGGTGCCGCCGGTGCCGGTGCCGGAGCCCGCCGACATGTGGTTGACCACCGCGTCGGCGATCACCTTGACGCCGGCCGCGTGGCAGGTGGCGACCATGTTCCCGAAGGACGTGCGGTCGCCGAGCCGTCCGGCGATCTTGTAGCTGACCGGCTGGTAGGAGGTCCACCACTGGGCGCCCTGGATGTGCTCCTGCGGCGGGGAGACCTCGACGAAGCCGTAGCCCTTGGGGCCGAGGGTGGAGGTGCAGGCCTGGGCGACGGAGTCGAAGCGCCACTCGAAGAGGGTGGCGGTGACGTCCTTGCCGTTGGTGGTGGGCGGGGCGGCCTGGGCGGCCGGGGCGCCGACGAAGGTGCCGAGCGAGAGCGCGAGCGCGGCCGAGGCGGCGAGCGCGCCGGCCGCGCGGGCGGGCCTGGGGGTCCTCCCTGCCGAAGGCCGGGGGCGGGTGGGGGCGGTGGTGACCACGTCGTCTCCTGGGGGTGGCTGGGGTGGGGCAGCCGGAGGTGAAGAGTGCAGGAAGTTTCTGAAACTTGCCGGAAACTTGCAGCGCCGAACCTAGAGGCGACCGCGGGGGCCGTCAAGACCTCGGGCACGACAAGGGCCCGGCAGCCGTAGCCACCGGGCCCCTCACCTGTCCTGGTTCACCGGCCCCTCAGGAGCCGGCCCGGGCTCAGCCGGTCTGGACGGAGGTGTCGTCGATCACGAAGCTGGTCTGGAGCGAGGCGTCCTCGGTCCCGGCGAACTTCACGGTGACCGTCTGGCCCGCGTAGGCCGACAGGTCGAAGGTGCGCTGCTGGTAGCCAGCCGCGGCGTCCACGTTGGAGTAGGTCTTCAGCGTGGTGCCGTTGACCGACACGGTCAGCTTGTCGTACTGGGTGCTGCCCGACTCCGCGGTGTCGATGTGCAGCCAGAAGCTCAGCGTCGCCTTGCAGCCCGCCGGGATGCTCACCGTCTGGGACAGCGAGTCCGAGTGGGTGGAGCCGTAGCCGTTCAGCCACGCCTTCCAGGAGCCGCTGTGGGCCGCCTGCGAGGTGCTGCTGTCCACCACGCCGCTGGACGCGGTCCACGGGGTGGCGGTGCCGGTCTCGAAGCCGGCGTTGCCCAGCAGCTGGGCCGGGGTGCAGCTGCCGCCACCGGTGGAGACGGTCCAGGTGAAGCTGGTGCTGCCGGTCTTGTTGGCCGCGTCCTTCGCCGTGACGGTCACGTTGTAGGTGCCCGCGGTGGAGGCGGTGCCGGTGATCGCGCCGGAGGAGGAGATCGACAGCCCGGTGGGCAGGCCGGTCGCGGTGTAGGTCAGCGGGGCGGTGCCGCCGGTGGCGCTGATCTGGAGGTTGACGGCGCCGCCGACGGCGGTGGACTGGTTGCCCGGGTTGGTGACGGTGACGCCGCCCGAGGGCACCGTGCCGACGTTGACGCCCGCCCAGGCGGTGCTGACCGCGGTCACCTCGGCGCTGCCGGCGCCGTACAGGTCGGTGGCCGCCTTCTCCGTCGCGACGCGCGCCGCGGCGTAGTTGGTGCTGGAGGTCATGTAGGTGGTCAGCGCCTTGTACCAGACGGCCGCGGCCTTGTCCCGGCCGATGCCGGTGACCGTGATGTTGCCCTGGGTCGGCGAGTCGTAGCTGACGCCGTTGATCACCTTCGCGCCGCTGCCCTCGGCCAGCAGGTAGAAGAAGTGGTTGGCGACGCCGGAGGAGTAGTGGACGTCCTTGTTGCCGACGGTGGAGGACCAGTAGTCGGCCGAGGCACCGTCCTTGGACGGCTTGTCCATGTAGCGCAGCGGGGTGCCGTTCCCGTTGATGTCGATCAACTCACCGATGAGGTAGTCGGGGTTGTCGCTCGGGATGTTGGCGGAGAACTCGACCATCGAGCCGAAGATGTCCGAGGTGGCCTCGTTGAGGCCGCCGGACTCGCCGGAGTAGGTCAGGTTGGCGGTGGCCGCGGTGACGCCGTGGCTCATCTCGTGGCCCGCGACGTCCAGCTCGGTCAGCGGCGCGGTGTTGTTGGAGCCGTCGCCGTACGTCATGCAGAAGCAGGAGTCGTCCCAGAACGCGTTCACGTAGTTGTTGCCGTAGTGGACGCGGCTGTAGGCGCCGACACCGTCGTTGCGGATGCCGTTGCGGCCGAAGGTGTTCTTGTAGTAGTCCCAGGTGGACGCGACGCCGAAGTGGGCGTCGACCGCGGCGGACTCGCCGTTGCTGACGGTGCCGTCGCCCCAGGTGTCGGTGGCCTTGCTGTACAGCGTGCCGGCGCCCGAGGTCCCGTGGTTCAGGTTGGTGGTGTACCCGTTGCCGCGGGCGGCGTCCTTCATCTGGAAGGTCGACCCGGACTGGGTGGTGCCGATGGTGACGTTGCCGACGAAGACGCCCTTGCCGGAGCCGGTCTCGATGCCGTCCCACTGCTGGATGACCTGGCCGCTGGTGGCGTCGGTGACGACGTGCATCTTGCTCGGGGTGCCGTCGGACTTGGTGGAGGAGACGACGGTCTCCCAGGCCAGCCGGGGGCTGTTGTCGGCGGCCCAGACCACCAGGCGCGGCGCGGTCTCGACCGCGGTGCCCGCCTCGGCGGCGAGGGCGGCGCTCTGCGCGGCCGGCGCGGCCAGCTTCGGCGTGGTGCTCACACCGCTCAGCGAGGCGGTGCTGGCCCGGTCAACGCTCTTGGTCGCACCGGTGGGCGCCTGGTGCACCACCAGGTCCCCACCCAGGACGGGCAGTCCGTTGAGGGTGCGCTCGTACCGCAGGTGGCGGGTGCCGTCCGCGTCCTGGATGACGTCCTTGGTGACCAGCTGCTCGCTGCCGCTCAGGCCCAGGCTCTGGGCGAGGGAGGCGGTCTGCTGGTTGGCGACGGAGATCAGCTGGGCGCGGCTCGCCTGCTGGGCCGCGACGGCGGCCGGCGCGTCCGGCGTGGCCGCCTGGGCTATCACCGGGAAGCCGGTGACCAGCAGCGCGGTGGAGGCGGCCATGACAACCGCCGCCTTCCGGGCGTGAGCGTAACGGGACATGCGGACTCCTTTTCCGACCGGCGCTGGGTCGCGCACGGTGGAGAGAAACCTGGGCCGCGGTTGCGGCGCAGTGGGGGCCCCCGCCGGGTACGACGGGAGTGCGGATGCGGGCTCACAACTCGTTTGCAGGGGTTGGGACGCGCTGCACCTGAACCGAACGGCTGCACCGGGGGGTGGGGCCCCCTCGTCTACAGCCGGGGGAATCGTGGCAGCAAACGAGCCGTTAATGACAGATGCATGCCACGGATTGGCCGATTCATTACCGAAACCGTATGCGGGCCGCTCCGTCAGTTGTGTTACCCCGTCACGAACTCGTGAACACGGTTTTCATGCCCCGGATAAAGTTCGATCACTGCCGGAGGTCGATGACCAGCACTCAGAACCGCGGTCGGCACCGGCGGGTGGCCGACAGCGCCCGGCAGGCCCGGCACGTCACAGTTCCGGCCGTGCCATCGACGGTTTCCGGCCATTCGCGTCCGGAACGGAACCGCGCCGTCCACGGACCGCACCCGCGACCGCAACCGGGCCCCGCACCACCTGAACGGTGGTACGGGGCCCGGACGTTGGCGCGGTGTACGAATCAGTGCTGGACGAACACCGCCACGGTGCGGCCCGGCACGGTGAAGGTGCCGGTCGCGGCGTCGAAGCCGGACCGCTGCACCACCCGGTCCGCCCCGCCCGCCTGGACGGGGTGCAGCGCCTGGCCGGTGCCCCGCAGGGCCGACACGGTCTGCGCCTGCGCGGTGGGCGTGGCGTTGAAGACCACCGTGACGCCCTTCTCCGCCCCCGGCAGGCCGGTGCCGTCCAGGTGCAGGGTGATCACCCCGGGGGTCTCACCGGCGGTGCCGGAGAGCGGGTAGGAGAGCCGCTGCTGGACGGCGGCCAGGCTCGGCAGCGAGAACAGCGGCGAGGACTGCTTGATCCGCAGGAACTCCCGGTACTGCGCCGAGGCCGACCGGATGTCGGCCGCGCCCACCGTCAGCGCCGGGTTCGCCAGCAGGGACCGCGCCGCCGTCCACTGCTCCTGGTTGTCCTTCGCCATCGGCAGGCCGCGGCCCCAGCCGTTGCCGGCCGCGGCGTCCCAGTGGATCGCGTTGAACCAGTCCCCCGAGTCGTAGGAGTTGGAGTCGAGCGACTTGGAACGCAGCAGGTCGCTGCCGGCCTGGGCGAAGCCCGCGCCCTGGGTGAGCGCGGTCAGCGAGAGCCCGAGGGCCTGCATCCTGGCCCGGTCGGCGGGCGCGGTGCCGGTCGGCAGCTTGTACGCGAGGGCGTCGAAGAGGTCGGTGTTGTCGTGGGCGTCCACGTACTCCACCGCCTCGCCGGGCTTCGCCGCGTACCCGGTCGGGGCTCCGTTGTAGTCGACCTGGGCGCCGGTGACGGACTTTCCGGAGCTGTCGGTGAAGGAGTAGCCCGCCAGGTTGCCGGTCAGCCCGACCTTCAGCTGGTCCATCTGGTGCAGCAGCCGGGCCTTCTGCTCCTCCGGGGTGCCGTTCGCGGCCGAGCCGTTCGGGTCGGTGTACAGGCCCGAGGCGAAGCCCTGCTGCGGGGCGGAGTTCAGCATGAAGTTGCCGCCGCGGGCGGCGTCCCGGATCCGGTCGTCGAAGGTGGCGATGCCGGTGCCGGCCATGTTGGCCTGGGTGGCCTGCTCGAACCGGGCGTTGTTCGCGACCACGCCGAAGTTCCAGCCCTCGCCGTACAGGAGGACGTTCTTGCCGTCCACGCCGTCCGAGTCCGGCGTCATCCGCCGCAGCGCGGACTGCACGTCCAGCATGGTGGACTTCGGGTCCAGGCCCATCAGGTCGAAGCGGAAGCCGTCCACCTTGTACTCACGGGCCCACAGCGTCACCGAGTCGACCACCAGCCGGTTCATCATGGCGTGCTCGGGCGCGGTGTCGGCGCAGCAACTGTCCGTCGTCACCTTGCCGTTGGCGTCGAGGCGCTGGTAGTAGCCGGGAACCACCCGGTCCAGCACCGAGTGCTCGGCCTGGCCGGCGGCGGCGGTGTGGTTGTAGACCACGTCGAGCACCACCCGCAGCCCGGCCGCGTGCATCGCCTGCACCATCCGCCGGAACTGCACGGTGCGCGCCGTGCTGTTCGGGTCCGTGGCGTAGGAGCCCTCCGGCACGTTGTAGTGCAGCGGGTCGTAGCCCCAGTTGTACGCGTCGTCGGCGGCCACGGCCGCCACGCACTCCTGCTGCTTCGGGCCGTCCGCCGGAAGGGACTTGAGGTCGCAGGCGGGCAGCTTCTGGTCCGCCCGGTTCTCCCGGATGGTGGCGATGTCGAAGGTCGGCAGCAGGTGCACCGTGGTCACCCCGGCCGCGGCGAGCTCCCGCAGGTGCCGCATCCCGGCCGAGTCCGACTCGGTGAACGCCAGGTAGGTGCCGCGCTCGGCGGCCGGGACGGTGGGGTCCTCGACCGAGAAGTCCCGGACGTGCAGCTCCTGGATCTGCTCCCGCGCGGGCGGGACGGCCTGCGGTCGGGCGTGGTCGTCCCAGCCCTGCGGCTTGAGCTCCTTGGCGTCGAGGTCGGCGACCAGGCTCCGCCCGGAGTCGGTGGACAGCGCCACCGAGTACGGGTCGGTGACGGTGTTGACCACCAGCTGCTGGGTCGAGGGCGCCCAGACCTTCACCTGGTACAGGTAGTACTTGCCGTCCAACTCGCGCTTGTCGCGGACGACTTCCCACACCCCGGTCTCGTCGTCGAGCTTCAGCGGCAGGGTCTTCGGGGTGCCGCCGGTGGCGCTGTCGAAGACCTGGACGGAGACCTCCTGCGCGGTCGGCGCCCAGAGCGAGAGCGCCACCTTGCCGTTGTAGTGGGCCGGTCCGAAGTCCACCTTGCCGGTCCGCCCGGCGTACAGGTCGTCCAGCACGCCCGGGATCTGCACCCCGGTGGCGGCCAGGACGGCGCCGCTGGGCAGGTGCTCGGTGAACAGCAGCTGGGCGCGGAGCGCGGCCGGCACGCGGGCGGCGTCCCGGCCGTCCACGGTGAAGGCCCGGTAGCCCGCCAGGTGCGGGTACCTGACCTTCTGCGCGTCGGTCAGCCCGCCCTTGACCGGGGTGAGCCGCAGCCACCGGCCGGGCTTGGTCAGCGCGCCCTTGTCGGCCTTGATGCCGCCCGCCGGGTCGTACACCAGCTGGGCGCTGGTGCCGCCGGCCAGGGCGTCGTCGCCCGCGCCGTAGTTCGCCGGGACGACGACGGTCCTCGCGTCGATCCACTGGGCCTTGGCCCCGGTGAGGTCGATCTGCGAGGTGGCGGCCGGGTTCTGCGGCAGCAGGTAGCCCTCGCGGCCGCCGAGGATCCAGACCTCCCGGCCGTTGACGGCGAGGTCCAGCGACTGGTCGGCGGGCAGGTCCTTGTCGTTGCCCTTGTGCAGGATGTAGCTGAGGCTGGTCGCCCCGGGGGCCAGCGGCACCTCGAAGACGGCGCCGAAGGCGTCGCGGCGCACCGGCGCCAGCGGCTTGCCCCAGTCGGTCGGGGTGGCCGCGCCGGTCCAGTCGTGCAGGCCCCAGCCGTCGTAGTCGCCGTCGGCCCGGTTGTAGTGGATGACGGCGGTGTTCGCGGGCTGGCTGTTCGGCGGCCCGGGGTCCGCGGTGCGCACGGCCGGGTCGCCCTGCTTGAGCCACACCTCTCCGGCGCTGCCGACGTCGAGGTGCCGGTCGGCGTCGACGTCCTTGACGCCGTCCTTCTCCACGATGAACCCGACGTCCGAGGCGCCGGGCTTCAGCCGGACGTACGCGAAGGCGCCGTAGGCGTCCCGCCCGGTGAAGGCGTGCCCGGCCGGCCACGGGGTGGCCTCGCCGTCGGCGAGGTCGCCCCAGGCGTAGAGGTTCCAGCCGTCGTAGTCGCCGTCCGGCCGGTTGTAGTGGACGACGGCGTACGGGCGGGAGCCGGCGGTGGGCGCCGGCTCGGGCGCGGGGGTGCCGGTGGTGAAGCTCGCGGTGGCGGAGCGCAGGTGGCCGCCGGAGTCCCGCACGACGGCCTTGTAGCGGACCACCGTGCCGGGGGCGACGGCGCCCAGGTCCTGGGTGACGGCGAAGAGCCGTCGGCCGTCGGAGCCGGACTTGCCGGTGTCGGCGGTGCCCAGGGTCTGCCAGGGCCCGTTGCCGATCTGGGCGGCGAAGCTCACCCGGTCGAAGCCGTTGCCGTCCACGCCGGCACCGACCGTGACGAGCCCGGTCGAACCGTCCGCCGGCGGCCGCACCGAGAGCTGCGGCGCCGGACCGGCGGCCGCGAGCTTCCCGCCCGCCTTGAGCACGACGGAGGAGAGCGCCGGCACGGTGACGGTCACCCGGCGGTCGGCGCCACTGGTGATCCGCTCCCCCGTGGACGGGTAGATCCGGTCGAAGCCCATCCCCGCCGAGAAGGTGTCCAGGGTGACGGTCTTCGCCTCGGTGGCGTTGTTGACCGCGACCAGGTACTCGACCTGCTGGCCGGCGTCGATCCGGGAGAAGGCGTACACGCCCGCGCCGTCGGCGGCGTACCGCTCGATCTGGGCGCCGTCGGCCAGTGCCGGGTTGTCCCGGCGCAGCCGGGCCAGCCCGGCGATGCCCTGGTAGAGCTCGCCGCCCTGCCCGTAGCGGTCGGCCGGGCCGGAGGGGCCGCCGAGCACCCGGTCGCCGTTGTAGGAGGCCGTCTTCGAGGCGAACAGGTCCTGCCGGGCGTCCTTGTCGCCGCCCGGGCCGGTGAAGCCCTGCTCGTCGCCGTAGTAGACGACGGGCTGGCCGCGGGTGAGGAACTGCAGCTCGTTGCCGAGCCGGTCCTTCCTCAGCAGCGTGGCGTCGTCGGCGCCGGGGTTGTCGGCGAGCAGGAAGGAGCCGAAGCGGCCCATGTCGTGGTTGCCGAGGAAGGTCGGCAGCTCGTACGCGTCGGTGTCGGCGCTCGTGTAGCGGTAGTCCTGGGCGTAGACGTCGGCGAGGCCGCGCGCCGAGCCGCCCTGCGAGACGTAGGAGCGGGCCGCGCCCTGGAACGGGAAGTCCAGGGTGGCCTGGAGCCGGCCCTTGGTGACGTACGGCGAGGTGACCGCGGGGTCCCCGGAGTAGACCTCGCCGAACATGAAGAACTTCTTGTTGCCCTGCTTGGCGGCGAAGTCCTTGAGCGCGGGCGCCCACTGCTGCCAGAAGGCCATGTTGACGTGCTTGACGGTGTCGATCCGGAAGCCGTCCACGCCGGCGTCCTTGACCCACTGCTGGTAGACCTTCTCGAAGCCCTTCACCACCTTGGGGTTCTGGGTGTCGAGGTCGTCCAGGCCGCTGAAGTCGCCCTCGGTGGCGGACTCGCCGACGAAGGTCGAGTCGCCCCGGTTGTGGTAGAGCGCCGGGTCGTTGAGCCAGGACGGGGTCTTGGCGGTGGCGTCGGCCGGGGCGCGCAGGACCGGGGTGTAGGGGAAGGAGTCCTTGGTGGTCCGCGGCCAGGGGGCGCCCGCGTCGGCGACGGCGGTCTCGTCCACCGGGTTCCCGTCCGCGTCGAGCGTCGGGTAGGCGCCGGCGGAGCGGTAGCCGTACTGCTTCTCGGCGTAGTCGATGACGTCGGCGGTGTGGTTGGTGATGACGTCGAAGAACACCTTGATGCCGCGGGCGTGCGCCTTGGCTATCAGCTCCTTGAGCTGCTCGTTGGTGCCGAAGTGCGGGTCGACCTGGGTGAAGTCGGTGATCCAGTAGCCGTGGTACCCGGCCGAGGCGTCGGCCCCGCTGCCCTGCACCGGCTTGTTCTTGAAGATCGGGGCCATCCAGATCGCGGTGGTGCCGAGGTTCTGGATGTAGTCGAGCCGCTGGATCAGCCCGGCCAGGTCGCCGCCGTGGTAGAAGCCCTTGTCGGCGGGGTCGAAGCCGTTCTCCAGCCGCCCGCCGGTGATGCCTCCGCCGTCGTTGCCGGCGTCGCCGTTGGCGAAGCGGTCGGGCAGGACGAAGTAGAACTGCTCGCGGGTGAGGTCGTGCCGCCCGGCGGTGGCCGCCAGCGCGGCGTCCGAGGGCGGGGCCGGCGGGGCGGCGGCGAGGGCCGCGGGGGCGCCGCCGAGGGTGGCGGCGGTCAGGGCGGCGGCCAGCAGGACGGCCGTACGGCCCGGCGGTCTGCGGCGGCCTGTGGTGCGTCGGGCGGTGCTCCGTCGGGGACGGAGCGGGGCATCGGCCACTGAGGGCTCCCTTAGGGGGAAGGGGCGGTCGGGTTCCCAGGAAGCTAGCGGCCTGCAATATGTTTCAGCAAGATGCAGAAACCGTTTCGTGCCGGGAAATTCCAGGTGGGCGACCCTCTCCGACCACCCCGATTACTCCCCCGGAGCGACGGGCGTGACAATGGGACACATGTCCGTCCCACCGGTACGCACCGAACCCCAGAGCACCCCCTACCCCGGTGGGAGCCGGCCCCTAGCCCTCAAGGGGGACAGCCGGTGAAGAATCCACTTCCAGAGGATGAGCGGACGGCTACGAGCGGTCTGGCAGACTTGCCGTCCATGGGGGAACCGACCGAGATCCAGCGAGGCGACGCCGGGCGCGCCGACGCGGCCAGTGGTGGCGGTTCCGAAGCAGCGAAGGCCCTCCCCGGCCGCCTGCCCGATGGAGCCACCCGTGCCGCCCAGTCCCGTACCGCCGTCCTGCGCGGCCGCATCAGCGCCCAGCGCCGGTCGCCGGCCAGGCCGCGGATCTGGTTCGAGCTGGCGCTGATCGGGATCAGCTACTGGATCTACTCGATCGTGCGCAACGCGGTCCCCGAACAGGAAGCGATAGCCCAGAAGCACGCGAGCTGGATCTGGAGCCTGGAGCAGCACCTCGGCATCGCCGTCGAGCACTCGATCAACCACGCGGTGGACAGCGTCGGGTGGCTCATCACCGGGATGAACTACTACTACGCGACGCTGCACTTCGTGATCACGATCGGCGTGCTGGTCTGGCTCTACCGCCGCCACCCCGGGCGCTACGTCGCGGCCCGCACCGTGCTGTTCGTCACCACCGGGATCGCCCTGGTCGGCTTCTACTTCTTCCCGCTGGCCCCGCCCCGGCTGATGACCGACGGCGGCTTCATCGACACCGTGAAGACCCACGGCACCTGGGGCTCCATGGCCTCCGGGCCCGCCGCGCACGTCTCCAACCAGTACGCGGCGATGCCCTCGATGCACATCGGCTGGTCGATGTGGTGCGGCCTGGCGATCTTCTTCCTGGCCCGCCGGACGTGGGTCAGGGTGCTCGGCCTGCTGTACCCCGCCGCCACCCTGGTGGTCATCGTCTCCACCGCCAACCACTTCTGGATGGACGCCGTCGGCGGCGAGCTCTGCCTGGCACTGGGCTTCCTCACCGCCCGCTGGCTGTACCACGAATGGGTCTACCGGCTGCCCAGGGTGCCCGCCCGGGAGACGGCGGCGGAGCAGCCGATCACCGTGCCCGAGCAGTGGAGCGAGCCCGCGGTCAGCAGCGCGCGCCGCTAGCCCGGAACCCCGGAGGGGCCCCTGTGCAGGGGCCCCTTCCGCGTCCCCGGCGGCTCACCCCGACGGCGGGAACCGTCAGCCGGAGCCCCCGTAGAACAGCCGGTCCACCACCGCCCGCGCCCGCCGGGTGACCCTCCGGTAGTCGTCCAGCAGCTCGCCGCTGTGCCCGGAGCCGTACCCGAGGTAGCGGGCCACCCCGGCCAGCTCCCGGGCCTCCCCCGGGAAGCTGTCCCCGGGCCGCCCGCGCACCAGCATGACCGCCGCCCGCACCCGCGAGGCCAGCACCCAGGCCGCGTCCAGCACCTCGGCGTCCTCCGGCCCGACCAGCCCGGCCGCCACGGCGGCCGCCAGCGCCGCCCTGGTCCGGGTGGTGCGCAGGGCCGGCACCTCGTGCCCGTGCCGGAGCTGCAGCAGCTGCACCGTCCACTCGACGTCCGCCAGCCCGCCCCGGCCGATCTTGGTGTGGGTGGTCGGGTCGGCCCCGCGCGGCAGCCGCTCGGCCTCGATCCGCGCCTTGATCCGGCGGATCTCCGTCAGGTCCCGCTCCGGCACCCCGCCGCCGGGGTAGCGCAGCGGATCGATCAGCTGCCGGAACCGCGCGCCCAGCTCCTCGTCCCCGGCCACCGGCTCGGCCCGCAGCAGCGCCTGGCTCTCCCAGGCGTGCGACCAGCGCCGGTAGTACGCCGCGTACGAGGCGAGGGTGCGCACCAGCGGACCGCTGCGGCCCTCCGGCCGCAGGTCGGCGTCGACCAGCAACGGCGGCTCGGTGGAGGGCGCGCCCAGCCGGCTGCGCAGCTCGTGGCAGACCGCCTGGGCGGCCCGGGCCGCCTCCTCCTCCAGCGAGCCGAGCAGCGGCTCGTGGACGAAGAGCACGTCCGCGTCCGAGCCGTAGCCCAGTTCGTGGCCGCCGAAGCGGCCCATCGCGATCACCGAGATCCGGGTCGGCAGGTCCCCGTGCTCGGCCTCCCACCCGGCGACGCAGGCGCGCAGCGCGCCGCCCAGGGTGGCGGCGTTGAGCGCGGTGAGCGCCTCCCCCGCGGTGTCCAGCGCCTCGGCGGGGTCCTCCCCCAGCCGCCCGAGCACGTCCGCGGCGGCGGTGCGGAACAGCTCCCGGCGGCGCACCGACCGGACGGCGGCCACCGCGGCGTGGGTGGAGCCGGCCCGGCCGACGGCGGCCAGCATCTCCGACTCCAGCGCCGCCCGACCGCGCGGCTCCAGGCCCTGCGGGTCGCCCAGCATGGCCACCGCCTCGGGGGCGCGCAGCAGCAGGTCGGGGGCGAGCCGGCCGGCCGACAGCACCCGGGCCAGCTGCTCGGCGGCGGCGCTCTCGTCCCGCAGCAGCCGCAGGTACCAGGGGGTACGGCCGAGCGCGTCGGAGACCTGGCGGAAGTTGAGCAGTCCGGCGTCCGGGTCGGCGGACTCGGCGAACCAGCCGAGCAGCACCGGCAGCAGGGTCCGCTGGATCGCGGCCTTGCGGCTCACCCCCGAGGCGAGTGCGCTGAGGTGGCGCAGCGCGGCCGCCGGGTCCGCGTAGCCCAGGGCCTCCAGCCGGGCCCGGGCCGCGTCCGGGCTCAGCCCGGTGGCGCCCGGCGGCAGTTCGGCGACGGCGTCCAGCAGCGGCCGGTAGAACAGCTTCTCGTGCAGCCGCCGGACCTCCATCGCGTGCCGCTTCCACTCGCGCTGCAGCGCGGCCACCGGGTCGGCGCGGGTGTCGTCGTTGATCAGCGCCGCCAGCGAGCGGGCCAGCCGGCGCAGGTCCTCGTCCGCGGTGGGCATCAGGTGGGTTCGGCGCAGCCGGTACAGCTGGATGCGGTGCTCCAGCGAGCGCAGGAAGCGGTACGCGGCGTCCAGCGAGGCGGCGTCCGCCCGGCCCACGTACCCGCCGCGGGAGAGCGCGGCCAGCGCCTCCAGGGTGTTGCCGCTGCGCAGCGCCGGGTCGGTGCGGCCGTGCACCAGCTGGAGCAGCTGGACGGAGAACTCGACGTCGCGCAGCCCGCCCGGGCCGAGCTTGAGCTGGCGGTCCAGCTCGGTGGCCGGGATGGAGTCGACCACCCGGCGGCGCATCTGCTGCACGTCGGCGACGAAGTTCTCCCGGGCGGCGGCCTGCCAGACCATCGGGGCGAGCGCCTCGACGTAGGCGGCGCCGAGCTCCGCGTCCCCGGCGACCGGGCGGGCCTTGAGCAGCGCCTGGAACTCCCAGGTCTTGGCCCAGCGCTGGTAGTAGGCGAGGTGGCTGGCCAGGGTGCGCACCAGCGGGCCGTTGCGGCCCTCGGGGCGCAGGTTGGCGTCCACCGGCCAGATGGTGCCCTCGCCGGTGGTGTCCGCGCACAGCCGGGTGAGGGCGGCGGCCAGCCGGGTGGCGGCCCTGACCGCCTCCTGCTCGTCCACGCCCTCGCGCGGCTCGGCGACGAAGACCACGTCCACGTCCGAGACGTAGTTGAGCTCGCGGCCGCCGCACTTGCCCATGCCGATCACGGCGAGCCGGCAGGCCGCGGCGGCCTGCGGGTCCAGCTCGGCGGCGAGGTCCAGGGCGGTCTGGAGGGTGGCGCCGGCCAGGTCGGCGAGTTCGGCGGCGGTCTGCGCGAGGTCGGTGGTGCCGGTGAGGTCGCGGGCGGCGATGGCGAGCAGGCAGCGGCGGTAGGCGACGCGCAGCGCGTTCGCGGGGCCGAGGGCCCCGCCGTGGCCGTCGGCCCGGACGCCGTCGGCGAGGGCGCGGCGGAAGTCCTCCGGTCCGGGGTGCATGTCGCGCAGTTCGAAGGTGACCAGCGCGTGCCAGTCGTGCGGGTGCCGGGCCAGGTGGTCGCCGAGCGCGGTGGAGACGCCGAGCACGCCGAGCAACCGGTCGCGCAGCGGCTTGGAGGTGGTGAGGGTGTCGCGCAGGGTGTGCCGGTCGGACTCGTCGGCGGCCTCCAGCAGCCGGGCCAGGCCGAGCAGCGCGAGGTCGGGGTCGGCGGTGGCGCCGAGCGCGTCCAGCAGCAGCGGGTCGTCGGCCAGGCCCTCCAGCCCGGGGCCCTCCAGCAGCCGCACCGCCCGCGCCGGATCGGTGAACCCGCGCCGGACCAGCCGGTTCTCCGGCCGGCTGACCCGGCTCCCGGCCCGCTGCTCCTCGACCGCCATCGACCCCTCCGTCCGTCCGTTCGGGGACCGTCCTCGCACCCGCCGCCGCGGAGCCCGCCCGCCGGGCGAACGGCGGGGGTCCGGGACGGGCCCGAGGGTGGATCCGACACGCCCTCGCAGGCTACGCGCCCGGGCGGCCCGCCGCCGGACGCGCCCACCGGGTGGACACCGCCGTCCGCTCGACCGCCGCAGGCGTGACCTCGTCCCCGCCCCACTCGTTCACCCGGGCGCCACGGCAGTCCCCGCAGTCCCGCAGCTCTACAGTCCCGCAGCCCCACATCCTTACAGCCCCGGAGCGCCGATGCCCCCGACCGGCCCCGCCCGCCTGCCCTCGCTCACCGGGCTGCGCTTCTGGGCGGCCCTGCTGGTGGTGCTCTACCACCTCTCCCGCAAGGTGGGCGGGCTTGCGCTGCTCGGCCCGCTCGCCTGGTACGGCCGCTCGGGCGTGACGTTCTTCTTCGTGCTCTCCGGCTTCGTGCTGGCCTGGACGTACGGGGCCCCGCCCGCCCAGGCCGGGGCGCGGACCTTCGCCCGCCGCCGCTTCGCCCGGATCTGGCCGCTGCACGCGCTGACCACGGCGCTGTCCCTGGGCGCGGACGCGGCGATCGGCGCGGTGCTGCCGGTGGCGGCCGCGCTCTGGTCGCTGGCGCTGGTGCACCCCTGGGCGCTGCCCACCGTGTACGGCGGCAACCCGGCCTCCTGGTCACTGGGCGCCGAGGCCTGGTTCTACCTGCTGTTCCCGCCGCTACTGCGCCTGCTGGCCCCGCGCCGGCGCGCCTGGCTGCCGCTCGCCGTCCTGTGCGCCGCACTCGGCCCGGTGCTCTGGGCGGCCGGCGCCCTGTTGCCCGCCGACCCGGCGGTGCGCGGCTGGCTGCTGGACTACCTGCCGCTGACCCGGACCCCGCAGTTCGTCCTCGGCGTGGTCACCGGCCTGGCCGTGCGGCACGGCGCGCTCCCCCGGGCGCGGTGGCGGCGGCCGGGGCTCCTCCCGGCGGCCGCCGCCGTGGCGCTCTGGCACGTGCTGCTGGTCCCCTGGCACGCCGCCGTCCCGGACTCCCTCTGGTACGGCCCGTACAGCGCCTCCCAGTTGTTCCCCGCCCCGCTGTTCGCCGCCCTGCTGGCGGCCGCCGCCCGGCGCGACGCCGCCGGGAGCGCGCCCCGGCTGCTGGCGGGCCGCACGGCCGTCCGGCTGGGCGAGTGGTCGTACGCCTGGTACCTGGTGCACGAGATCGGCATCCGCTGCTGGCTGTCCGTCCAGGGCCGCCCGGCGCCGGGGGTCGCGGCGCTCGGGGTCTGGCTGCTGCTGGCCGGCGGCTCGCTGGCCGCCGCGGGCGCGCTGTACCGCTGGGTGGAGCGTCCCTGCGAGCGGCTGCTGCGCGGCGCGCCCCGGGGCCGGGACGCGGCGGCGCCGCTGCCGTCCCGCGCGGTGCGGGTGGTGCGGCAGCGGCGCCGGGGCACGACGGGGGATCAGGCCTCGCTGGAGCCGTCCAGGTTGACGTAGGCGTAGAAGACGCCCAGGTCGTAGCCGTCCTTGTCGGTGTCGAACAGCACCTTGATGTCGGTGTCCCCGTTGCGCAGGAACGGGGAGATGTCCCAGCGGTTGGAGTCGTAGCCGAAGTTGTTGCGGTTGTACGGGGTGCGGACGAACTGGTCGGCCGGGGTCAGCTCCTCGATGGTGGAGTTGAACGCGTCGTCGGAGGCGTGGTTGACGTCCGTGAAGAGCGCCTGCGGCCCGTTGGTGGACTTGATGGCGAGGGTGTCGCCGGTCCACTTGAGGTCGCCGTCGTAGACCACGAAGCCGAGCTTGCCGGCCACCGGGCCGTTGGCGGGGGTCCGCAGCCCGGTGAGGTCGAACTCGCGCGGCGGGCTGTCGGGCAGCTCGACCTTGAAGCCGTCCCAGAGGTGGAGGTGCCGGTACGGCTTGCAGTCGTTCTCGTACGCGACCACGATCGTCCAGCCGCCCCAGCTGTGCGGCTTCACCACCGAGTCCATGTTGGCGACGGTGTAGGTGCCGTTGCCGGCCCGCCTGACCAGGTCGGTGATGTCGGCGGAGGCCTGGTAGCTGCTCTCCACGTCGGTGGTGATGTAACCGATGGAGGGCTGGTCGTTGGCGATGTTGCGGTACTGGCCCTCGCCCGGGACCTTCAGGTACACCTCGTCGATCTGGTTCTCCGGCAGCACGACGTCGTCGATGCCGCGGGTGCCGCCCCAGTACAGCCGGGCGTACTTGACGTGGGAGCCGTCGATCAGGCCCAGGTCGGCGGAGCTGGCGGAGTAGATCGCGTCACCGAGCGGGCCGACCGAGCCCGGGTCGATGTTGATGTACTTCATCTCGTACTTGTTGTTGATCGGCCTGGTGCCGAGGCCCTTGCGGGCGTCCAGGCAGGACGGCTGCGCCGGGTCGAGCGGCGCCTTGGTCTCGTCACAGGTCATCAGCGAGTTGCTGATCCGGGTGATGGAGCCGTGGAAGTCCCCCTCGAAGCGGGTGGTGAACGGCAGCTGGTTCTCGGCGATCGTGAGGGCCCGGTGCTTCGCGCGCTTCACGTGCTGGGCACCCGCGTCCGGCCCGGAGTCCGTGCCCGAACCGCGGGCGTCGGCGACGGTCGGGGCGGCCAGCAGCTGACCGGCGACGGCGGCGATGGCGGCGCCCGCCACGCAGGTCCGGCGGACCAGCAGGCGGGCGGAGGCGGCACGGCTGGCGGAGGAGATCATGTGATCCTCTTTCAGGATGGAACGAACAATCGGACCAATCGGACCACAACGCTCCGTCACACAAGCATCACATTCCGCCACCGGTGCGGCGATCCGCCCCAGATCCACCCCATAGGAGGGCCCGCTGCCGTCCTCTCGGACGACAGCGGGCCGACGACGGTTTGAGCGGCCGTCACCCGCTCAGAGCACCTGGAGGTTCTTCCGCAGTTCGAACGGGGTGACCTCGGACCGGTACTCCTCCCACTCGTGCTTCTTGTTGCGCAGGAAGAAGTCGAACACGTGCTCGCCCAGGGTCTCGGCGACGAGCTCGCTGCGCTGCATCAGGTCGATGGCCTCGCCGAGGTTCTGCGGCATCGGCTGGATGCCGAGGGCGCGGCGCTCGGAGTCGGACAGCGCCCAGACGTCGTCGTCGGCGCCGGGCGGCAGCTCGTACCCCTCCTCGATGCCCTTCAGGCCGGCCGCGAGGGTGACGGCGTAGGCGAGGTACGGGTTGCAGCCGGTGTCCAGGGAGCGGACCTCGATCCGGGTGGAGCCCTGCTTGCCCGGCTTGTACATCGGCACCCGGATCAGCGCCGAGCGGTTGTTGTGGCCCCAGCAGATGTAGGACGGCGCCTCGCCGCCGGCCCCGGCGGTGCGCTGGGAGCCGCCCCAGATCCGCTTGTAGGAGTTCACCCACTGGTTGGTGACGGCGGCGGTCTCGGCGGCGTGCTTGAGCAGGCCCGCGATGAAGGAGCGGCCGACCTTGGACAGCTGGTACTCGGCGCCCGACTCGTGGAAGGCGTTGCGGTCGCCCTCGAACAGCGAGACGTGGGTGTGCATGCCGCTGCCGGGGTGCTCGGAGAACGGCTTGGGCATGAAGCTCGCGTGCACGCCCTGCTCCAGCGCGACCTCCTTCATGACCAGCCGGAAGGTCATGATGTTGTCGGCGGTGGACAGCGCGTCGGCGTAGCGCAGGTCGATCTCCTGCTGGCCGGGGGCGCCCTCGTGGTGCGAGAACTCGACCGAGATGCCCATCGACTCCAGCATGGTGATCGCCTGGCGGCGGAAGTCGTGGCCCACCCCGCGCGGGGTGTGGTCGAAGTAGCCGGACTGGTCGGCGGGGATCGGCGGGGTGCCGTCGCCCGGCAGGTTCTTCAGCAGGAAGAACTCGATCTCCGGGTGGGTGTAGAAGGTGAAGCCCTGCGCCGAGGCCTTCTCCAGGGTGCGCTTGAGCACGAACCGGGGGTCGGCGTAGGACGGCGATCCGTCCGGCATCAGGATGTCGCAGAACATCCGGGCGGTGCCCGGGGTCTCCGAACGCCACGGCAGGATCTGGAAGGTGGTCGGGTCCGGCTTGGCGATCATGTCGGACTCGTACACCCGGGCGAAGCCCTCGATCGCCGAGCCGTCGAAGCCGATGCCCTCCTCGAAGGCCTGCTCCAGTTCGGCCGGCGCCACCGCGACCGACTTCAGGAACCCGAGCACGTCGGTGAACCACAGCCGGACGAACCGGATGTCACGCTCTTCGAGCGTCCGAAGCACGAACTGCTGCTGCTTGCCCATGGGGACAGTCTCACCTCTGCTCTTTACGCTCGTGTTACGCCCCGGAGGCCACGGAAAGACCTCGTAAAGCGGTTGCCCCCATCATGGCCGATCCCCGCCCGGCCCGGCAGCGCCGACCCCTCCTCCGGCCTCGCCGCCGGCCTCGCCGCCGACCCCGCCACCGAGCCCGCCGCCGGCCTCCGCCCAGGACATCGCGTCAGTTAGACGATTACACTCGGAGGCATGCCCACTCTCCGTCTCGCCCTGTGCCAGATCGACCCCTGGGTCGGCGACCTCGCCCGCAACGGCGCCGAGGTGGTGCGCTGGACCAAGCGGGCCGCCGAGGCCGGCGCGCGGCTGGTCGCCTTCCCCGAGATGGTCCTCACCGGGTACCCGGTGGAGGACCTCGCCCTGCGCCACTCCTTCGTCGAGGCCTCGCGCGCCGCGCTGGTCGAGCTGGCCGGCCGCCTGACCGCGGAGGGGCTGGGCGAGGTCCCGGTGGTGGTCGGCTACCTCGGCCGCTCCGAGCACCCCTCGCCGCGCTTCCACCGCCCGGCCGGCTCCCCGCAGAACTGCGCCGCGGTGCTGCACCGGGGCCGGGTGGTGACCAGGTTCGCCAAGCACCACCTGCCCAACTACGGCGTGTTCGACGAGTTCCGCTGGTTCGTCCCGGGCGACCAGCTGCCGGTGCTGCGGGTGGACGGGGTGGACGTCGCGCTGGCCGTCTGCGAGGACATCTGGCAGGACGGCGGCCGGGTCACCGCCGCCCGCGAGGCCGGCGCCGGGCTGCTGCTGGTGGTCAACGGCTCCCCGTACGAGCGGAACAAGGACGACCAGCGGCTGGAACTGGTGCGCCGCCGGGCGGCCGAGGCGGGCTGCGCCCTGGCGTACGTCAACATGGTCGGCGGCCAGGACGAGCTGGTCTTCGACGGCGACTCGATCGTGGTCGGCCCGGACGGCCGAGTCCTGGCCCGCTCCCCACAGTTCGAGGAGCACCTGCTGGTGCTGGACCTCGACCTGCCGGCCGCCGCGGGCGACGACACCGACGGCCTGCTGCTGAGCGACGGGCTGCACCTGGTCCGCACCGAGCTGGGCGGCGAGCCGCAGGCCGCGCCCGCCATGGGGGTCCCCCCGGCCGAAGGCCGGGGGAGGCTCACCGCCGAGGTGGCGCCGCGGCTGTCCGACGAGGCCGAGATCTGGGCCGCGCTGGTCTCCGGCACCCGGGCGTACGTGACCAAGAACGGCTTCACCTCGGTGCTGATCGGCCTCTCCGGCGGCATCGACTCGGCGCTGGTGGCCGCGATCGCGGTGGACGCGGTCGGCGCGGAGAACGTGCACGGTGTCTCGATGCCCAGCCGCTACTCCTCCCAGCACTCCCGGGACGACGCGGCCGAGCTGGCCCGCCGCACCGGGCTGCCCCTGCGGACCGTCTCCATCGCGCCGATGTTCGACGCCTACCTGGCGGCGACCGAGCTGACCGGCCTGGCCGAGGAGAACCTCCAGTCCCGGCTGCGCGGCACCCTGCTGATGGCGATCTCCAACCAGGAGGGGCACATCGTGCTCGCGCCCGGCAACAAGAGCGAGCTGGCGGTCGGCTACTCGACCCTCTACGGCGACTCGGTCGGCGCCTACGGGCCCATCAAGGACGTCTACAAGTCGCTGGTGTTCCGGCTGGCCCGCTGGCGCAACGAGGAGGCCGTCCGGCGCGGCGAGGTGCCGCCGATCCCGGAGCACACCATCACCAAGCCGCCGTCCGCCGAGCTGCGGCCGGACCAGGTGGACACCGACTCGCTGCCCGACTACGAGCTGCTGGACGACGTGCTGACCCGCTACATCGAGGGCGACGAGGGCCGGGACGCGATCGTGGCGGCCGGCTTCGACCCGGCCGTGGTGGACCGGGTGGTCCGGCTCGTCGACACCGCCGAGTACAAGCGGCGCCAGTACCCGCCGGGCCCGAAGATCTCGGTCAAGAACTTCGGCCGGGACCGCCGCCTGCCGATCACCAACCGCTGGCGGCGCGGCTGACGGACCGGCTGACGGACCGGCCGACGAACCGGCTGCCAGGCCGGCTAGCGGACCGGCTGGTAGCGGTAGGTGGCGGCCACCGCGAGGTGGTCGCTGCCGTCCCGGGGCAGGGTGCGGGAGTCGAGCGGGTCCAGCCCGCCCTTGCTCATGATCTGGTCGATCCGGGCCATCGGGAAGGCGGCCGGCCAGCTGAAGCCGAAGCCGTCCCCGGCCGCGCCCTGGGCCGAGCGCATCTGCGAGGTGACCGGGGCCAGGCTGCGGTCGTTCATGGTGCCGTTGAGGTCGCCGAGCAGCAGGACCTTCTTCAGCGACTCGGCCTCGATCGCGTCGCCGAGCGCCTGCGCGCTGACGTCCCGCTGGTTGACGGTGAAGCCCCCCTCGGCCTTCAGCCGCACCGAGGGCAGGTGCGCCACGTACACCGCGAGCGGGCCCTGCGGGGTGGTGACCTTCGCCCGGAAGGCCCTGGTCCAGCCCATCTTCAGGTCCACCGGGGAGACGTCGTCGATCGGGTACTTCGACCAGAGCCCGACCGTGCCCTCCACCGTGTGGTACGGGTAGGCGCCGGCGAGCCCGGTCTCGTAGGAGCGCAGCTGCCGGCCGGCCAGCTCCTGCAGGGCGACGATCTGGGCGCCGGAGTCCACCAGGGTGCGGACGGTGCCCGGCACGTCGGTGTTGGCGGCGGCGACGTTGTGGCTGACCACCGTGAAGTCGCCCGGGCCGCCCCGCTTGTCGCTCAGCAGGCCGCCGAACAGGTTGGCCCAGAGCACCACGGGCAGCAGCAGGGCGATCAGCGCGGTGGCGGAGCGGCGCAGCAGCGCGGGCACCAGCAGCACCGGGACGGCCAGGCCCAGCCAGGGCAGGAAGGTCTCCAGCAGGCTGCCGAGGTTGCCGACGCCGTTGGGCACCTCGGCGTGGAAGGCGAGCAGCCCGGCGGTGAGTACGGCCAGCACGGCGATCACCAGGCCGCGCCGCCAGGGGCCGCTGCCGCGGGTGTCCCGGCCCCAGTGGCGCAGGCCGAGGAAGCCGCCGCGACGCACCGCGGATGCCGGGCCGTCGGCGGCGCCCCCGGGGGCCGCGATCCGCTCGGTCCTGTCCGCCTGCGCCATGTAGTGGCTCCCGTCGCTCGTGCCGTCGCCGCTCCGTGCCCGGCCCGTGGAAGGTGCGGGCGCGTACGAAGCGGTGCCGGTTTGATCGGATACCCGGCTCAGCCTATGCCGGGACAGACGTCGGTCCCGCGGAGCGGGTTCCGGCGTGGCCCGGTTTGGTGAGCGAGGCCACGTCCGGCGCACGGTCGGGCGGTCGGCGCGCGTCGGGCGTCCGGGGCCGGGCCGGGCCGGGCGGGGTCAGCGGGGGGCGAGGCCTTCGAGCACGGAGTCGACCATCTTGCGGGCCAGGTCCGGGTCCTCCAGGTCGGAGTCGTCCCAGAGGATGCTGCGGTAGAGGATCGGGCCCATGAGCAGGTCGCCGAGCAGGTCCACGTCGAGGTCGGAGCGGAGCACGCCCTCGTCGATGGCGCGGCGGACGAGGTCGAGCCCGGCGTCGCGGCGCGGCTTGATCACCCGTTCGCGGTAGGCGCTGTGCAGCTCGGGCAGGCTGTGCATCTGGCCGAGGGCGGCCTTGAGGAGCCAGCGGGTGCGCTTGGCGAGGCCGCGGCGGCGCATGTAGTCGATCATGGCGATCAGGTCGTCCCGGGCGCCGTTGCCGGTCGGCTCGGGCAGCGGCTCCTCCAGTCGGCCGACCACGTCGACCAGCAGGGCCTCCTTGTTGGGCCAGCGCCGGTAGATGGTGGCCTTGCCGACCCCGGCGGCGGTGGCGATGCCCTCGACGGTGAGCTCGGAGAGCGTGGTGCCGCCCGCCAGCAGGTCCTCGACGGCGGTGTAGATGGCCTGCTCGGCGGCCTCGCTGCGGGGCCGGCCGCGGCGCACCGCCGCGCAGGGCTGCCCGCTGTCGGCGCTCGGCGTGTCCGTCGTCATCCCCGCTGTCTCTCCCTCGCTCTCCCCGGCCGCGCTGGCGCCGTGGGGTGTCCCTCGGTGGGTCCGCGGCGGGGGCCTGCCCCGGGCCGGGGCCCTGCCACCCGGTGCGTACCCGGATGACAGGGCCATTGTCACTCAGTCACGGTGCGACCCGGCCGCTGGTCAGGCGTCCGCGACCGCGGCCTCGCGCTCCTGGCCGCGCGGTTCGGGGGCCGAGCCGACCGGGCCGGCCGGGCCCGCGGGGGCGGCCTGGCGGCGCGGCAGCAGGAACCAGGCGACGACGGCGCCGATCACCGAGACGCCCGCCGAGAGCGAGGCCACCACGTGCATGGCGTGGACGAAGGAGTCGTTCGCGGGGGCGATCAGCGCCTGGCCGCCGGGGATGCGGTCGGCGATGGCCAGGGTGGCCTCCAGCGACTCGCCGGCCTTGTCGCGCAGCCCCTCGGGCAGGTGGGTCAGGGTGTCGGCCATCCCGTCGCGGTAGACGGTGGAGAGCACCGCGCCGAGCACGGCGACCCCGAGCGAGCCGCCGACCTGGCGGAAGGTGTTGTTGACGGCCGAGCCGGCGCCGGCCTTCTCCCGGGGCAGCGAGGCCATGATCGCGACGGTGACCGGCGGCATGACGTGCGCCATGCCGGCGCCCATCACCAGGCCGAGCACGACCAGCACCCAGATCGGGGTGGTGGCGGTCAGCACGACGTAGCCGAGGAAGCCGACCGCGACCAGCAGCATGCCGCCGGTCGCGGTGGCGGCGACGCCCAGGCGGTCGACCACCAGCCGGGCCCGCGGGGCGAACACCAGCTGGGCGGCGGCCAGCGGCAGCATCAGCACACCGGCCTGGAGGGCGCTGTAGCCGCGCACGCTCTGGATGTAGAAGACGCCGAAGAACGAGACGCCCATCAGCGCGAAGAAGATCACGCCGACGACCACCACGGAGGCGCTGAACACCCTGTTGCGGAACCAGGTGACGTCCAGCGCGGGGAAGGCGGTGCGGCGTTCGAACCAGACGAAGGCGACCAGCGCGACCACGCCGACCAGGATCGGCACCCAGGCCTCGGCCGAGGTGAAGTCGGCCAGCTCGCCGCCCTTGATGATGCCGTAGATCAGCGCGACCAGGCCGACGATCGACAGCAGCACGCCGACCGGGTCCATCCGGCCCGGGTTGGGGTCCCTGGACTCGGGGACCAGGATCACCATCGCGATCACCGCGACGACCACGATCGGGACGTTGATCAGGAAGACCGAGCCCCACCAGAAGTGCTCGATCAGCAGGCCGCCGGTGATCGGGCCGATGGCGATGGCCAGGCCGACCGCGCCGGCCCAGATCCCGATCGCCTTGGGCTGCTCGGAGCGCTCGAAGACGTTCATGATGATCGCCAGCGTGGCGGGCATCGCGAGCGCGCCGCCGACGCCCATCAGGGCGCGGAAGCCGATGAGTTCACCGGGCGAGGAGGCCATCGCGGACAGCAGCGAGGCGATGCCGAAGACCGTCATGCCGGCCAGCAGCGCGCGCTTGCGGCCGAACCGGTCGCCGAGCAGGCCGGAGGTGAACAGCAGCCCGGCGAAGACCAGGGTGTAGGAGTTGATCGACCATTCCAGATCGCTCTGGGTGGCGCCGAGGCCGACCGGCGCGGGGGTCGCGATGGTCTTCATCGCGACGTTGAGGATCGAGTTGTCGAGCACGACGACGAGCAGGGCGAGCAGCAGGGTGCCGAGGATCGCCCAGCGCCGACGGTGGATGGCTTCCGGCACCCGGGGTGGCGCGGCTGCGGTGGTCATTGGTGTTTCCCGTCCGTGTTGGTGTGGCACTGGCGGGCAATTCCGAGCCGCATACGTCTCGTTACCCCCCGCACCAGAGTAGCGGGCGATACGATACGAGACGAATCCGTTTCGTAAAGACCAGGCAAATTCGGGCCTCCACCGCACCCCGGCGCGGGCCTCCCCCACACCCGGCACGGACCTCCACCGCGCCCGGTGTGTCCTGGATCGCACCGGGACGAAGGCACCCCTCTTTGCGCGGGCGCCGGGGCGTGCAAGCATGGAGGGGATCCGGGGACGCCGTACGGCGCCACGAGACGACAACCCTTCAGGAGTCCGTTCGATGAACGCTTCTACGCCTTCGCCTGCCCAGAACCAGGCGTCGACCGCCACCCTCTACGGCGGGGTCGCCAACCGCCGTGTCACCGTCCGCGACCTCGCCGCCGCCAAGCAGCGCGGCGAGAAGTGGTCGATGCTCACCGCCTACGACGCCCTCACCGCGGGCGTGTTCGACGAGGCCGGCATCCCGGTGCTGCTGGTCGGCGACTCGGCGGGCAACTGCCACCTCGGCTACGAGACCACCGTCCCGGTGACCATGGATCAGATGGTGATGCTCTCCGCCGCCGTCGTCCGCGGCACCAAGCGGGCCATGATCGTCGCCGACCTGCCGTTCGGCTCGTACCAGGAGTCCCCCGCGCAGGCCATGCACAACGCGGCCCGGCTGATGAAGGAGGCCGGGGTCGGCGCGGTCAAGCTGGAGGGCGGGGAGCGCAGCGCCCGCTCGATCGAGCTGCTGGTCGAGGCCGGCGTCCCGGTGATGGCCCACATCGGCCTCACCCCGCAGTCCGTGCACGCCCTCGGCGGCTACCCCGTCCAGGGCCGCGGCGACGAGGCGGCGCACCAGCTGCTGCGCGACGCCAAGGCCGTCCAGCAGGCGGGCGCCTTCGCGGTGGTGCTGGAGGCCGTCCCGGCCGAGCTGGCCGCCCAGGCCACCGAGCAGCTGGCCATCCCGACCGTCGGCATCGGCGGCGGGCCGGACACCGACGCCCAGGTGCTGGTCTGGACCGACATGGCCGGCATGACGGCCGGCCGGGTGCCCAAGTTCGTCAAGCAGTACGCCGACCTGCGGACCGTCCTCGGCGACGCCGCCCGGGCGTACGCCGAGGACGTGCGCACCGGCGCCTTCCCGGCGGCGGAGCACAGCTTCCACTGACGCTCCCCTCACGGCCCCGCTCCCCCCGGGAGCGGGGCCGCTGCCGTTCCGGGGGCGGGGCCGCCGCCGTTCCCCCTCGCCGGCGTTCCCCGGCCCTCCGGCGGCCGGTGACAGCGGCGTGACAGCGCAGCCCGCCCCGTGACAGGGGGCTGACAGCCGGGGCGGACACCCTGGGGGCATGACACGAATCGCGACGGCCCCGAACGACCGGGGAACCACCTCCGGGAACGCCGTGGAGGTGCACGGCATCGTCAAGCACTACGGCACCACCAAGGCCCTCGACGGGGTCGACCTGACCGTCAAGGAGGGCACCGTCCTCGGCGTGCTCGGCCCCAACGGCGCGGGCAAGACCACCCTGGTGCGCATCCTGTCCACGCTGATCAAGCCGGACGCCGGCACCGCGCACGTCGGCGGCTACGACGTACTGCGCCAGCCCAGGCAGCTGCGCCGCGCGATCGGCCTCACCGGCCAGTACGCCTCCGTGGACGAGCTGCTCTCCGGGTACGAGAACCTCTACCTCATCGGCCGGCTGCTCGACCTCCCCCGCCGGGAGGCCAGGGCCCGGGCCGCCGAGCTGCTGGAGCGCTTCTCGCTCACCGAGGCCGCCAAGCGGCCCGCCAAGACCTACTCCGGCGGCATGCGCCGCCGCCTCGACCTGGCCGCCAGCATGATCGGCCGCCCCCGGGTGCTCTACCTGGACGAGCCCACCACCGGCCTGGACCCTCGCACCCGCAACGAGGTCTGGGACGAGGTGCAGCGGATGGTCGCCGAGGGCAGCACCGTGCTGCTGACCACCCAGTACATGGAGGAGGCGGAGCAGCTCGCGAACGAGCTGACCGTCATCGACCGCGGCCGGGTGATCGCCAACGGCCTGGTGGCCGAGCTGAAGGCCAAGGTCGGCGGGCAGACCCTCCAGGTCCGCCCGGCCCACCCGGCCGAGCTGCCCGAGATGGCCCGCTGCCTGCACGAGAGCGGCATCACCAACGCCACCGTCTCCACCGACACCGGCCTGCTCGCGGTGCCGATCACCGGCGAGGAGCAGCTGACCAGGGTGATCGGGGTGCTCGGCACCCGCGGCTTCGCCGTCGCCGGCATCGACACCAAGGTGCCCAGCCTGGACGAGGTCTTCCTCGCCATCACCGGCAAGCCCGCGTCCGCCGCGGAGCCCGCCCCCAGCCTCGCCAAGGAGCCCGTCGCATGACCACCGCCACGCTCACCCCCTCCCGGGCCCGGGACACCCGGCCGCCGGTGGAGGACTCCCGGATCGGCCTGGCCGGCACCCTGCGGCACGTCGGCGCGCTGACCCGGCGCAACCTGATGCGGATCAAGGCCGACCCGGAGTCGATGTTCGACGCCGTGCTGATGCCGATCATCTTCACCGTGCTGTTCGTCTACGTCTTCGGCGGCGCGATGGCCGGCAGCCAGGACGACTACAAGCAGTACCTGGTCCCCGGCCTGCTCGGGCAGACCGGCCTCACCCTCGCGATGGCCGTCGGCACCGGCCTCAACACCGACTTCCAGACCGGCGTGATGGACCGCTTCCGCACCCTGCCGATCGGGCGGGCCTCGGTACTGCTGTCCAAGATCGTCGCCGAGACCCTCCGCGGACTGGTCTCCTTCGCGATCCTGATCGGCTTCGCGATGCTGATCGGCTTCGAGGTGAAGACCGGCCTGCCGGAGGTGCTGGCCACCATCGGCCTGGGCCTGCTGTTCGGCATGTCGATCGTCTGGATCTCGATGCTGCTGGGCATGGCGCTGCGCAGCGCCCAGGCCGTCCAGGGCGTGGCCATGCTGGTCCTGATGCCGATGCAGTTCGGCAGCTCGATCTTCGCCAGGACCGACACCATGCCGGGCTGGCTGCAGTCCTTCACCAAGATCAACCCGCTCTCGGCGCTCGCCGACGCCTCCCGCGCCCTGCTCAACGGCGAGGGCGCGGTGGCCCACCCGGTGATGATCGTGCTGATCTGGTCGGCCGGCATCACCGCGGTCTTCGCCCCGCTGGCGGTGGCCCGCTTCCGCAAGCGGACCTGAGCCGACGCGACCACCGCCGGCCCCCGTCGGGGGAACGCCGGCGGACGGCCGTGCGCCCGGGACAGGCGCCGGCCGGCGGACGGGCCGTGCGGCCGGTGACCAGGGGACGGGCACCGGCCGCACGGGCCCAGCGGCTTGTCCGGGCCCGCCGGCTTGCACGGGCCCAGCGAACGTACGGGCCCACCGCGCGGGCTAGCCGATCAGCGACTCCAGCAGCTCGAAGGCCTGCTCCTGGGTCATCCCGACCCCGCCTTCCCGGGTCTCCTCGAACTCCGCGTCGCCCATCAGCTCCCGCAGGATCGCCTCCGAGCGGTCGCGCTCGACCCGGTCCAGGTAACCGCCCTTGGGGCCGTTCAGCCCGCCGTGCGCGCCGGTCAGCACGGCCGCCGCCCGGGCCCGCTCCAGATCCCCGTCGCGCCGGGCGAAGGCGCACAGCACCGCCGTCACCGCGGGCACCACCATGACCGTCATGTGCTCGGCGAAACCGCTCGCCGCCGTCACCGCCCGCAGCTGCCGCCAGCCGTCGCGCAGCATCTCGAACCCCGCCTCCGGATCGCCGGCCCGGGCCGTGATCCAGCCCCGGGCGCTCAGCAGCATCCCGGTCACCAGGCTCGGCGCGAAGCCGCCCACCCGGACGGTGTCCAGCTCGTCCAGCTCGGCCAGCGCCAGGTCGAACTCGCCGCGCTGGGCGTGGATGCCGCAGAGCGTCAGGTGGCCGAACATCAGCGCCCCGGTGGTGGACTGGTTGAGGCCGGGGGCCTCGATGGAGGCCAGCGCCTGGCGGATGACCCGCTCGCCGCGCTCCATGTCCTGCTCCAGCAGGGCGGTGCCCAGGTTCACCTGAAGGATCGGCACCTCCAGGTGCGCCCCCAGCTCCTCGATCAGCTCGATCGCCCGCGCGTACGCCTCCGCGGCGGCCGCGGACTCGCCCCGGTTCGACAGCGACTCGCCGTGCGCGGACAGCGCCTGGGAGATCCCCCAGAGGTCGCCCGCCTGCTCGTACAGCTCCAGCGACCGCGCGCCGTCCCGGATGCTCTGCTCCGCGCCGCTCGGCCAGTCGTTCATCATCCTGGCCCGGACCTGCAGGATGAACGCCAGGTCGCTCGGCCCGCCGTGCTCCTGGCAACCGCGCACGGCGTCGTCCAGCAGGCCCTTCATCATGTCCAGGCGGCCGGCCAGGAAGGCGCCGAACACCCGCATCAGCGCCGGGAAGCGGTAGGACTGCGGCAGCTCCGGGGTGTAGACGTCCATCAGCCGCTGGGCGACCTCGATCGCCTCCGGATCGCCGAGGACGTCCAGGTTGCCCTCGAACAGGCCGATCAGCCGGTACATGGAGAGCAGCCGGCGGGCCTCCTCGACCACCCCCGCGGGCAGCGGCAGGTCGTACGCGTGCACGCTGCGGCTCAGCGGCACCGGCCGCGGGGCGTCCGGGGCGAACGGGTCCGGGCCGAGCGCGGCGACGGCGTTGTACCAGGTGCGCGCCTCCAGGCTGTAGCCGCGCAGCGACCAGTACCAGCTCATGCCGAGGGCGAGGAGCAGCGACTGCTCCTCGTCGCGCAGGTCGACGGCGCGGCGCAGCGCCGTCCGGATGTTGTCCTGCTCGCGCTCCATCACGGTCAGCCAGTGCAGCTGCCGGGGGCCGTGGATCTGCGCGTCGGCGAGCGAGAGCATGGTCCGGAAGTGCGCCAGGTGGCGGCCCTCGGTGGCGGCGCGCTCGGCGGCGGACTCGGCGAGGCGCTCGGTCGCGTACTCGTGGATGGTCTCCAGCATCCGGTAGCGCGGCAGGCTGGCCCCGTCCAGATCGGCCACCAGCAGGGACTTGTCGACCAGCGACAGCAGCAGGTCGGCGACCTCGCCGGGGGCCACCCCGACGCCGTCGGCGCAGACCGCCTCGGCGTCCTCCAGCTGCCAGCCGCCCGCGAACACCGCGAGCCGGCGCAGCACCGCCCGCTCCCGCTTGCCCAGCAGGTCCCAGCTCCAGTCGACCACCGCGCGCAGCGTCTGCTGGCGCGGCAGCAGGGTGCGGCTGCCCGCGGTGAGCAGCGTGAACCGGCCGTCCAGCCGGTCGGCTATCTGGCGCGCGGTCATCACCCGCAGCCGGGCGGCGGCCAGTTCGATGGCCAGCGGCAGCCCGTCCAGCCGGCGGCAGATCTCGGCACAGGCCTCCGGGTCGCTGCGCGGGTCGAAGCCGGGACGGGCGGCGGCCGCGCGCTCGGCGAACAGCCGCAGCGCGACCGGGTCGGGCAGCGGCTCGACCGGCAGCACCGTCTCCCCCGGTACGCCCAGCGGCTCGCGGCTGGTGGCGAGCACGGTCAGCCCGGGGCACTCGGCGAGCAGGACGTCGGCGAGGTCGGCGGCGGCCTGGATCAGGTGCTCGCAGTTGTCCAGGACGAGCAGCATCCGGCGGTGGCCGCAGTGTTCGACCAGCCGGCGCACCGGGTCCTCGGCCCGCTTGTCGATCACCTCGGCGACCATGTTGGTGCTGTGCAGCACGATCTCGCGCAGGCCGAGCGCCGAGACCACGGCGGCGGGCACCGCGTCCGGGCTCTCCAGCGGGGCGAGTTCGGCCACCCAGACGCCGTCCGGCCAGGCTCCGGCGGCCTGCTCGGCGCGGCCGGCCTCGGTGGAGAGGCTGGTCTTGCCGGAGCCGCCGGGGCCGGTCAGGGTCACCAGCCGACGGTCCGTCAGCATCGCGCGCAGCGCGGCGAGATCGTCCTCGCGGCCGACGAAGCTGGTCAGCCGGCCGCGCAGATTGCCGCCGGAGCGCGGGAGTTGGGGCGTCGCGGTGGGCAGGGGGGCGGGGTCGGGCCCCGGCCTCGACTCCTCCTGGGGCGCCGGATCCGCCGGGGGTACCGGGGACACCGAGGACACCGGGGCCGCCTGGGGCGCCGGGGCGAGCAACTCGGCGTACAGGGACCGGAGTCCGCGCCCCGGGTCGACGCCGAGCTCGTCGGCCAGGGCCCGCCTGGTCCGCTCGTAGTGGCGCAGCGCCTCGGCCGTCCGCCCGCTCTCGTGCAGCGCCCGGATCATCAGCAGCTGCAAGGGCTCGTCCAGCGGCTGCCGTTCGCACAGCTCGGCCAGTTCGGCGATCAGCTCGGCGGCCCGGCCGAGGCCGAGGTCCGCGGTGATCCGGTGGCGGCGCACCTCCTCGCGCTGGGCCTCCAGCCGGACGGCCGGGCCGCCGCGGTCCGGCAGGTCGGCGAGCGCGGGGCCGCGCCACAGGGCCAGGGCGGCGCGCAGCCGCTCGGCGGCGAGCGCGTGGTCCCCGGCGTCCAGGGCGCGCCGGCCCTCCCCGGTCAGCCGCTGGAAGTCGGCGAGGTCGGTGGCCGGGCCGGTCAGCCAGTACCCGGCCGGGCCGGAGCCGACCTCGTCCCGGCCGATGGTGCGGCGCAGCCGGCCGACCAGGGTCTGGAGCGCGGCGGAGGAGTCCTGCGGCGGCTCGGCCTCCCACACCTCGTCCACCAGCAGGTCGGCCGGCACCGGCCGGCCCTGCCTCAGTGCCAGGGCGGTGAGCAGGGCCCGCAGCCGGGCACCGCCGATCGCCACCGGGGTGCCGTCGTCGTGCTGGGCGGTCGTCGTCCCGAGGATGCCGTAGTACACCCGGACCATTCTGGTCGATGCGCGGGGGAAGGGCCGCACAATTGTGCTGGGCCCGCCCCGGCCCGGCACGTAGGGTGGAGCGCCACCGCGGGTGGGGCGCCTCGGCCGGTGGAACGCCGCCGCGCGCCCGGACGTTCACCCGGGGCGGCTTGTCCGGTCACCGGCCCGCCCGGCATGATCGACCCGGCCCGCGTCCGCCCACCCCCCTCTGCCCACGGAGCACCCACACCATGACCTTCGCCGCCACGCCGCGCTCCCGCAGCGAGGACCGCCGGATCAGCCCGGTGTTCTGGGTGCTCCTCGCCGTCCTCGGCACCTCCGGTTGGGCGGTGTACCAGGGCTACGGCAACGCCTCGTTCGGCGTGTTCCTGTTCGTGGTCGCGGGCTGGATGGTCTCGCTCTGCCTGCACGAGTACGCCCACGCGCGCACCGCGCTGCACGGCGGCGACATCACCGTCGGCGCCAAGGGCTACCTCACGCTCAACCCGCTGAAGTACGCCAACGTGCTGCTCAGCTTCGTGCTGCCGATCGTCTTCGTGATCCTCGGCGGCATCGGCCTGCCCGGCGGCTCGGTCTGGATCGAGCGGAACCGCATCCAGGGCCGGCTCAAGCACAGCCTGATCTCGGCGGCCGGCCCGCTGGTCAACCTGCTCATCGCGGCGGCGCTGCTGATCCCGATCGGCGCGGGCTGGCTGGACGACCCGACGGTGCACGCGTTCTGGAACGGCTACGAGCTGCCCTACTCGCCGTTCTCCGGCGCGCTGGGCTTCCTCGGCTTCCTCCAGCTGAGCGCGGCGGTGCTGAACCTGCTGCCGGTGCCCGGGCTGGACGGCTACGGGATCGTCGAGCCCTGGCTGTCGTACCGGACCCGGCGCGCGGTCGAGCCGTTCGCGCCGTACGGGATGCTCGCGGTGTTCGCGCTGCTGTGGCAGCCCCAGGTGAACCAGTTCTTCTTCGGCATAGTCCACGGCCTGATGACCCTGTTCGGCGTCGACCAGGACTACGCGGCGCTCGGCCGGTACCTGTTCAGCTTCTGGAAGAACTAGCCTGTACGGCCAGGCCCGGGCTTCAGCCCTGTTCGGCGGCCGCCGCGGCGATCCTGGCCCGGCGGCGGTCCATCCACAGCACGTTGCTGGCCACGCCGGCCAGCGGCAGCCAGATCAGGCCCAGCCAGAAGCCCTGGACCAGCGACACCACCAGGGCCACGAGGGCGAGGACGACGGCGGCCAGGGCGAAACGGGACGTGCGAGGCATGGCGGGAGGCTCCTAGAACGGGTGCGGGCGGCCGGTTCACGGCCGCCACCCATTGTCGCCGACCTCACCTCCGGAGCCGGGCCAGGGGTGAGGTCGACACGACGGGCACCGGGCGTGTCGGGCACGCCCTGGATCAGACGCCCTGGATCAGACGTCGGTGATCCGCAGGCCCGCGTGGGCCTTGTAGCGGCGGTTGACCGAGATCAGGTTGGCGACGAGCGACTCCACCTGGTGGGCGTTGCGCAGCCGGCCCGCGTAGATGCCGCGCATCCCGGGGATGCGGGCGGCCAGGCCCCGCACGATGTCGGTGGCCTCCCGGTCGTCGCCGAGCACCATGACGTCGGTGTCGATGCTCTCCACCGACTCGTCCTGGAGCAGCACCGCCGAGAGGTGGTGGAACGCGGCGGTGACCCGGGAGTCCGGCAGCAGGGCGGCGGCCTGCTCGGCGGCGCTGCCCTCCTCCGGCTTCAGCGCGTACGCGCCCTGCTTGTCGAAGCCCAGCGGGTTGACGCAGTCGACGACGATCTTGCCCGCGAGCTCCTCGCGCAGCGCGGCCAGCGTGGCGGCGTGGCCGTCCCACGGGACCGCGATGATCACCACGTCGCTCTCCCGGGCGACGGTGGCGTTGTCGGCGCCGCGCACGCCGAGGCCCAGCTCGGCCGCCGAGGCCTCGGCCCGGGCGGCGGCGCGGGAGCCGATGATCACCTGCTGGCCGGCCTTGGCCAGCCGCAGGGCCAGTCCCCGCCCCTGGTCGCCGGTGCCGCCGAGGACACCGACCACCAGCTGCGAGACGTCCGGTACTTCATGGGCCGGGTTTGTCGCTGAATCGAGGGAAGTCATGGGCCGATCCTGCCAAATCCCCGGCCCGGCGGGACATCCTGGCCCGCATGGACGCGGTGAGAGTTTCGGCACTCCGGGAACGGCTGACGGGAACGGGCTGGTTGGAGGCGGTCGGCGGCTTCGCCGGGGCGCTGCGCCGTTCTGTGGAGCGGCGCGGGGCGAGCGGGCTGCTGCTGGTCGGCACCGAGGCGTACGAGCCCTGGCACCTGGCCGCCCACCTGGACGACGAGGCCGTGTGGTCGGACGTCCCCCGGCTGGCGCCCACCCTGCTGCGGCACAGCCCGCCGGCCGGCGCCCCCGCCCACCTGACGCACGACCTGCGGCGGCTCGCCGAGGTCGGGCGCGGCGACACCGTGCTGGTGGTGGTCCCGGAGGCGGCCGGCGCCCCGCTGCTGGAGCGGGTGCAGGACGCCCGGCGGCGCGGCGCGACCGTGCTCGCGCTGGACGGGGGAGCGCCGGGCGGGCCCGCGGGGGCGGGCGGGGCGGACGGGCTCGGCGGGCCGGCGGGGCGCGGCGGGCCTGATGAGCTCGGCCGGCCGGCTGGGTCCGGCGGCCTCGGCGAGCTGCGCGGGCTCGCGCACGAGCGGCTGACCGTCGGCACCGCCGCCGAGGGGCCCTTCGACCTCGCCCAGCACCTGGTCAGCGTCGCCGCCGGGCAGCGGGCCGGCCGCCGCTCCGTCCGGGAGCGGCTCGTCCGACTCGCCGGGCGGCTGACCTCGACGCCCGCGATCAGCCGCTGGTGAGCCGGGCGTCCGCGGCACCGGCGGGCTCGCCCCGGCCGTCGACGGGGCGGAAAACCCTTTGCGGAGGCGGTGACCGCCGTCCGAGGATGACGATTCGTGAACGTCGACGAACCCCCGCATCCCGCCGTGCCCGGCCGTGCCCGGAGGCTGCTGCGCTCGCTGACGCCCGACCTGTCCCCCTGGCGCGCCTCGCGCGACTTCCGCTACCTGTGGACCTCCGGCTGCGTCACCAGCTTCGGCGGGTTCCTGACCCTCGTCGCCGTGCCGATGCAGATCAAGGAGCTCACCGGCTCCTCCTTCGCGGTCGGCCTGATCGGCGCCGTCGAACTCGTGCCGCTGATCGTCTTCGGCCTGTGGGGCGGCGCCCTCGCCGACGCGCTGGACCGCCGGAAGCTGGTGCTGCGGGCGGAGGTCGCGCTCGGCCTGCTGGCCGGGCTGCTGCTGGTCAACGCCCTGCTGCCGCACCCGCTGCTGTGGCCGATCTACCTGGTCGCCGCGCTGGTCGCGGCCGCCGACGGCATCCAGCGCCCGGCGCTGGACTCGCTCCTGCCCCGGCTCGTCCCGCACCAGCACCTGACCGCCGCGTTCGCCCTCAGGTCGCTGTACCACAACGCCGCTTCGGTGGCCGGCCCGGCACTGGCCGGGGTCGTGGTGGCCTTCGCCGGGGTGCAGACCGCGTACGCGCTGGACCTCCTGTCCTTCGCCGTCTCGCTGCTGCTGCTCGTCCGGATCAAGGCGGTGCCGCCGCGCACCGGCGCCGAACGGCCGTCCGTCCGGGCGGTGCTGACCGGCGTCCGCTACGCCTGGAGCCGCAAGGACCTGCTCGGCACCTACGCGATCGACCTCTGCGCCATGCTGTTCGCCTACCCGGTGGCCGTCTTCCCGTTCCTGGCCTCGGAGTTGGGGGCGGACTGGGCGCTCGGCCCGATGTACGCGGCCTCCGCCCTGGGCGCCCTGCTGGTCGGCGCGACCAGCGGCTGGACCTCCCGCGTCCACCGGCACGGGCGGCTGCTGGTGGCCGCCGCCGTCGGCTGGGGCGGGGCGATGGCGCTCGCCGGACTGACCGAGCACATCGGACTGGTGCTGCTCGGCCTGGCACTGGCCGGCGGCGCCGACGAGATCAGCGGGCTCGCCCGCTCGACCATGTGGAACCAGTCCATCCCTGACGAACTGCGCGGGCGGATGGCCGGCGTCGAACTGCTCAGCTACTCCGTCGGCCCGCAGCTCGGCCAGGTCCGGGCCGGCACCATGGCCGGGCTGGTCGGCGTGCGCGCCGCCGTCTGGGCCGGCGGCGCCGCCTGCGTGGTCGCCGTGCTCGCGGTCGCCGCCGCCCTCCCGAAGCTGCTCGCCTACGACGACCGCACCGACCCCAACGCCGCCGCCGTCCGCGCCCACCACGAAGCCACCGAACGCGAGGCCGCCCAGCCCGCCTGACACCGCCCCCGCCGCACGCCCCGCCGGCCGGGGGCTACTCGGCGTCGTCCTTCGGCTTGTCGCTCCAGCGCGGGTCGTTCTGCCACTCCCGGTTGCGCTCGTCGGCGATGCGCAGGGCCTGGGCGGCCTCCTCGGGGGTGGCGTACGGGCCCAGGCGGTCCTTCGCCGGGCACTCCGGGCCCTCCTCGACCTTGTTGTGCTTGATGCAGTAGAACCACTCGCCGGGTTTGCCGGTCGGCTTGCGGTTGAATCCGAGGGGCATCGCGCTCTCCCGTTCAGAAGGCCGGAGGGATGGGTCGGTACCGATCATTCCCCGCCCCGGGCCGGGCCGCACACCGCCCGGGGGCCCGGGGACCGGCGACTAGACTCGCGGCATGGCTCTCGTACCCGGCATCCAGTCCCCCACCCGCAAGGTCCCGGCGCACATCGCGCGCCCCGAGTACGTCGGCAAGCCCGCGCCGACGCCGTACACCGGGCCCGAGGTGCAGACCGCCGAGACGATCGAGAAGATGCGGATCGCCGGCGGGATCGCCGCCCGGGCGATGGAGGAGGCGGCCAAGCTGATCGCCCCCGGCGTCACCACCGACGCGCTGGACGCCGTCGCCCACGCGTACATGTGCGACCACGGCGCCTACCCGTCCGACCTCGGCTACCGGGGCTTCCCCAAGTCCGTCTGCACCTCGATCAACGAGGTGATCTGCCACGGCATCCCGGACTCGACCGTGCTCCAGGACGGCGACATCGTCAACATCGACGCCACCGCCTACATCCACGGGGTGCACGGCGACCTCAACGCCACCTACCTGGTCGGCGACGTGGACGAGGAGTCCCGGCTGCTGGTCGAGCGCACCCGGGAGTCGCTCAACCGGGCGATCAAGGCGGTCAAGCCGGGCCGTCAGATCAACGTCATCGGGCGGGTCATCGAGTCCTACGCCAAGCGCTTCGACTACGGCGTGGTGCGGGACTTCACCGGACACGGCATCAACACGTCGTTCCACTCCGGCCTGATCATCCCGCACTACGACAGCGAGCGGGCCACCGAGGTGATCAAGCCCGGCATGAGCTTCACCATCGAGCCGATGCTGACCCTGGGCACCTACGACTACGAGATCTGGGAGGACGGCTGGACGGTCGTCACCAAGGACCGCAAGCGCACCGCCCAGTTCGAGCACACCCTGGTGGTCACGGCGGACGGCGCGGAGATCCTCACCCTGCCGTGACGCGGTGACGCGGTGCCCCCCGGCCTTCCGCCGTCCCGGGCGTCGTCAGCCGATCAGCCACTGCTCCTCGGCGACGGCGCCCACCTCGGTACAGGCGTCGGTGAGCACGTCCAGGACGCGCAGCGGGTCCGGCAGCGGCTGCTCGGGCCCGCGCAGCCACCTCACCTGGGAGCCGTCCGGCAGCGCGGCCGGCGGCAGCAGGGTGTACGAGCCGCGGCAGTGCCAGCGCAGGCCGGGGTGCTCGGACATGGTGTCCGGGGTGGAGTCGAGCGCGCTCGGCCACCACTCGTCCTCGTCCTGCGGGGTGCCGCGGGTGGCGGTGAAGAACAGGTAGCGGTCCCCGCCGACGGCGGCGACCGGGCCCTCGACGCCCAGCGCGGTCAGCCGCTCCAGGGCGAGCCGTCCGGCCTCCGCCGGGACGTCCAGCACGTCGTGCACCCGGCCGGTGGCGGTGATGAAGTTGGCCTGGGGGTCGCGGGCGAGCCAGCGGGAGAGCTGCTCGGGGTCGGTGGTGGCCTGGGTCTGCCAGGCGAAGGAGACCGGGTGCTGGGCGGGCGCCGGACAGGCCACCCGGTCGCAGGAGCACCGGTAACCGGAGGGGTGGGCGGCGGGCGCGAGGGGGAATCCGGCGCGCACCGCGCCGAGCAGCTGATCGAGTCCGGCGGCCGGGTCGTCGGCGCCCCCCGCCCGCTGACGATCACGCTTCTGCCACCAGGTCGTCCACCTGCTGCCGGCTTCCATCGGGCCCCTTCCGCGCAACTGCCGTGCCTGGTGCGACACAGCGTTCGACGTACATCCGACGCAACGCACGGCGCCCCCGGCTGCTTCCCGGGGTGCTCGGCCCTGACGTCCGCGCCCTGCCGGCCGTTGCCCGGGGTCACCGGACGGCCGACGCCCGGGTCACGGTACGCAGTCGCGGCAGCACGCTGTCCGCGCCAAATCGGCCGGAGGGCGCGCGGATTCGCGCCTCGCCCGGCCCGTACGGGGCCCGCTGACCCGGGTGGACCCCGAGGGCGTAACAGGAAGGATAAGGGTGCGGAGGGCCTCCGGATGACCGGGGGCGGTGCCTCTCCGGTCACACTCGCGGTGACGCCCGCGGCGCACCCCGGGCACACTCCCGGCACGCCGCCCTCACGCGACCTCCGCCCGCCCTCCCGCCCGGGAGCCCCCCGACAGCCCCGGCGCTCCCCCTCCGGCGCTCCCGGCACGGCCCCGTCCGGGGTGTTCCGCGGAGGTGAGACCCTGGAGGGATGAAGAGCGCGGACACCGAATTCGTGGGCGGCCCCCTGGACGGGAAGATCCTGCCCATCCCCCTGGGGCCGATCCTCGGCGTGCCCAAGAAGTACAAGGTTCCGGTCCCCGCGCACGGCGAGGCCCCCGCGCGCACACTGGTGTACGTCCGGAGCAAGCAGGTTCGGGGCCTGAGCTGGTTCTGGCGCTACGAGTACGACGAGGCGGCCACCGCCCGCGCCTCCGGCTGACGGGCCCGCGCGCTTCCTCGCCGCCCGCGGCGCCCTGCACTGCCCGGCGTTGCCCTTCGTTCGCCTTCCGGGGAGGTCGGCATGGCGAGGACGGTACGGCACCCGAGGAGCCGCTCGCGGGCGGTCGCCCATCACAACCGGCAGGTCGCCGGCGTCACCGGTGTGCTGCTCCTGGTGGTGTGCCTCTACAGCGTGGCGATCGGGCCGAACGCCTGGCTCTGGTTCGGCTGGGCGGTACTGCTGCTGGTGTGCGCCGCACTGTTCGCGGTCCGGCCGTGAGCCCCGTGGGACCGCACGGCCGGCCGCGGCACCCGTCCCGCTCCCCCGCGGGTCCTCCCCCGGCTCCCCCCGGGTCGGTCAGTCATCCTCGGCGAGGATGAGGTACAGCTTCTTGCGGGCCTCGGTCAGCACGGCGAGGCCCTTGGTGCGCTGCGCCTCGGTGCCGGTGGCCATGACCTGCCGGATCGCCTGGTCGACGGCGGCGAGCGCCTGGCCGACCTCCTGGACGGCCTCCCAGTCGACCTCCCGGCCGGCCTCCGCCCACGGCTCGGCCGGCCCGGCGTCGGCCTGGGCCCGGCCCGCCTCGGTGAGCGAGACCAGCCGCTTGCCGCCGACCTCCTCCGCGGTGATCAGGCCCTCCTCCTCCAGCAGCTGGAGGTTGGGGTAGATCGACCCCGGGCTGGGCCGCCAGGCCCCGCCGGTCCGCTCGGTGATCTCGGCGATCATCTCGTAGCCGTGCATCGGCCGCTCCTTGAGCAGCGCCAGCAGCGAGGCCCGGACGTCACCGCGCCGGGCCCGCCCGCCGCGCCGCCCGTGCGGACCACCGCGCCGGCCGCCGTGGCCGCCGTAGCCGTGCCCGAACGGGCCGCCCATCGGCCGGCCGGGGCCGCCGCCGCCGAACGGCGGGCCGAACCCGCCGAACGCCTCCCGGCCCTCCATGCCCTCCCCGGGCATTCCCCGGAACTCCGGGCCCGGGCCGCGGCGCCGGCCGCCGCCCGCTCCGCCGCCGCGCGGGCCGTCCCAGCGGAATCGCTTCCCCTGACGTTCTGAGCGCATCGCGCCCACCTCCTGCGTGTGTCTCCGATGTTCGACGAGCCAGTCGAGTTACTGTCTCGATAGTTCGACGATATATCGGTGACTGTCGCTCGTCAACGGATTCCGACACGCCCGCGGAGCACGGCGCATCCCCGGTGCATCCCCCGTCCAGCCGCTACGGTGGCGGGCATGGCCGCAGAACGAGACCTCGCGACACTGCTGCGCGGAATGAGCCCGCAGCTCAACCCGGGGCGGTACGTCTACTGCACGCTCCCCGCACGGGTGCCCGCCGGCATGCGGCCGGTGGTGACCGTCGCCGAACCCGAGGGGGTGACGATGGTGGTCGCCCAGGAGGAGGCGGACGCGCTCGGGCTGCGCTACGAGTACGTGGCGGCCTGGATCACCCTGCGGATCCACTCGGCGCTGGAGGCCGTCGGACTGACCGCCGCGGTCTCCGGCCGGCTCGCCGAGGAGGGCATCAGCTGCAACGTGGTGGCCGGCTTCCACCACGACCACCTGTTCGTCGCCGCCGACGACGCCGACCGCGCCGTCCGCGCCCTGGAGGACCTCGCCGCCCGCTCCGCCTGACGTCGACGCCGAGTGGCCGTCTCCCCGGCGGCCTCCAACACTGGAGGTGACCGCGCGGCCACCCCGGGCCGCCCCACCGGAAGGAGACGGCCGCCATGGCCATCTGCGTCACCTGCGGCAACGACTACTGGCTGGCCTTCGAGATCAAGACGGTCACCGGCGACACCTACACCTTCGACAGCTTCGAGTGCGCCATGGAGAAGCTCGCCCCGCGCTGCGAACAGTGTTCGGTCCGCATCGTCGGCCACGGCGTCGAGGTGGCCGGCATGTTCTTCTGCTGCGCCAACTGCGCCCGCGTCAACGGCGGCCTCGGCGACCAGATCCGCGACGCCGTCGGCGCCCGCCCCGCCTGAGAACCGGTGCCCGCCCCGCCTGAGGACCGATGCCCGCCCCGGCCGGGGCAGGCATCGCCGTGCGGGGGTCCCCGCCTCCGTCAGGGGACGGAAGGTCCGCATTCCTGGTCGAACTTGTGCTGGAGGTCGGACAGCCGCTTCTCGTCGTACGACAGCTGCCGGCGGTCCGCGGCCAGTCCCGCCTCGGCCGAGGCGACCTTCACCGGATCGGGATCACGCTGGGAACGCAGCCGGTCGAGCCCGGCCTGGTCGTTCCCCACGGCCGTGAGGTCGTGCTCCACCGCGTGCTCGGCCGTGGCCATCCAGGTCTTCATGCGGCTGCACGGGTCGGGTGGCAGAGGGGCCATGGGTACGCCCCCTTCCTCTCGGATTCGGGCCTTGCCCGCTGCCTCCATCGTGGCGCCGCCCCGCCGCGGCCCGCATCCGGAGCCCCCGGGGGAGCCCGCCCAGCCATGACGAAGGGCCCTCCGACCTGTCGTTTCCGCAGGTCGGAGGGCCCTCGTGAAGCCAGGGGCGGAAGAGCAGGCCTGTACGCCGGGTTCTGTCTCCCGGGTTGCTCGCGCGGCCCGGGGAGGCGGCCATCCATCTAGGGCTGCCGTTGCCGACAGCCTCGTGCGGTCCACCCGCGGACTCGGGCGAGCAGCCTTCAAACGTCCGCGCACGGCGCCCGAGGGCGCCGATCTTGACCTTGCTCCAGGTGGGGTTTACCTAGCCGGCCGGGTCACCCCGGTCGCTGGTGGTCTCTTACACCACCGTTTCACCCTTACCCACCACGTGAAGCGGTGGGCGGTCTGTTTTCTGTGGCACTGTCCCGCGGGTCACCCCGGGTGGGCGTTACCCACCACCCTGCTCTGTGGAGCCCGGACGTTCCTCGGCGGGTCTGGGACCCGTCGCGACCGCCCGGCCGGCTCTTCCGCCGTAGTGGTCATCGTAGCCGCTCGGGCGGCGCCTCCCGTACACCGGACCGGACGGTGGGCGGCTCGGCGCCGAGGCGGGCGGCCACCCGGGCGGCCGTCGCGCTCGCCCAGGCGGTGGTGGTGACCAGGCCCAGGACGAGGACGGCGGCGCCGAGGCCGACCAGGATCCACCAGCCTGCGTGGCTGGCCTGCGCGAAGCCGGTCGCCACCGGCCCGACCACGGCCGCGGTGACGACCGTGCCGATCACCGCCACGCCCAGCGACTGGCCGATCTGGCGGCTGGTCGAGGCCACCGCGGCCGCCACGCCCGCCTGGGCGCGCGGCATGCCGGACACGGCGGCGTTGGTGGTCGGCGCGTTCACCATGCCGAAGCCGAAGCCGAACAGCCCGTACGCGACCAGCAGCAGGGCGGGTGGGGAGTCGGCCGCGAGCCGGGTGAGCAGCAGCCCGCTCGCGGCGAGGCCGAGCCCGGCCGCGACCAGCGGCAGGCGCGGGCCCCGGCTCGCGACGATCCGTCCCGACAGCGGCGCGCAGACCAGCATCATCCCGGCCATCGGCAGCGTCCACAGGCCGGCCTCGACCGGGCCGTAGTGGCGGACGTCCTGGAGGTAGAGGGTGTTGAGGAAGAGGAAGCCGCCGAGCGCGGCGAAGGCGCAGACCGCGGTGACGGTGGCGCCGGTGAACGGCGCGCTGGCGAAGAAGCGGGGGTCCACCAGCGGCTCGGCCACCCGGCGCTCCCAGAGCGGGAAGGCGATCAGCGCGGCGACGGCGGTGGCGGCCAGCGCGAGGATCAGCGGGGAGGTCCAGCCGTTGGCCGGGCCCTCGATGATCGCGGCGGTGCCGCAGCCGAGCAGCACGACCATCAGCAGCTGCCCGACCGGATCCAGCCGGCGCGGCCGGGGCGCCCGGGACTCGGGCACGAAGCGGGCGGTCAGCGCGATGGCGGCGAGCGCCACCGGAACGTTGATCAGGAAGATCGACGGCCAGCCCGCACCGTCCACCAGGAAGCCGCCGAGCAGGGGGCCGAGCGCCATCGAGATGCCGACCACCCCGCCCCAGACGCCGATCGCCCGGGCCCGTTCCCCGGGGTCGGTGAAGGTGTTGGTGATGATCGACATCGCCACCGGGTTGAGCATCGAGCCGCCCACCGCCTGGAGCGCCCGGAACGCCACCAGCCAGCCCAGGCTCGGCGCCTGGCTGCACAGCAGCGAGCCGAGCGCGAAGCAGACCAGGCCGGTCTGGAAGACCCGGCGGCGGCCGAAGCGGTCGGCCACCGAGCCGAACAGCATCAGCAGCGAGGCCAGCACCAGGGTGTAGGCGTCGATGATCCACTGGAGCCCGGACGCCGGGGCGCCCAGGTCCCGCTGGATCACCGGCAGGGCGATGTTCACCACGGTGTTGTCGAGGCCGACGATGAACAGGCTCAGGCAGCAGATCGCCAGGACGAGCAGACGGCGGCGGGGCCCGAGCGCGGGCCCGGGAGCGGGCGCGGGCGCGGGCAGGGCGGCGGCGCGGGGCTGGGGGTCGGGCACGGACCGATCCTCCCACCGCGCGGTGGCCCGGGGCGGGTTGGCGGCGCGTCCGGGTGGCGCAGTCCTCCAGCGGGGGCGACGGCAGGGGTGCGGCCAGGAGACGGGGGCCGGGCGGCGGCCGCGGGGTGTGCGCGGCCGGCGCAGTAGGGTTGCGGGGTTCGTGTGCCACAGATTGTCGAGGAGTCCGCTGTGCTGGTGCTTTTGCCGCCCTCGGAGGGCAAGGCCGGGTCCGGCGACGGCGGGCCGGTGGCGCTGGAGCGGCTGTCGCTGCCCGGGCTGGCCGCGGCGCGCGGTGCGGTGCTGGACGCGTTGGTGGGCCTGTGCCGGGGCGACGAGGACACCGCCGCCGAGGTGCTCGGGCTCTCCCCCGGTCTGCGCGGCGAGATCGCCAAGAACGCCGGACTGCCGACGGCCGGGGCCCGCCCGGCGGGCGAGGTGTACACCGGGGTGCTGTTCGACAACCTCGGCCTGGCCACCCTGGACGCCGTCGCGTACGACCGGGCCGAGCGCTCGCTGCTGGTCTTCTCCGGTCTCTGGGGCGCGGTGCGGATCTCCGACCGGATCCCGTCCTACCGCTGCTCGATGGGCGTGAAGCTCCCCCGGCTGGGGGCGCTCGGCGCGTACTGGCGGAGTGCGATGGCCCCCGTGCTTCCGGAGGTCGCGGACGGGCTGGTGCTGGACCTGCGCAGCTCCGCGTACGCGGCGGCCTGGCGGCCGGCCGGCGAGGTGGCCTCCCGGACCGCGACCGTCCGGGTGCTCCAGGAGCGCAACGGCAAGCGCACCGTGGTCAGCCACTTCAACAAGGCGACCAAGGGGCGGATCGTCCGGGACCTGCTGGTCACCGGCGCCGAGCCGAAGAACCCCGAGGAGCTGATGGACGCGCTGCTGGAGCTGGGCCACCGGGTGGAGCTCGCGGCGGAGGGCACCGCCCGCAAGCCGTGGCAGCTGGACGTGGTGGTCACCGAGGTGCACTGAGATGCACTGTGGTGCACCGAAGTGCACCGAGGTCCACCGACCGGCTGCCCCGGCCGGGTCAGCGCAGGTGCGAGGTGTCGTTGAGCAGCCGCAGCGAGGCGTTGCCGTCCGCGTAGTACTGGACGGCGCAGATCGAGGCGGCGGACAGCTCCATCCGGTACATCGAGTCCGGCGGGGCGCCGAGCGCCAGCCGGACCAGGGTCTTGATCGGGCTGACGTGCGAGACCACCAGCACGGTCTTCCCCGCGTACCGGGCGAGGATCTTGTCCCGGGCGACGCCGGCCCGGTGGGTGAGCGTGGTGAAGCTCTCGCCGCTGCCGGTCGGCTTGGCCTTGGCGGAGCCGAGCCAGGCGGTGAGGTCGTCCGGGTAGCGCTCCCGCACCTCGGCGAAGGTCAGGCCCTCCCAGTCGCCGAAGTCGACCTCGCGCAGCCCGTCCTCGTACCGGACCTCCAGGCCGAGCCGTTCGGCGACGGTCTCGGCGGTCTGCCGGGTGCGGCGCATCGGGGAGGCGACGACCGCCTGGACCGTGCCGCGCGCGGCCAGCGCCTCGGCGGCCCGCTCGGCCTGCCAGCGGCCCTTGTCGGAGAGCTCCGGGTCGCTGCCGCCGCTGCCGGAGAAGCGCTTCTCCGGGGTGAGCGGGGTCTCGCCGTGGCGCAGCAGGACGAAGGTGGTCGGGGTGCCGAGGTCGGCCGGGGCGGCCCAGCCGGCCTTGGGGGCGGCGGTCTCCAGCGGCGGTTCCTCGACGGCGGCCGCCGGCTTGCGGGGCTCCCACTGGCGCCCGGCCTTGCCCGCGTCCATCGCCTCGTTGGCCAGCCGGTCGGCGTCCTTGTTCCGCTCGCGCGGGATCCAGGTGTAGGTGACCCTGGAGCGCGGGAAGACGGTGCGCGCCTCGGCGGCGAGCGGCTGCATGTCGGGGTGCTTGATCTTCCAGCGCCCGGACATCTGCTCGACGACCAGCTTGGAGTCCATCCGGACGTCCACCGAGGCGTCCGGGTCCAGCGCGCGGGCCGCCCTGAGCCCGGCGATCAGTCCCTTGTACTCGGCCACGTTGTTGGTGGCGTGGCCGATGAACTCGGCGGCCTCGGCGACGATCTGCCCGGTGTCCCCGTCGCGGACCACCGCGCCGTAGCCGGCCGGCCCCGGGTTGCCCCGGGACCCGCCGTCAGCCTCGACGATGAAGCGCGCCGTCACCGGCTCAGACGCCCGAGTCGGAGGTGCGGACCAGGATCCGCGAGCAGTTCTCGCAGCGGACCACCTTATCGGCCGGCTCGGCCTTGATGGCGTTCAGCTCGGTGATGGAGAACTCGGTGCGGCAGCCCTCGCAGCGGCGCTGGTAGAGGCGGGCCGCGCCGACGCCGCCCTGGGTCTCGCGCAGCTTGGTGTAGACCTTCAGCAGGTCGGCCGGGATGACGGCGGCGACGGTCTCGCGGTCGCGCTTGACCTTGTCGGCCTCCCCGTCGATCTCGGCGAAGGAGGCGTCGCGGCGGCCCTCGGCCTCCTTGAGCACGACGGTGGAGTGCTCAAGGCGGGCGGACAGCTCCTCGACCCGGCTCTTGGCGCTCTCCTGGCGCTCCATGATCTCCAGCACGACGTCCTCCAGGTCGCCCTGGCGCTTGGCGAGCGAGCCGATCTCGTGCTGGAGGTTCTCCAGGTCCTTCGGCGAGGTGATCGCGCCGGAGTCCAGGCGCTGCTGGTTGCGGGCGGCACGGGAGCGGACCTGCTCGACGTCCTGCTCGGCCTTGGTCAGCTCGCGGGCGGTGTCGCCCTTCTGGGCCTCGGCGGCGACGACGAGGTCCTTGAGCGCGGTGTGGTCGGCGGTGGCCTTGTCGATCTCGGCGTGCTCGGGCAGGCTCCGGCGCCGGTGGGCCAGCTGGTCGAGCTTCGAGTCGATGGCCTGGAGGTCGAGCAGGCGGATCTGGTCGGCGGGCGCGGCGTTCAAGCGGAGAGCTCCTGTGAATCGGGTCAGGCGGTGAAGGACATGGGGGCGTGCGCGGTCCACGGGTCGGTGACCCGGTGGGAGACCTTGGTCTCCACGGCCCAGCCGCGCTTGTCGGCGGCGGCCAGCAGGGCCCGCTCGGCCAGGGTGAGCCAGGGCCACTCGGTGGCCCAGTGGGCGGCGTCGAGCAGTGCGACGGGCGCCGCCTCGGCGGCCTCGGAGGCCGGGTGGTGACGCAGGTCGGCGGTCAGATAGGCGTCCACGCCGGCCGACCGGACGTCGGCGAGGAAGCTGTCGCCCGAGCCGCCGCACACCGCGACCCGGCTGACCAGCCGGTTCGGGTCGCCGGACACGCGGACGCCGGCGGCGGTGGCGGGCAGGCCCTTCGCCACCTGCGCGGCGAAGGCGGAGAGGGGCAGCGGGGGCTCCAGCAGGCCGATCCGGCCGCTGCCGCGGCGGCCCAGCGGGTCGGTCGGGTCCGGCACCAGCGGGCCGGTGACCTTCAGGCCCACCGCCTCGGCGAGCGCGTCCGAGACGCCGGGGTCGGCGTGGTCGGCGTTGGTGTGGGCGACGTGCAGGGCGATGCCGTTGGTGATCAGGGTGTGCACCACCCGGCCCTTGAAGGTGGTGGCGGCGACGCTGGTGGTGCCGCGCAGGTAGAGGGGGTGGTGGGTGACCACGAGGTCGGCGCCCCACTCCACGGCCTCGTCGACGACCGCCTGGACGGGGTCGACGGCGAACAGCACGCGGTTGACCTCGGCCTGAGGGTCTCCGCAGACCAGGCCGACGGCGTCCCAGGACTCCGCCCACTGCGGCGGGTAGACCTCTTCGAGCGCGGTGATGACGTCGGACAGTTTCGGCACCTGTCGAGACTACCGTGCGCGCGGGGGCGGTCGGGCCTCGGCCGTTCGGCGGGCTGCCGGGGAATTCGTCGCGGCTGTTCGGACGCGGGAGCTGTGGGCGTACGGGTGCGCGTCAATCGTCGACGGGAGGCGCCCGACGGGGCCCGCGCGCTCCGTACGCGGCCGCACGCCTGGCGTCCGTTACTCACAGCAGGGGTCTCGTACGAATTCGAAACCATGCCTTGATCACCCTTACGAGTGAAGTGACCGGCTCTGCGTTGAGGCTTCGGTTGGCTCGAAAGTAACTTCACTCCTGCGAACGGGAGTTGCCCCGGCGCCAGCCGCGACAGGAGTCGGGCGGCGGCCGCGCCGGGCCGGACGGGATCCGGGCGAGCGCTCCCGCGCCGGGGCGGCACCGCCGCTCCCTCCGGGAAGACCGATCAGGCCGGGCCGTGGCCCGGGTGCCTCGAGCAGTGGGCACCCGGGGCGGTGGCCGGGACGAAGGGATGTGGTGGCGAATGGGAGCGGGCACATCGCTGCGTACGGCCGGTAAGAGGGGATCGGTCGCACCCGGACCGGCCGCGGCGGGTTCGTGGCCGGAGGCGACGCGGGCGGCACCGACCGGTGCCGGAGGCCGGGGAGACGGCGGTGACCGGGACGTCACCGGCGGCGGCCTCCGGCGCGCGGCCGGGCCGCCCGCGTCCGCGCCCCCGGAGCCGCACGCCGTCGGGCCGGTCGGGCGGGTCGAGCCGGTCGGGCGGGTCGGACGGGAGGGCTCCGCCTTCCCGGTGCAGGAACGAATCGCCGGGCGGCCCCCGAGCGGCCCGGGGACCACCCGGCCGCGGCGCGACGGCACCCCCGGGGTGAGTGGAGCATGAACGTGGCCACCCGGACCGTGACCCAGGCCCTGCGCCGGCTGGGCTTCGCCTTCGCCGCCGACGGCGGCCACGCCGCCTGCCTCGCCTCCTCCGCCGACAGCGGCTGGTACGTGGAGAGCTGGCGGCTGCCGCAGGACGGCGGCCCGGCCGTACCGACCCCGCTGCCGCTGCCTGGCAACCGCTCGGAGAGCCCGCGCTCGCAGCTGGTCCCCTTGTCGGACGGCTCGGTGCTGATCTGCCGGCACGACGGCGAGCGGCACGACCTGGTCCGCCTGGCGCCCGGCGAGGGCTCCACCGCGGAACAGCACGCGGGCGCGCTGCGGATGGCCGGACTGCGGGTGCTGCCGCTCCCGACCCGGGCCGGGGCCGGCCCGCGGCCGCCGGTGGCGGTCGCCCTCGGCAGCGACACCCGCCCGGCGACCACCGTCTGGCTCGTACGCGCGGACGGCGGCGAGCCCGAGCAGGTCGCCGAGATCCCGGGGCTGCACGGCGGCGGCACCTGGCTGGACCGTACGGGCACGCTGCTCGCGCTGGACCGGGTGAACGCGGGCCTGGTCCGCAGCGTGGTGCTCGACCTGCGCACCGGCTCCACCACCCCGCTGCTGGAGATCGGCCCGGACAGCAACGACCGCCTGGTGCTGTTCGACCCGGACAGCCGCTTCGCGATGGTGCGCAGCGACGCGCCCGGCGCCGACCGGCTCGGCTGGGGCGTCCTCGGATCCGGGGAGCCGCTGCGGTTCCCGGAGTGCCTGCACGTCGCGGGCATGCTCCTGCGGCCGGTGGCGCTCCGGGTGGCGGCGGACGGCCCGGGGGTCGCGGTGCAGATCGACCACGGCGCGGGCTCGGCCCTCGCACTGTGGCGGCCCTCGGCCGGGCGGCTGGACCCGCTGCCGGTGCCGCCCGGGCGGCTCGGCGCGGTCGGCCACTGGGGCGAGGCGGGGCTGCGGCTGCCGTACTCCTCGCCCGACCATCCGGCGGCGCTGGCCACCCTGGACGTCGACGCGCTGCTGGCGCACGGTCCGCTCCCGGCCGCCTCCGGGCCGACGCCGCTGCCGCTACGACTCGCACCGCTGGCCTCGGGGCTGCCCGGGCCGTGGCGGGACACCATCCTGCCCTGGCAGCCCGGCGGGGTGCGCCCGGTGCTGACCGAGCCACCCGGCTGGCGGCTGGACGGCAGCACCGCGCCCGGCGACGGCGGCCGCTGGCAGCCCGCGCAGAGCCTCGAACTGGCGGGCCCGGCAGGCCCGTTGGAGGCCGTGGTGTACGGCGGGGACGCCTGGCTGAGCAGTCCGCACCTGGTGCTGGCGCTGCACGGCGGCCCGGCGGACGCCTGGCGGCTGGAGTTCGACCCGGCGCTGCAGCGGATGGCCGCCGAGGGCCTGGCGGTGGTCGCGCCGAACCAGCGCGGCTCCACCGGCTACGGCGTGCCGCACGCGCTGGCCATCCGGGGCGCCTGGGGCGGTCCCGACCTGGACGACGTGCTGCACCTGCTGGACGGCATCGCGGGCCAGCGCGCCGCCCTCGGCCTGGAGCCGCCGGCCCTCTTCGGGGTCAGCTACGGCGGCTTCCTGGCGCTGCTGGCGGCCGCGCACGCGCCGGCCGAGCAGGTCTCCCGCTGCGCGGTGGTCGCGCCGTTCCTGTCCGGCGCCCGGCTGCTGGCCGAAGCTGCGCCGCCCGTAGGGGCGTTGACCACCCGCCTGGGCGGCGGCGAGCCGATCGCCGACGCCCGCGGCCCGCGCGACGTCCTGCAGCTCGCGCACCGGCTGAGCGCCCCGCTGCTGATGGTGCACGGCAACCGGGACGAGGTCGTACCGGTGAGCCAGTCCCGGTCGCTGCGGCACGAGCTGCTGCGGATCGGCCGGATCGAGGGCGAGGACTTCCGGTACGTGGAGGCGGCCGGGGCCGGGCACGAGGTACTCGCGGACGAGGGCGCCGCCGTCCTGCACGAGCTGCTGGCCACGTTCCTGCGGACCGGCCGTCCGGGCTGATCCGCCGCCCGGCGCGGCCTCGGCCCGCCCGGCAGCCCCGCGGCGGCCCCGCACTGGGCGATCCGGGTGAACTCGCCGCGGGTGGGCACCGATTGTCGGACCTTGGTACGGACCTGCCGGGCGCCCGCCCCGGGCCGCCGTACCGGTGGGCCGCCGGCCCGGTTCAGGGCCCCGGACCAGCACGGGACCCGCGTCATGATCTCGATAGGATCTCGTCCGTTCCGGCCGTTATGGTGGCCGGGGCACGGGCCGCGATCACCGGCTACGGGCGCGTACCGAGCGCCCGATCGGGGCCCCGACCGTGCGCCACCGGCGCCGGCCGGGCGCCGATGACCTGCACCCTCCGCACGGAAAAGACGAATCTCATGTCCGACACCCTCACCGACACCACCGGACCCGCGGTTACCGGGACCGACGCCGACGAGAAGACGGCCAAGGACACCGCGTCGCACGGCCGCCACCGCGGTGGCACCGCCGCCGACGACAGGCCGGAGACCGACCCGCACGGCCGCCACCGCGCGGCCGGCGCGCGGGGCTGACCGCAGCGGCGCCTCAGGGCGGCGCCGCGCCCGAGGGCCCGCCGGGAGGGCACGGACTCCCCCGGCGGGCCCTCGCCTTCCCCCCGGCCCGCGTTCGCCCCCGGCCCGCCCTCAGTCCATCGTCACGACCGTCCGCAGCGCCTCGCCGCTGCGCATCTGCGCGATCGCCTGGTTGACGTCCGCGAGCCCCACCCGGTGGGTGACCATCCCGTCGAGGTCGATCCGCCCGGCCCGCCAGAGGTCCACGACCAGTCCGATGGTGCGCGTCACCGTCGCCCCGCCGTACAGCGAGGGCAGCAGGCGCTTCTCGTTGAAGAACAGCTCGCCCATGGTGAACTGCGCGAGGTCGTCCTGCGCGCCCGCGCCGATGACCACCACCGCGCCGCCGCGCCGGGCGGCCTCGTAGCCGGCCCGAACGGTGGCCGCGCGGCCGACCGCCTCGAAGACGTAGTCGAAGCCGCCGCCGGGCAGCTTCCTGGCCGCCGCCTTCAGGTCCTCGGGCGCGATCGCCTCGGTGGCGCCGAAGGCCAGGGCGCGTTCGCGGCGCGAGGCCACCGGGTCGACGACGGTGATCCGGCCGGCGCCGCAGACCCGGGCGCCCTGCACGGTGGCCACGCCGACCCCGCCCGCCCCGATCACCGCGACGGAGGCACCGGGCTCGACCCGGGCGGTGTTCACCGCGGCGCCGACGCCCGTGGTCACCCCGCAGCCGATCAGCGCGGCGGCCTCGTACGGGAGGTCGGCGGGCACCTTGATGACGGCGTTCGCCGCGACCACGACCTCCTCGGCGAAGGCCCCGGTGCCGTAGAAGCCGGAGGCGTCCAGCCCGCCCTCGGCGATCCGGAACCCCGGGGCGCCGAGGCCGCGCAGGCTGGCGATGCACAGGTGGCCGCGGTCCCGGCGGCAGTGGTCGCAGCGGCCGCACGGGGCCATCCAGCAGAGCACCACCCGGTCGCCGGCGGCGAGGCCGGTGACGCCCTCGCCGACCTCCAGCACGTCCCCGGCGCCCTCGTGCCCGGGGACGAACGGCGCGGGCTGCGGCAGCACGCCGCTCATCGCGGAGAGGTCCGAGTGGCAGAGGCTGGCGGCGCGCATCCGGACCCGTACGGTGCCCGGTCCGAAGCCGACGGCCGTGACGTCCTCGCGGACGTCGAGGGTCTCCTGGCCGGTCTTGTGCAGGACGGCTGCGCGCATGGTGCTGCTCCCGGGGTGCCTGGTGTTCCTCGGATCGGCGGTCGCGCCGATTCTGGCACGGGCGGCGCGGCACGACGAGAACGCGTTCCACCGACCACGGGCCGATGGAACCGGGCCGCCCCGGCACCGCCGCCCCCGCTACCGTCGAGTAGGGTCCGTGCACGTCCGTCCGCGTCCCGACCCCGAGGAGCACCCCATGTCCGACCTGCTGCTGAGCGCCGAACCGGCGCCCGAGGTGCTGGCGGCGTTCGAGGGGGCCACCGGGTTCATGCCGGTGGACGAGGGTCTCGCGCTGTACGCGGCGGCGGTGGCGGCGGCGCGGGGCACCGGGCTGCCGGTGCTGGAGATCGGCACGTACTGCGGGCGGTCGGCGATCCTGCTCGCGGCGGCGGCCCGGGAGGCCGGGACGGTCGCGCTGACCGTCGACCACCACCGCGGCTCCGAGGAGCAGCAGCCCGGCTGGGAGTACCACGACCCGACGCTGGTCGACCCCGAGGTCGGGCTGATGGACACCCTGCCGCGGTTCCGCCGCGCCCTGCACGCCGCCGGGCTGGAGGAGCACGTGGTGGCGCTGGTCGGCCGCTCGCCGCGGATCGCCGCGCTGTGGGGACGCCCGCTGGGCCTGGTGTTCATCGACGGCGGGCACACCGACGAGCACGCGACCGGCGACTACGAGGGCTGGGTGCCGCACCTGGCGCCGGAGGGCCTGCTGGTGGTGCACGACGTCTTCCCGGACCCCGCGGACGGCGGCCAGGCCCCGTACCGGGTGTACCTGCGGGCGCTGGCCGAGGGCTTCGAGGAGATCTCGGTGACCGGCTCCCTGCGCGTCCTGCGCCGCACCGCCCGCTGAGGCCCGTCTCCTGAACCCTTCCCGCCGCCCCGCGCCGATGCTCTAACGTCGTGCCGGGGCTGTCGGGCGGGGGTTCGAACGGTACGGTGGCCGCGCAGCACCAGGCAGGGCGCAGAGCATCGGCGGACGGTGGGGGCCAGCAGCGACATGACGGACCAGCAGAACAGCGCTCCGGCGGTCTGGGACCCCACCGCGCGCGGCGGCGCCGGCGGCTGGGTGCGTGGCCCGCAGCGCCCGGCCGACCCCCAGCCCGCCCCCGGGGCACCCGCCGCCCCGGCCTCCGCCGCCGTGCCCCCACCGTCCGCGACCGAGCAGTCCGCCGCCCGCCCCGGCCCGATGGCCCCGCCGCCCGCACCCGGTGCCGTCGGCGACCAGGGCCCGCCGCTGGGCGCCCGCCCGTACCTGGCCGGCTCGCCCGGCTACGATCCGCCGACCGCCCGGCTGTTCCCCGGCGCCACCCCGCCGCCGCCGGCCGCCCCGCCGACCGCGCCGTTCCCCTCCCACGCGGGCGCGCAGGCCCCCGGGCACGACTACGTCCTGCAGCCGCCGGCCGCCCCGCCGACCGCGCAGCCTCCGTACGACGTCCAGGCCCCGCATGACGCCCAGGCCCCGTACGGCGCCGCCCAGCCCGCGTACGGCGCGCAGCCCCCGTACGGCGTCCAGCCCCCATACGGCGCCCAGCCCGACTATCCGACCGGCCACGGGGACGAGGAGGACCGTCCGGCCAACCGCAAGGCCCCGCTGCTGATCGGCTTCGCCCTGCTCCTGGTGCTGGCGATCGGCGGCGGGCTGCTGTTCGCCACCCAGGGCGGCGACAAGGACGGCCAGGCCGCGCCCGCCCCGGCCTCCGCCCCGGCGACCGGCGCGGACAACCCGCCGCCCGCCCCCGCGCCCACGGGTACGGACGGCGCGCCGAGCGCTGCCGCGAGCGCGTCCGGCTCGCCCACCGGCGCGCCGTCCCCGACCGCGACCGCCGCCGGCCCGGGCGCCCAGACCCAGGCCCAGGCGCTGGACAGCCTGCTCAGCGAGGGCGAGAACGCCAAGGCCCCGATCGGCAGTGCGGTCGCCAAGGTGACCAGCTGCCCGTCGAAGGCCGACATCGAGAGCGCCGCGCAGACCTTCGACAACGGCGCGAGCCAGCGGACCGCCCTGCTGGCCAAGCTCTCCCAACTGAGCGTCACGGACGTGCCGGGCGGCGCGGACGCGGTGAACTCGCTGAAGTCCGCCTGGCAGCTGTCGGCCGACATCGACAAGGCGTACGCGAGCTGGGCGCGCGCCGTGGCCGCCCAGGGGTGCACCGGCAGGGCCCCGGCCACCCAGGACAAGAAGCACGCCGACGAGCTCAACCCGCAGGCCACCCAGGCGAAGACGGACTTCATGAACAAGTGGAACCCGATCGCCAAGAACTACGGCCTGACTCCGCGCACCCAGGACAGGATCTGACCGACCCGTGACCGGTTCCGCCGCCCGACCGCCCCGCCGCTCCGCCCTGCTGCGCGCCACCACGGCCGCGGCGGTGGCCGTTCCCCTCTGCACGGCGGGCTGGTTCGGCTGGCGGGCCCTCGACCACTCCGGCCCGACGGGCGCGACGGCCCGGGCCACGGCGTCGCAGGCTCCTGCCTCGGCTTCGGCTCCTGCCTCGGCTTCGACGGCCACGGGCCAGCCAGGCGCCACCGGCACGCCCCTCACCCCTCCGGTCGCGCCGGCCCCCACCGACGGCGCGACCCCCGACGGCACCCCCCCGGCCGGCACCCCTTCGGCCGGCACCCCGGCCCCGCCCGCCGACCCGGCCACCGACCTGGCCGGCCGCACGATCCTGCTCGACCCCGGCCACAACCCCGGCAACTCCGCCCACACCGCCGAGATCAACCGCCAGGTGGACATCGGCAACGCCCGCAAGGAGTGCGACACCACCGGCACCGAGACCAACGCCGGCTACACCGAGGCCGAGTACACCCTGGACGTCTCCCGCCGGGCCCGCGCCATCCTGACCGCCCGGGGCGCCAAGGTGGTGCTGGTGCAGGACGGCGACCGCCCCTGGGGCCCGTGCATCGACGAACGCGCCCGCGCGGGCGCCGAGGCGCACGCCGATGTCGCGCTCTCGGTGCACGGGGACGGCGGTCCGGCGAGCGGCAGCGGATTCCACGTGATCATGCCCGCCAGGGTGGTGGCCGGAAAGGCGGACAACGCGGCGATCGTCGATCCCTCGCACCGGCTCGGCCTCCTGCTGCGCGAGCGGTTCCGCGCCGCGACCGGCGAACCGTACGCGGACTACATCGCCAAGGACGGCCTGGACACCCGCTCCGACCTGGGCGGCCTCAACCTCTCCACCGTCCCCAAGGTGTTCGTCGAGTGCGGTAACATGCGCAACTCGACGGACGCGAAGCGGATGACGGACCCTCAGTGGCGCCAGCAGGCGGCCCAGGGGATCGCCGACGCGCTGACCGCGTTCCTGACGACCCAAGAGAAGACCGAAGAGCGACGCGGGAGTTGAACCGCACACCCCCGGAGGACGACGCTCCGCCCGGACCTCACGGTTTGCAACGACTTCGCCCCATTCACCGTCCCGCCGTGCACCGGCAGGACGGTTGGGCCTAGGCTTCTGGTCCGTTCGGGAGTTTCGGCCGGTCGGCCCGACCGCACGAACCACCGTCCACGACACGTCAACGAGGGGAACGTTAGTGAATCTGCGCGCTCTCACCAGGGGAGACGCCGCCGTCGCAGGCGCGGCCGTCCTGCTCTTCATCGCCTCCTTCCTGCCCTACCTGACCGCGGACTGCAGCGGCCGGTACTGTGCGGATGCCTCAAAGAACGCGTGGAGCACCGAACTGTTCCCCGTCCTGCCCTCGATCTACCTGCTCGGCATCGTCGCCGCCGTGCTGATCCTGGTGCAGCGCTTCCAGGGCGAGGCCGCGGCCAACCGCCAGGTGCTCGGCCTGCGCCTGGACCAGTGGGGCATCGCCTTCTCCGTCGCCGCGCTGTGGACCTCGGTCTGGTCCCTGGGCGCCAGCCCGTACGGTTCGAGCGTCAGCCACGGCTTCGGCGCCTGGCTCGGCTTCATCGCGCTGATCGTGCTCGCCGGCGCGGCCGCCGCGAGCCCCCTGGTGCCCGCGCTGAAGGCCCCGCTGGTCTCCGACCGCCCGGCGGCCGTCCCCGGCCAGTACGGCTACCCGGGCCAGCCCGGTCACCCGGGTGCGGCCGGCCAGCCCGGCCAGTACGGCTACCCGGCCCAGGGCCACGACCCGGCGTTCGGCGGCCAGGGCGGCTACGGCTACCCGGGTGCCGGCCAGCCGCAGCCCGGCCAGCCGGTCCAGCCGCACGACGCCGGCGCCCCGGCCCCGCAGCCGGCCCAGGCCGTGCAGCAGCAGGCGCCCGCCCCGGCGGCGGACTTCCAGCCGTTCTGGTTCGCCGTCCCGGCCCCGCGCCAGCTGGCCCCGAAGGACAACCCGGCCGGTGCCCCGGTCGGCGAGGTCGTGCCGGGCACCTGGTACCTGGCCGTCGAGCAGCGCGGCGCCGCGCTGGTCGCGCAGCTGCCGGACGGCAGCCAGGGCGTGCTGGCCGACACCTCGGGCATCCAGCGCGGCTGACGTCCGCCGACACACCGCGAAGGGGCGGGACCGGTTCTCCGGTCCCGCCCCTTCCGCGTCAGCGCTCGTGCGCGCCGCCGGTTCCCGTCCGTGCGCGCGACGCCCGCCCGCACGCCCGGCTCAGCAGCAGTCCTCGACCACCAGCCCGGCCGGCAGCTGCTCCCCGCCGAAGACCGCAACCGTCGCCGGGTCCCCGCCGAGCGCGGCCACCGCCAGCAGCAGCGCCCCCGCCGTCCAGGTGGTGCGCTCCTCCGGCCAGATCGCGTCGTCCTCGAAGACGTACCCGGTCCAGTACGAGCCGTCCTCGTGCCGCAGGTGCTTCTGGATCCAGCGCAGGATGTCCACCGCGCGGTCGGACTGGCCGATCGCCCAGAGCGCGAGCGCCAGCTCGGCGCTCTCCCCGCCGGTCACCCACGGGCGGTCGCTGACGCAGCGCACGCCGAGGCCGGGGACGACGAAGCGCTCCCAGTCCCGCTCGATCCGGGCCAGCGCCTCCTCGCCGCGCAGGCCGGTGCCGAGCACCGGGTAGTACCAGTCCATCGAGTAGCGGTCCTTGTCCAGGAACCGCTCGGGGTGGTGGGAGACGGCGTGCCCCAGCCGCCCGGCCGCGAGCTCCCAGTCGGGCTGCGGCTCCTCCAGGTAGTCGGCGATGGCCAGGCCGCAGCGCAGCGCGTGGAGGATGCTGGACGAGCCGGTGAGCAGCGCCTCGTCGGTGGCGGTGCCGTCCTCGTCGACCCGCCAGGCGATCGGGCCGCCGGGCAGCCGCAGTCCGACGATGAAGTCCAGGGCGCGCCGGACGACCGGCCAGATCCACTCCAGGAAGGCGTCGTCGCCGGTGCTGAGGTGGTGGTGCCAGACCCCGACCGCGACGTAGGCGCAGAAGTTGCTCTCCTTGGCCCGGTCGGTGACCACGCCGTCGGTGTAGGCGGCGTACCAGGAGCCGTCCGGGTTCTGGGCGGCGGCGAGCCAGCGGTAGGCGGCCTCGGCGGCGGCGTGCTCGCCGGCCGTGTCGAGGGCCATCGCGGCCTCGGTGTGGTCCCAGGGGTCGAGGTGGTGGCCGGTGAACCACGGTATGGCGCCGTCGGGGCGCTGCTCGGCCAGGATGCTGCGGACGGTGTCGGCGGCCTGCTCGGCGTCGAGCACCCCGTCGAGCAGCAGCACCTCGGGGACGGCGGCGGTCACGCCGTCCCGCCCGGCGCGCGGTTGGGCTTGGAGGCGTACGCGACGAAGCTCTTGCCGATCACCGGGTTGAGCGCCCGCTCGGCGGCCTTGGTGAGGGTGCTGATCACCGGGGTGCCGACGATGTCCCAGACCAGCAGCTTGTGGTACGCCTTCACCGGCAGCGCCTTGTCGTTGTCGACGCCGACCGCGCACTTGATCCACCAGTACGGCGAGTGCAGCGCGTGCGCGTGGTGGGTGCCGTAGGGCTTCAGGCCGGCGTCCTTGAGCTTGCCGAGCAGCTCGTCGCCCCGGTAGATCCGGATGTGGCCGCCCTCGACCTCGTGGTACTCGTCGGACAGCGCCCAGCAGATCTTCTCCGGCAGCCAGCGCGGCACGGTGACGGCGAGCAGGCCGCCCGGCTTGAGGACCCGGAACATCTCGGCGAGCACGCCCTTGTCGTCCGGGATGTGCTCCATCACCTCGGAGATGATGATCTTGTCGAAGGACTCGTCCTCGAACGGCAGCGCCAGCGCGTTGCCCTCCATCGCGACCGCCGACGCGCCCTCGGGGGCCTCACCGGCCTGCTCCATGGCCGCGAACCACTTCCTGACCTCGGCGATCTCCTCGGCGTTCTGGTCGAGGGCGATCACGTTGGCGCCGCGGCGGTAGCACTCGAACGCGTGCCGGCCCCCGCCGCAGCCCAGGTCGAGCACCCGGTCGCCGGGGGCGAGCGGGAAGCGCGAGAAATCGACGGTCAGCACTGCTGGACTCCCATTCCTATTGCTGCCAAGCGTTCTTGACGCTTCGTCAGGCCTTCGTTCGGCGTGTCAAGCGTCGCCGGGCGGGCCCCCGCCCCGCCGCCACCGACCGGGCGGCCGGCCAGGACCGCGCCGTCCGGGACGGCGCTGTGCGGGACCGTCCTGTGCGGGACCGTGCCCTCCAGGACCATGCCCTCCGGGACCGTGCCGTTCGAGTGGCCGACCGGGACGGTGCCGCCCGGGGGCCCACCCCGGACGGTGCCGCCCGCCGTGCGCGTCGACACGGCCTAGGCCACGTACCGCCAGCCCGGCCCCGAGCGGGCCCGGGCGCCGACGCCGGTGGCGATCGCCGCGCGGTAGGCCTCGGCGGTCAGCTCGGCGGCCCGCTCCCAGGTGAACCGGGCCAGCACCCGCTCCCGTCCGGCCGCGCCGAGCCGGGCCCGCAGCTCCGGATCGTCCAGCAGCCGGCCGAGCGCGGCGGCCAGCGCGTCCGCCTCCCCCGGCGGCACCGCCAGGCAGGTCTCCCCGTCCGGCCCGGCCACCTCGGGGATCGCCCCGCCGGTGGTCGCGACCAGCGGGGTGCCGGTGGCCATCGCCTCGGCGGCGGGCAGCGAGAAGCCCTCGTACAGGGAGGGGACGCAGGCCACCTCGGCCGAGCGGTAGAGGTCGACCAGTTCCCGGTCGGTCAGCCCGCTGCGGAACTCGATGTGCCCGGCCAGCCCGAAGCGGCGCACCGCCTCGGCCACCGGCCCGTCCTCCTTCTGCGGCTTGCCGACCACCACCAGGTGGGCGTCCCGCTCGGTGCGCACCTTGGCGAGCGCCTCGACCAGGAAGACCAGGCCCTTCAGCGGGACGTCCGCGCTGGAGGTGGTGACGATCCGGCCGGGGACGCGCTCGACCTCCGCCGAGGGCGACCAGAGCCGGGTGTCGGCGCCGATCGGCACCACCGAGATCGCGCCCGGCACGGCGCCCAGGTGCTCGGCGATCTCGCGCTGCGAGGTCCCGGAGACGGTGATCACGCGGTCCAGCCGGGCGGCGACCCGGCGCTGCATCCGGGTGAAGGCGTACCAGCGGCGCAGCGAGAGGCGCTTGCCCCGGGTCGCGGCGGCGTCCAGCTCCAGCTGCCGGTCCACGGTGATCGGGTGGTGGATCGTGGTGACCAGCGGGAAGCCGTGCCGGGCCAGGCCGAGCAGGCCGTAGCCGAGGGTCTGGTTGTCGTGCACCACGTCGTAGCGGCCCTTGTGGGCGGCCAGGTACCGGCGGGCGCGCAGCGAGAAGGTGAGCGGCTCGGGGAAGCCGCCGGTGCGCATGGTGGCGAACTCCAGCACGTCCACCGGGCCGCGGAACTCGTCCCGGGCCGGGGTGCGGAAGGGGTCGTCGGCGCGGTAGAGGTCCAGGCTCGGCAGCTCCACCAGGCGCACCGAGCCGGGGCCGTCGACCTCGTCGAGCACCGGGTAGGGCTGGGCACCGATCACGTCCACGTGGTGGCCGAGCCGCGCCAGCTCGCGGGAGAGGTGCCGTACGTACACGCCCTGACCGCCGCAGAAGGGGTCACCGCGGTACGACAGCAGGGCAATCCGCAGCGGCTGCGCGGTCATCCTGGGCCCTCTTCTCTAGCTGCTATCGGTGCTGCCGGTGGTGCTTCCGGTCGCTAAAGTAGATCAGGTTTCAGTAGCCGGGGAACTCGTCGTCGACCACGTGAACAATGAGAGACCTCGAAGATACCGGCCCGTAGCATTTCCTCAGGAACCAGGGCTGGTGATTCCCGCCACGCCGGATCCTGCCGACCACGTGGAGCACGCCGCCACTCTCGCCAGCCCGGGAGCACCCTTGCCGCCGCACTCTCCTTCGACGTTGCCGCCGCTCTCCCCGCCGCCTTCCCCGCCGGGCGAGCCGCCGCTGACCGCGCGCCAGGCCGAACGGCGCCGGCGCATCCTGCGGGCCGCCACCGCGCTGGCGGTGCGGGGCGGGTACGAGGCGGTGCAGATGCGGGAGGTCGCGGAGAGCGCGCAGGTCGCCCTCGGCACGCTCTACCGGTACTTCCCGTCCAAGGTGCACCTGCTGGTCGCGGTGATGCTGGAGCAGCTCCAGGGCCTCCACGAGCACATCCGCCGCCACCCGCCGACCGACCTCGAACCGGCCCCGCGGGTCGCCGACACCCTCACCCGGGCCTTCCACGCGTTGCAGCGCGAACCGCTGCTCGCCGAGGCGATGGTCCGGGCGCTGTCCTTCGCGGACCGCTCGGTCGGGGCCGAGGTCGACCAGGTCAGCGTGGCCACCGGACAGCTCATCCTGGACGCGATCGGCCAGTCCGGACCGCCCACCGAGAGCCAGCGCGCGGCGGTGCGGGTGATCGAGCACACCTGGCACTCGGCCCTGGTCGCCTGGCTCTCCGGCCGCGCCTCGATCGCCGAGGTACGGGCCGACCTGCACACCGCGGCCCGGCTGCTCACCCTGCCGTGAGCGGGCGGCGGCCCCGTCGCGGCCCGTCGGTTTCCCGGGTTCGCATCTGGAACCTGTTCCTGCCCGCCTCGGGCCGCACGCCGCGCTCCGGCGGTTAGAGTCGACGGGCAGCACAACTCCATCCCGCTCCTCCCCCGGGGAAAGCCGGTGCGAACCCGGCGCTGACCCGCAGCCGTGAGACCGGCGCCGCCACCGGCCGCCCGGACGAGCCGGAGCACCCGGGGAGGGACGAGCGGCCGGCCCGGACGCACGCGCCCGGCACCGTCGAGGACTACGGAACGGCCCCGCCCGGGCCACCACCGCTCACCGAAAGGCACACCCGCACCATGCTGACCGCCGCCCGCCTGGGCGCCGCCGCCCTGTCCGCCGCGCTGCTCACCGGCATCGCCGCCGGCCCGGCCCTCGCCGACGTCACCCCGCCCGCCGTCCCGGACGGCCTGTACGGCAAGAGCGACCCGACGTACGACGGCGTCTGGCGGCAGTCCCTCGCGCTCACCGCGCTGACGACGGCCAGGATCACCCCGGCCGACTCCGCGGTCGGCTGGCTCACCGGCCAGCAGTGCGAGGACGGCGGCTGGCCCTCCTACCGGAACGCCGGCACCGCCTGCGACGCCAAGTTCGAGGACAGCAACGCCACCGCCATCGCCGTCCAGGCCCTGGTCGCCCTCGGCGGGCACCAGGACGCCGTCGACAAGGGCGTCGCCTGGCTCAAGGCCAACCAGAACGCCGACGGCAGCTGGGCCTACAACCCGGGCAACCCGGGCGACGCCGACTCCACCGGGCTCGCCGTCAACGCGCTGTTCGCCGCGAAGACCGACCCGGCGGGAGTCGCCAAGGCCGGCAAGTCCGCCTTCGACGGGCTCGCCCTGTTCCAGCTCGGCTGCGCCGCCCCCGCCGACCAGCGAGGCGCCTTCGCCTACCAGCCCGACCCGGCCGGCGGCGCCCTCACCCCGAACGCCCTGGCCAGCGCCCAGGCCGCGCTCGCCGCCGCCGGCGGCCGCCTGCCGGTCGCCACCTCGGTGCGCGCCGACGCCGCGCCCAAGGCACTGGTGTGCCCCTCCGACGCCGCGGCAGCTCCCGGCCCGGTCGCCCACGCGGACTCCGGCGAGGCCGTCGGCGCCTACCTCACCGCCCAGCTGGCGGCCGGCGGCGACCACCTCACCCTCACCACCCCGGGCGCCGCCCCCACCCCCGACTACACCGCCACCGCCTGGGCCACCCTCGCCCTCACCCAGAGCGGCCACCCCCAGCAGGCCGCCGGCGCCGTCGACTGGCTCACCAAGGAAGGCGCCACCTGGACCAAGGGCGGCACCGACGCCGGCGCCACCGCCACCCTCCTGCTGGTCGCCCAGGCCGCCCACCGCGACACCACCGCCCTGACCGGCCAGCTCACCGCCCTCGGCCCGACGCCCAAGGCCGCCGACGCCACCGCCTCGGCGACCGAGGCCCCGAAGGAGAAGAAGGACGGCGGCATCAGCCAGTACTGGCTCATCGGCGTCGGCCTCCTCGTCGGCATCGGCGGCGGCCTGCTGCTGAGCCTCCAGCGCAAGCGCAACCCCCACCTCTGATGCACCCGGCACCCCGCCTGATGCACCCGGCACCCCGCCCCACCCCGCCCGGCCGGCGGCCCTCGACCGCCCTGGCCGCGTTGCTCCTCCCCCTCCTCGGGGCGGTGCTGCTGCTCGCCTCCGCCGCGCCCGCGCACGCGGCCGGATACCGGTACTGGTCGTTCTGGCGCGGCGCCGAGGGCGGGAGCTGGGCGTACCAGCAGCAGGGGCCCGCCGTCGCGGTGCCGCCGGACGGCGCGGTGGACGGGTGGCGGTTCGCGCTGAGCCCGGACGGCGGACAGGACGCCGCGACGCCGCGGACCGCCGGGAGCTTCGCCGACATCTGCGCGGCCACCCCCGCCCAGGAGGGGCACAAGCGGGTGGCCGTCGTGCTGGACTTCGGGACCGCCGAGGACGCCGGCTCCGCCGCCGCCGTGCCCGAGCAGCGCACCGCCTGCGCCAGCGTCACACCGCGGGCCACCTCGGCCGAGGTGCTGGCCGCCGTCGCCCCGCCGCTGCGCTACGACACCAACGGGCTGCTCTGCGCCATCGCCGGGTACCCGAAGGCGGGCTGCGGCGACCAGGTCGGCGCGGCCGGCGCCGACCGGCCGGGCACCGACGCCACGTCGAACGACCACGGCAGCGGCCCGGACGTCGGCCTGATCGCCGGTGGCGCGCTGGTCGCCGTCCTCGCCGGTGGCGCCGTCTGGCAGGCCCGCCGCCGCCGTCACTCCTAACCCACCCGATCCAGGAATCCCCCGTGAGCAGCACCGCCGCCCGTAGCACCCGGCCGCCCACCGGCCCCCGTCAACTGCACCCCGGGGCCTGGTGGTTGTGGGCGCTCGGGCTGGGCGCGGCGGCCACCCGCACCACCAACCCGGCGATCCTGCTGCTGCTCGCGGCCGTCGCCGGGTACGTGGTCGCGGCCCGGCGCGGCGACGCACCCTGGTCCCGCTCGTACGGGGCGTTCCTGCGGCTGGGCCTGCTGGTGCTCGGCATCCGGCTGGTGTTCGCCGTGTTCCTCGGCTCGCCGATCCCCGGCACCCATGTGCTGTTCACCCTGCCCGAACTCCCGCTGCCCGCCTGGGCGCAGGGCGTGCGGATCGGCGGCCGGGTCACCGCCGAGGGGCTGCTCGCCGCCCTGTACGACGGGCTGCGGCTGGCCACCCTGCTGATCTGCGTCGGCGCCGCCAACTCCCTGGCCAGCCCGGCCCGCCTGCTGCGCACCCTGCCCGGCGCGCTCTACGAGGCGGGCGTCGCCGTCGTCGTGGCGATGACCTTCGCCCCCAACCTGATCGCGGACGTCCGCCGGCTGCGCGCCGCACGGCGCCTTCGCGGCCGTACCGACAAGGGCGTCGCGGCCCTGCTGAGCGTCGGACTCCCGGTACTGGAAGGCGCGTTGGAGCGGTCCATCGCACTGGCCGCCGCAATGGACACCCGGGGCTTCGGCCGCACCGCCGACGTCCCGCGCCGGCTCGCCCGGGCGACGGCCGCGCTCACCCTGGCCGGGCTGCTCGGGGTCTGCCTGGCCGCGTACGGGCTGCTGACGGCCGGCGGCGCGGGCTGGGCCCTGCCCGTCCTGCTGCTCGGCCTCGCCGCCGCCGCGGCCGGACTGCTGCTCGGCAACCGACGCTCCGTCAGAACCCGCTACCGGCCCGACCCGTGGGCCCTCCCCGAATGGCTGACCGCCGGTTCCGGGGTGGTCGTGGCCGCCCTCACCACCTACCTGGCCGCGCGGGACCCGGCCGCCTTCGCCCCCACCGTCGTCCCGCCGACCGTCCCCGCGCTGCCGCTGACCGCCGTGCTGGCCGTCCTGCTCGGCCTGGTACCGGCGTTCGCCGCCCCGACCCCGCCCCGGAGGGCATCGTGATCACCTTCGAGCAGGTCTCCGTCCGGTACGCGGACTCCGCCGCGCCCGCCCTCAGCGGCGTCGACCTCACCGTCCCCGAGGGCGAACTCTGCCTGCTGGTGGGCCCGTCCGGCTCCGGCAAGTCCACCCTGCTGGGGACGGTCAGCGGCCTGGTGCCGCACTTCACCGGCGGGGTGCTGCACGGCCGGGTCACCGTCGACGGCCGGGACACCCGCGAACACCGGCCGCGCGATCTCGCCGACCTGGTCGGCACCGTGGGGCAGGACCCGCTGGCGCACTTCGTCACCGACACGGTGGAGGACGAACTCGCCTACGGCATGGAGTCCCTGGGCCTGCCGGGCGACGTGATGCGCCGCCGGGTCGAGGAGACCCTCGACCTGCTCGGCCTCGCCGAGCTGCGCGACCGCGCGCTGACCTCCCTCTCCGGCGGCCAGCAGCAGCGCGTCGCGATCGGCTCGGTGCTCACCGTGCACCCCCGCGTGCTGATCCTCGACGAACCCACCTCGGCGCTCGACCCGGGCGCGGCCGAGGAGGTGCTGTCCGTCCTCCAACGACTGGTGCACGACCTCGGCACCACCGTGCTGATGGCCGAGCACCGACTGGAACGGGTCGTCCAGTACGCCGACCAGGTGCTGCTGCTCACCCCCGGCGCCCCGCCCGTCCTCGGCGAACCCGCCGAGGTGATGGCGCACTCCCCCGTCCACCCGCCGGTGGTCGGCCTCGGCCGGCTCGCGGGCTGGCGGCCGCTGCCGCTCTCCGTCCGCGACGCGCGCCGCAAGGCCGCCCCGCTGCGCGCCCGACTCGACGGCCGGACGCCCACCGCTGTCGGTTCCTCTGGTTCCTCTGGTTCCTCTGGTTCCTCTGGCTCTTCCGGTTCTTCCGGTTCTTCCGGTTCTTCCGGTTCTTCGTCCGGCGCCCCCATCGCCGTCGCCCACCACCTCGCCGTCCGGCGCGGCCCGGTCCCCGCCCTGCGCGGCGTGGACCTCGTGCTCCGCCCCGGCGAGATCACCGCCCTGATGGGCCGCAACGGCGCCGGCAAGTCCACCCTGCTCGGCAGCCTGGTCGGCCTGCACGCCCCGGCCTCCGGCAGCGTCCAGGTCGGCGGCCGCACCCCGCACCGCACCCGCCCCGCCGAGCTGATCCGCGAGGTCGGCCTCGTCCCGCAGGACCCGCGCGACCTGCTCTACGGCGAATCGGTCGCCGCCGAATGCGCCGCGGCCGACACCGACGCGGGCGCCGCCGCCGGCACCTGCCGCGCCCTGGTGGAACGCCTGCTGCCCGGCATCGCCGACGACGCCCACCCGCGCGACCTCTCCGAAGGCCAGCGGCTCACCCTCGCCCTCGCCGTCGTGCTCACCGCCCGGCCCCCGCTGCTGCTCCTGGACGAGCCGACCCGCGGCCTCGACTACGCCGCCAAGGCCCGGCTGGTGGAGATCCTGCGCTCGCTGGCGGCCGAGGACCACGCCGTGCTGCTCGCCACCCACGACGTCGAACTCGCCGCCGAACTCGCCCACCGCACGGTGATCCTGGCCGAGGGCGAGATCGTCGCGGACGGGCCGACCGCGGAGGTGGTGGTCTCCTCCCCCGCCTTCGCCCCGCAGGTCGCCAAGGTGCTGGCGCCCGGACCGTGGCTCACCGTCGCACAGGTCGCGGAGGCGCTGGGCGCATGAGCACTCGTCCCGTCCCGCTGGGGCGCCGGTCCGTCACGGCGCTCCTCCTCGTCACAGCCGTCGGCGTGACGGCCTTCGGCTGGCCGCTGCTCGCCTCCACCAAGTCGGCGCTGATCGGCCACTCCGCGGACGCGCCGTGGCTGTTCGCCCTCCTCCTCCCCCTTCTCCTCGCCGTCGTCATCGCCCAGATCTCCGAAGGCCGCTCGGCGGGCGGCGGAGCGCCCGGGCTGGACGCCAAGTCCGTGGCCCTGCTGGGCGTCCTGGCCGCGGCCGGCGCGGCGCTACGGCCGCTCGGCGCGGGCACGGCGGGGCTGGAGCCGATGTTCTTCCTGATGGTGCTCTCCGGGCGGGTGCTCGGACCGGGCTTCGGCTTCGTGCTCGGCTCGCTGTCGATGTTCGCCTCCGCGCTGCTCACCGGCGGGGTGGGGCCGTGGCTGCCGTTCCAAATGCTGGCGATGGGGTGGGTGTGCCTCGGCGCGGGGCTGCTGCCAGGCGCTTCCTCCCTGCGCGGCCGCCGCGAGCTCTGGCTCCTCGCCGCCTACGGAGCTCTGGCTTCCCTCCTCTACGGCACGATCATGAACCTCCAGGGCTGGCCGTACATCGGCGGCCTGGCCGGCTCCATCTCCTTCCACCCCGGCGACCCGCTGCCCGCCAATCTGGTCCGCTTCGCCGCCTACTGCCTGACCACATCGCTGGGGTGGGACCTGCCGCGAGCCGCCCTGACCGTCGTCCTGTGCGTCACCCTCGGCACCCCCGTCCTGCGCACCCTGCGCCGCACCACCCGCCGCGCCGCCTTCGACGCCCCGGTCACCTTCCACCCGCCGGAGCGCTAACGGCACACCCCGCACACCTGCCCGACCCCGGCCACGGGCCGCCCGCACATCCCGCCCCGCCCGGGGCACTCGTGCCGGCGCGGCCCCGCCGCTTCCCGTCGGGGCGCCGGAACGGCCGGCAGCCTGGTGATCCGCCCCGCCAGGACCGCCCCCACGCTGTGCGTCACCTTCTCCGGCAGCGGCGCGGACAGGACCCCGGTCAACGCCTCCCGCGTCCACCCGCCCGCCAGCAGCCCCTCCACCCGGGCCGCCTGGTCGCACAACGGCTTCCCCGCCAGGGCCATCCGGGGCTCCCTGCGCCCGAGTTCGAGCAGCAGCGCCATCCCGGCCGTCAACTTCTCGGAGGGACGGACGGAAGGTTGTTCCACGTCCTTTATCTCCGGTTCCTTGGAAGGGCTTCCCGCCTTCCCGGCGACTGGATCGCCTGGAGCTGGGACACCGGCGGCCGGGGACGCGGGAAGCGGCGGCACCGTGTGCACCGCCTTGCCCGCCACCGGCACCTCGTGCACCGAGACGACCGTCCGCACCTGCCCGGTCAGCGGGTCCCGCTGGGTCCGCCGCACGTAGTGCCCGGCCGCCTCCAACTCCCTGAGCGCCCGCGCGACGGTCGTCCGCCCCTCCACGCTCTTGGCGGCGAGGGTCCGCACGTCTTCGCGTGCGCCGTCCGGCAGGCTGAGCAGGTAGCTCAGCAGCCCGCGCGCGGCCCAACTCAGCGAGTGCTTACGGACGACGTGGCCGTTGTCGAGGATCGTGTACCCGGGAGCATGCTTTGGGATACGGTGAATCTGCATCTTGGAGGTCCTGTCTCCTGGTGCCGAACCCCGGGGTGTTGGCGCACCGCCGGGGTAACTTCTGCCCAAGTGCCGAGCACCCTTCCGATCACCCGGCATCGCAATCTTCACCGTAATGCTGTAACTCCCCGTCAAACTCCGTTCCTCATCACCCATTCGGGCGGCGCAAGCGAGCGCAGCACGGCGCACCCCAGGCTCGTAAGCCCGGGGCGCGCTTCGCACCACCCCACCTCACCCGACCACGTGGTCCGGCTCGTCCAGCCACACCCGGTGCTCACCCGCGACGGTGACGGTCAGGCCGAACCGGTCGAGGCCCGGCTCACCCTGACGCTGCCACCAGGCGTGGACGGCGGTCAGCTCGTCCCACAGGTTGCGGGGGCCGGACTGCGAGACGGCGTGCTTGCCGTCCCAGTCCGCGAGGCGGCAGTGGGCGTACGAGACCCCGTCCCACACCTCGAACCGGCCGGTACCGAGCCGGTCGTAGCCCGCCGACACCACCTGCCGGAACAGCCCCGGCAGCCGCAGCCCGATCGCGAAGGCGGCGTCGGTGTCCTCGGCCACAGCGTCGGGGGCGAGGTCGGACGGGCCGTGCCGGACGTCCTCGATCTCGAACTCGCCGCTCCCGGGGCGCTGGCCCCGCACCCACATGAAGGCGACGTCCTCGACGAACGGCCCGCTCGCGGAACGGCCGTCGTCGGCGACGGTGAGCCTCAGCAGCGCGCCGTTGCAGAACGCCGTGCCGTACGGGACGACGATCACGCCCCCGGGCACCGTCTGCTCGATCAGCGCCCCGGGCACACGCTGCACGGCCGCCGTGACGTGGACCCGGTCGTACGGCGCGGCGGCCGGATGGCCGAGCATGCCGTCGCCGACAACGGCCTTGACCGGAAGGCGATTTGCCTCCAAACGGCACCGCGCAGCGGCGGCGAGCTCAGGGTCCAACTCGACGGTGGTGACGTTCGCCGCCCCGAGCCGGCGGGCCAGCAGTGCGACCGTCCAGCCCGTGCCGGTGCCGACGTCCAGCACCCGCATGCCGTCGGAGACTTGAAGGTGCCGGAGCATCTGGGCCACGACGGTGGGCATCGAGCTGGACGAGGACGGCGTGCGGCCGTCCTCGTCCAGCCGGGTCACCAGCGGGATGTCGGATGCGACCAACTCGCCCCATTCGAGCGGGTGTTCCGACCGGTCGATCCACTCACCCTTGTGGCGGATCCGGTCCGGAACGAACAGCCCGCGCGGCACGCCCCGGAACACCGGCTCCCAGTCGGCCGACAGCGCCCCGGACTCCCGGAGTGCGTCAGTGAGCGCGTTCCACTTCACGCGACAGTCCCCCTCAAGGCTTCGACGGCTTGGGCAGGTTGGTGGGCGGCGCGTCCCGCTTGCCGTCCTGCGCCGCCGTGTCCGGCTTCCCGGAGTGGCTGCCGCCCTTGCCTCCGCCCGCCGTACCGGGCCCGTCGCCGCCGGGCCCTCCGCCGTGCTTGCCCATGTTCTGCTCCTCTCGAAGTGCTGGAGATCGTGCTCGAAGTGCCGGAGATCGCTGTCGCCGGCCTACCGGTCCGGCGGGCGGGGCGTCCGCGGCCCCACCGGCTTCGGCGGGGGCGGTTTCGGCTCGGTCCAGGACATGGCATTGCTCCTTTCGAAGCAAGGTGCGAATGAGCGGGCGAGCCCGGCAGTGCCACCGGGCAGCTGGTCGTCGAGGGCCTGGAGCCGAGGCCGATGACCGCGGCGCGACCGTTCACGGACAGACGCTTCCGATTCGTGGAGGAACTCCGTCGGTGTGAGTCGAGTACAGCCCAACTCACGGCCGCCGACCAGGCATTGTCCGTAGTCCCGGGGTTGTCCCGCCGTCACCGGCAGTAGGCTCCCGATCACCGCGAATGATGGGATTGGCCCCGTGGACGACCCGATCCGGCACCCCCTCGCCTACGCGCGCGGACTGCGCCACTGGTCACAGGGCGACCTCGTCGCGGAGCTGAACAAGGCCGCCCGCCGTCACGGGCTCCTCTCCGGTGCCGACAAGACGGCCATCAGCCGGTGGGAGCACTGGCGCAAGACGCCGAACACCGACTCCCAACTCCTCATCGCCGAGGCCTTCGACGTCCCGCTTTCGGACCTGGAGGCGTTCGGCTGGCCCTACTGGCTGCCCGGACGCGACGAACCGCTGCCGCTGGGGGCCGCTCACACCGTTCACGCACTCGACGACGCCCAGAGAGCCGCCATGGACCGCCGCACCTTCATGACCTTCAGCGCGATCTCCCTGGGCGGCCTGGCCGCCCAGTGGGCCGCCGCCGAGCCCGAGCGCCTCACCTCGGCCCTGAGCGGCAAGCCCGTGGACGGCGAACTCGTCTACTGGCTGGAGGACACCGGCAGGCAGCTGACGACCCTGCCCACGGAACAGCGTCAGCACACCGCCCGACTGGTGGACGCCCACCTCGCCACCGTCACGGACCTGATCAAGGAAGCCCGCTACGGCGAGGGGACCGGCCGCCGCCTCCACCGGCTGGCCGCCTCGCTCGCCACCACCAGCGGCTGGCACCGCTTCGACCAAGGCCGGCACTGGGCGGCCGGGAAACTCTGGGAAGCCGCCCTCCAATCAGCGAACGCCGCGGGCGACCGTGACCACGGCGCCGGAGTGCTGTCCGACTTCGCCTACCAGGCCAACTGGCTCGGCAAGGCGAAGGTCTCCATCGACCAGCTCGGACACGCCCTGTCCGGCGTCTCGCACCCCACCGCCCGCTCCCTGCTCCTCCTCCGCCGTGCCCGGGCCCACGCGGCACTCGGCGACCGCTCCGCCTGCCACCGGGACCTCTCCGACGCCGAGACCGCCCTCGCCGTCGAAGCCACCGACCCCGCTCCCGGGTGGTGCGCGTGGATGAGCCCCGCCGACCTGGCCGTGGACTCCGGCCAGTGCCTCCTCGACCTCGGCCGGACGAGCGAGGCCCACGCCCTCATCGCGGAGGGGATGGCACTGCTGCCCCGCGCCCGGGACAAAACGCGCGGCATCTTCCTGACCTACCAGGCCCGGAGCCATCTGAAGGCCAAGGACATCGAGCAGGCGCTGTCCGTCACCACCGAGTCCCTCGACCTGGCCACCCGCATCGGCGCACCCCGCTGCGTCACCCTGGTCCGCGAACTCGCGCCGGCCTTCAAGCCCTACCGCCAGGTCGACGGCGTCCCGGAGTTCCTGGAACGCCTGCGGGCCACGTGAGATCGACTCGGTGGCGCGCGCCCGGAGCGGCCCTCGGTCCGAGATCCGCCGCGACGCCGGAGCGGGCGGCTTGATCGTTCACCTGGAGCAGGGCGCTCCCCTCCCGTAGCCTTGGTTCCCTTCTCCAGGAGGCGTGTTGAGCGAGATCGTCCTGATGTCCGACCCGAAGGTCGCCGCGATACCCGTCGCGCCCCGCGACGAGCTGCTGCTGGACGTGCGGAGCGGCGGCGGGCTCCTCGTCGACGAGCGTCAGCAGGACGGGACCGGCGCCTTCGCGCACCTGCGGGCCGGGGTGCTCGACCGGTTGCTCGACGCGCAGGCCGCGCTGCCGGACGGCCTGCGGCTGCTGTTCGTCGAGGGCTACCGGCCGCCGGCGCTCCAGAGCAGCTACTTCGACGAGTACGCCGCCGAGTTGCGGGCCGCGAACCCCGAGTGGCCGGACGACCGGATCAGGTCGGCGACGAGCCGCTACGTCTCGCCGCCGGAGATCGCGCCGCACAGTGCCGGCGCTGCCGTCGACCTCACCCTCGTCGACGCCGACGGCCGTGAGCTCGACCTCGGCACCAGGGTCAACGCCAGCCCGGAGGAGAGCGCCGGGGCCTGCTACACCCACGCGGACGGGATCGGCGCTGAGGCCCGCGCCAACCGGCGGCTCCTCAGCGACGTCCTGACCGGCGCCGGGCTCGTCAACTACCCCACCGAGTGGTGGCACTGGTCGTACGGGGACCGCTACTGGGCGCTGGCCACCGGTGCGCCGACCGCGCTCTACGGGCCGGCCCAGCGGTAGCCGACACGACACGCGGCCCGTGGAGCCTGCCGAGCGGGCCTGCGGCCCCGGGTCAGGATGGCGTCGACACCGGCCCAGGCCCGAGGAGCAGAGCGATGACCGAGCAGAACCCCGAGCGGCGACTCCCCGCCGTCGCCGTCGCGATCGTCGTCAAGGACAGCCGGGTGCTGATGGTGCGGCGGCGGGTCGCCGAGGGCGAGCTGTCCTGGCAGTTCCCGGCCGGGGAGGTGGAGCCGGACGAGTCCCCGGAGGAGGCGGCCGTCCGCGAGACCGCCGAGGAGACCGGCCTCCGCGTCGCCGCCGCCCGGCTGCTCGGCGAGCGGGAGCATCCGCAGAGCGGGCGGCGGATGGCGTACACGGCCTGCGAGGTGGTCGGCGGAACCGCCACCGTCGCGGACTCCGACGAGTTGGACCGGGTGGTGTGGGCGTCGCGCGCCGAACTGGCCGAGTACGTGCCGTTCCCGCTGTTCCCACCGGTGCAGGAGTACCTGGACGGCACGCTCGCCGGGTAGGGCGCGGGGCGGCGGACGAACTCGCGCGAGAAGTCGGCCCGTCCGACTTCCCACGCACGAGCACCACCGCCGGTGTCCGGAACTCATCCCCGCCGTAGGGACGTTCGGACGTTCGGACGGGAGACCGGTCGTCCCCGCCCCGGAAGGAAACGCGTGACGACCGCGCACGGAACCCCGTCCGACCCCGACCACGCCGCACCGCGGGCCCGCCGCCCGGGGCGGGAGCCGGTCACCGACGAGACGGTCGCCCGGTTCCGGGTCCAGGCCCGCACCGACCCCGCCTCGGGCCTGCCCGCACTGGCCGAGGCGCTGCGGGACCGGGCCTACGGCGAGCCCCGGCCCCGGCCCGAGGAGGCCGTCCCGTTCCTGGAAGAGTCCGCCGGCATCTACCGCGCCCTGGTCGCCGACGGCGGCACCGAACACCTGGGCGCCGCCGCCAACGCCCTCGCCTCCCTCGCCCTGAAGTACTCCCTGGCCCACGCCGACGACCTCGCCCTCGCGGCCCGACAGGAGGCGGCCGACCTGGCCTCGCGCGCCGAAGCGGCCCGGCCGGTGCCGGACCTCGGCCGGGCCGCCGTCCTGCGCGCCGACCTCTCCCACGCCCTCGCCGAGGCGGGCCGGTTCGACGAGGCCGTGGACGCCGCCCGCGCCGTGGCCGCCCGCTCCCGGGCGGTGACCGAGCCCGGCGGGAGCGACCTGACGTGGCGCCTGCTCGACCTCACCGTGCTGCTCCGCCTCGCGGACCGCACCGAAGAGGCCGTGGCCGCCGAGCACGAGGCCCTCGCCTGGCTGCGCGAGGGCCGCACGGAGCCGGACCGCAGCCCCGTGCCCGCCCTGCGGACCGCCGGTGCCGCCCTGTGGTTCGCCGACCTCGGCGACCCCGGGCAGGCCCACCACCTGCTCGCGGAGGCCGCCCGTGCCTGCGAGCGCCTGCCCGCCCGCGGTGGGCGGGGCAACTTCGGCTTCCTCGAGGGCCTGCGGGGCGCCCTGTTCGCCCGCTCCGGTGTGAGGGACGAACAGGCGGCGGCCGACGCCCCGGACCCGCTCGCGCTCGGCGTCGACCCGGGCCGACGCCTCCAGCCGGTGCTGGGCCTGAGCCTCCACCACTGGTCCTTCAGCCTGCGCGATTCCTTCCAGGACGGACTGGTCACCCTCGCGCGGGCCGTCGAGGCTGTCACCGGCGTTCCCGAGCCGACCGACCGCCTCCCGGACGAGGACGACCTGCCTGAGCCGACCGACGGCCCGCCGCCCCTGCCGGACGACCGCGAGCTGCTCGCCGCCCTCGGCACCCTCACCCGGCGGCTCGACCTGCGCCGGGCGGTCCTGGGGGAGCATCCGACCTCCTACGCCCGCACGGCTCTCCCCCGGCTGCGGCGCAGCGTCCGCATCGAACGGCGCCTCCACGCGACGGACCCCGCCGCCGACACCCGGCGCCTGGTCAGGGCGCTCACCGATCTGGCCATGGCGCAACTCGTCCACGGCGACCACGCCGACGCGACCGGCACCCTGCACGAGGCCCTCGCGCTCGCCGGCTGATCGGGACGGTCAGCCACCGATGCCCGTGCCGGCGCCGAACTTCCCGCCGCGGGAGGCCAGTTCCTTGAGCACGACCCCGCCGCGCCCGGCGAGGTGCGACCGCCGCAGGCTGTCGTCGCGCCGGGTGAACTGGGCCACCGCGCCGCCCCGGCCGAGGGTGACGGCCCGGGCGATGTAGCGCGGGGTGTACGGCGCGGGGGTGCGGCCCGCGAGCAGGCGGCGCAGGTTGTCCACGGCGCGGACGGCCTGCGGGCCGGCCAGCGCGCAGGCGAAGCGGGCCCCGGGGACGGCCGCGCAGTCGCCGATGGCGAAGAGCCGCTCGTCGTCGACGCAGCGCAGGGACGCGTCCACGGCCGTCCGGCCGTCCCCGTCGACGGTGAGGCCGCTGCGGGCCGCGAGCATGCCCGCGTAACCGGCGCCCACCACGACCACCTTCATCTCGGGTACCACCGTCATCCCGGCCTCCTGCCGACGCGCCGCGTCTCCGTTCGGTCGGGCAGGAGACGCCGGCGGGCGGCGCGGTGTGACACCGGCGGCCGTATGGCACGGGTCACATCGCCGGGCTGTCACGGATCGGCGGGCTCCGGCGTCCTGTGGGAGGCACCAGCCGACGGAAGGAGACCCCAGATGAGCAGCGAGCACGCGGACGGCCGCCGCCCCGACCCGGCCACGGACGGCCGCCGCCCCGACCCGGCCACCGAGGCCTTCGTCGCCCACCGCAACCTGCTGTTCACCGTCGCCTACGAGATGCTCGGCTCGGCGGTGGACGCCGAGGACGTCCTCCAGGAGACCTGGCTGCGCTGGGCCGGCGTCGACCTCGCCGCCGTGCGGGACCGGCGCGCCTACCTCGTCCGGATCACCACCCGGCAGGCGCTCGGGCGGCTGCGCACGATCGGCCGGCGCAAGGAGTCGTACGTCGGCCCGTGGCTGCCCGAGCCGCTGCTCACCTCGCCGGACGTCGCCGAGCAGGTCGAGCTGGCGGACAGCGTCTCGATGGCGATGATGATGGTCCTGGAGACCCTCGGGCCCATCGAGCGGGCGGTGTTCGTGCTGCGCGAGGTGTTCGGCCTCGGGTACGAGGAGATCGCGGAGGCCGTCGACAAGACCCCGGTCGCGGTCCGCCAGATCGCCCACCGGGCGCGCGCCCACGTCGCGGCCCGCCGGCCGCGCGGCGCCGTCTCGGCCGACGAGGCCCGCACCGCCATCGCCGCCTTCCAACGGGCCGTCGAGACGGGCGACTTGCAGCAGCTCCTGGACCTCCTCGCCCCCGACGTGGTCGCGCTGAGCGACGGCGGCGGCATCAAGCAGGCCATGCCCCGGCCCACCGTCGGCGCCGGGCCGGTGGGCCGCCTGCTGGCCGCGGGCGTGGCGGTGTGGGGGCCGCTGGGGACGTGCGAACCGGCCCAGGTCAACGGGCACCCGGCGCTGATCCTGCGGGTGGACGGGGAGATCGACCTGGTGGTGGCGATGCGGATCGACGAGGGGCTGATCACCGGCATCTACTCGGTGCGCAACCCGGAGAAGCTCACCCACATGGAGCGGGAGACGCCGCTGAGCCTCTGAAGCCCCGGACGGCCGGAACCCGGGAACGCCCTCGTTCGCCCCCGCCTCCCCCTCGACCCCCGCCCCTCCACCCCTCCGCCTGAACAGCCGCGCGCCCCGGGGTTCCGTGAACCCCGGGGCGCGCAACCGCCGTACGGACGTCAGGCCTTGGGGCCCGCGGACTGGACGACCTCGAAGGACCAGAGGGTGGAGCCGGAGGCGGCGGGGCGCTTGGGGGCCTCGTCGGAGGGGCCGTTCTGGTGGGCGGCCTTCATGGGGCCCTCCATCCAGGCCTTGAAGTCCTCCTCGCTGCGCCAGCGGGTGTAGACGAGGTACTGGTCGGTGCCCTCGACGGGGCGGAGGAGCTCGAACCACTCGAAGCCGTCCGAGTTCTCCACCGCGCCGGCCCGGGAGGCGAAGCGCTGCTCCAGCACCTCGCGCTGCTCGGCCGGCACCGTCAGGACGTTGATCTTGACGACGGACATGGCACGCTCCTTCTGTTTCGGTGACTGCTGACGGGCAGCAGTCTGCTACACCTCACGGGCGGACCGTTCGCAGGTGCCGGTGGTCGTGGCGAGGCGTCCCCGTAGGGCAGTCAGGACCCGGGCAGTCCGCTGGTCGCGAGGGTCTGGTTCTTGTAGGCCCGCACGCCGGTGATCTCGGGGCCGAACCAGTCCGGGGGCGAGAACGCCTCCGCCTCGGCCTCCGAGCCGAACTCGACCTCGGCGGTGCGCAGTCCGGCCAGCTCCCCGTGGTAGACGTCCGCGTAGACCGTGACGCCGGAGGCTTCGAAGGTGTAGCGGTCCTTGATCAGGCGCGCCCCCTCGGTGGCCGGCCAGAGCTCGGTGAACTCCTGTTCCCCGAGCTCGCGTTCCACCTCGATCCGGACCGGCGCGCCGGCCGAGGAGTCCTTGCGCTTGACGCCGAGGAGGCAGCTGCCGGCGATCCGCCGCAGCCGCACCTCCGTCCCGTCGTCCTTGATCGCGATGTAGCCCTGCTCGATGTGCTGCCGCACCGCCGTGTCCGGCGGCTCGAAGTCACCCAGCAGGAACTTGCGCTCGATTTCGAGCGGCACGCCGCACCACCTTTCCGGCAGGCCGTCAGAACGACCGGCCCTCCCCACGGTACGGCCCCTGCGGCCCCGACGGGTCCGGCCGGTCCCGCAGGTCCGCGCAGAGCGAGGAGCTGAGCCGGTTCAGCACCCCGGCGAGTTCGGCGTACCGCTGCTCGTCCCAGTCCCCCAGCAGTGCGGCGAGCTGGGTGCGCCGGGCGGCGACCAGTCTCAGCGCCACCTCCTCCCCCGCTTCGGTGAGCCGCAGCGGCAGCCCGCCGGACCGGGCGGCCAGTCCCCGGCCCTCCACCTCCCGGACGGCCTCCTCGACGACGGCCATCGGGACGATCCGCCGCTCGGCCAGTTCGGCCGGCTCGACCGAGCCGTGCTGGTACATCTGGAGGAGCAGCCAGCTGGAGGCGGGCCGCAGGTCCAGCCCGGCGGTCTCGGTGATCCGCCGGAAGAGGTCGCGCCGGGCCTCGCGGCTGTTCAGCACCGAGAGCGCGCGGGCGATCTCGTCCAGCGAGGTGCGCTCGACCGGGTTGACCCCGATGGACTCGCCGAGGTCCGGCGCGGTGACGGTGGAGCGCAGCTTCTGTTCGCGCAGGAACAGCGACAGCACGAAGGCGACCACCGCGACCGGCACCGCGTACAGGAACACCCGGGTGATCGACTCGGCGTACGCGTGGTACACCGCCGGCTGGACGGAGGCGGGCAGCTGGGGGATGACCCGCGGGTCGGAGGTGATGACCTCCGGCCGGAAGCCGGGCGGCAGCGGCACCCCGGCCAGGGCGTCGGCGAGCCGGCTGCTCAGCCCGCTGGCGAAGACCGTCCCGAAGACGGAGACGCCGAAGGAGGCCCCGATGGAGCGGAAGAAGGTGGCGCCGGCGGTGGCCACACCGAGGTCCTCGTAGCCGACCGAGTTCTGCACGATCAGCACCAGCACCTGCATCACCAGGCCCAGTCCGAGGCCGAAGACCAGGAAGTAGAAGCTCATCTCGGCGGTGCTGCTGTGCTCGTCCAGCCGGGAGAGCAGCAGCAGCCCGACGGTGGTCACGGCCGTCCCGGCGATCGGGAAGATCCGGTAGTGACCGGTGCGGGAGACGATCTGACCGGAGCCGATCGAGGTGAGCAGCATGCCGAGCACCATCGGCAGCATGTGGATGCCGGACAGGGTGGGCGAGACCTGCTGGACCACCTGGAGGAAGGTCGGCAGGTAGGTCAGCGCGCCGAACATCGCGAAGCCGACCACGAAGGAGATCACCGCGACCAGGCTGAAGGTCCGCGAGCGGAACAGCCGCAGCGGCAGCACCGGCTCCGCGGCGGTCCGCTCGACCAGGACGAAGGCGAGCAGCAGCACCAGGCCGAGCACGCCGAGGCCGACGATCTGCCAGGAGCTCCAGGCCCAGGTGGTCCCGCCGAGCGAGGTCATCAGCACCAGGCAGGTGGCGACGGCGGCGATCAGGACGGTGCCGAGGTAGTCGATCCGGTGCTCGCGGCGGACCTCCTGCCCGTGCAGCACGATCGCGATCACCATCAGGGCGACGATGCCGATCGGCAGGTTGATGTAGAAGACCCAGCGCCAGCTGAGGTGGTCGACGAACACGCCGCCGAGCAGCGGCCCGAGCACGCTGGTGACGCCGAACACGGCGCCGAACAGGCCCTGGTAGCGGCCGCGGTCCCGAGGGGCGACGAGGTCGCCGACGATCGCCTGGGAGAGCACCATCAGCCCGCCGCCGCCCAGGCCCTGGAGCGCGCGGAAGGCGATCAGCTCGCCCATGTTCTGGGCGATCCCGCACAGCACCGAGCCGAGCAGGAAGATCACGATGGAGGCCTGGAAGAAGCGCTTCCGGCCGTACATGTCGCCGAGCTTGCCCCAGAGCGGGGTGGCGGCGGTGGAGGCCAGGAGATAGGCGGTGACCACCCAGGAGAGGTGTTCGAGGCCGCCGAGGTCGCTGACGATGGTCGGCAGCGCGGTGGAGACGATGGTCTGGTCGAGGGCGGCGAGCAGCATCGCCAGCAGCAGGGCGCCGATCGGCACCCAGAGGTTGTGGACGGTGACCGCCGGCGGGCCGCTCCCGCCCGCGGCGCTCCGGTCGGACGCGGCGCGCGGCTGCGTCACGACGTCTCCGTGGGCATGGCGTCTCTCCATGGGGGCGCGGGCCCGTCGGCCGGGCCGTGCGGATGATCACTCCCAGCTCACAGCGCTCGCTGGTTCGTCCCGATATGTTCCACCGGGTTGAGCCGAGCGTAAGCGCCGGGGACAACGGCCGCGCCCCGGGCGTTCTCCGAGGAGCCAACCGGCACCAACCGGCACAACATCCCCGCCGGGGGACGGACGCCCCTGTCCACCCTTCGGGCGGTCCTGCATAATCAGGCGCGATCGTGCGCCCCGGGTCCGCCCGGAACGTGCGCCGAACGACCGAACATCCGCCCGCGAAGTCGACGCGAAACCGAGGAGGACCGGCCGATGCCGGACCAGCACTGCCCGACGTGCGGCACCGCACGCTCCACCGGCTGCGGCTGCGTCCCGGACCCGAGCCTCACCGAGACCGCCGTCCTGCCCCACCTCGAGGGCCCGCTGGTCCGCCCGTACGTCCCGCAGACCGCCGACCAGGTGGCCGACGAGACCCACCCGAACGCGCCGGTGGTGGACCCGTTCGCGACCACGGTGCTGCCGCCCGTGCCCCCGGGGCAGCCCGGGCCGCCGGCCGCTCCCCCGCTCGGACCGGACGCCGACGCGTACGCCACCACCGTGCTGCCGCCGGTCGCCCCGGGGCAGGACCCGTTCGGGGTTGCCGCCGGTGCCTACCCGGGGGCCGGTGCCTACCCGGGGGCCTCCGGTGCCTTCCCGGGCGCCGACGGCTACGCCGCCGCCACCACCGTGCTGCCGCCCGTCCCGCCCGCCGGGCCGGGCCCGTACCCGGCGGCCTCCCACCCGCAGGAGCCCGCTTCGGGACCGGCCGGGAACGAGATCGGCCTCTTCTCCTTCGGGCAGGCACCGGACGCCGTCGGGTCGGCCTCGAACGCCGGTCGCGCCTCGGCCCCGGCCGCGCCCGGCCCGGAAGCCACCGGCGGCCGGGCCGCCAGGAGGGCGGCCGAGCAGGCCGACCGGCGCCCGCTCGCCCAGCGCAAGGGGCTGCTGGCCGGGGTCGGCGCCGGCCTGGTGGCGCTCACCATCGGCGTCGCGTACGCGGTGACGCCCTCCGGCGAACCGTCGGCCAAGCAGGCCCAGCCGCTGCCGACGAGCACCCTGGTGCCCGCGCCAGTGGACCCGCCCACCCTGGCGGCGCCCGCCCCGAGCGCGGCGGCGCCGACCAGCCAGGCGCCGAGTCCGACGCCCACCCCCACCCGCAAGCCGAGCCCGACGAAGACGGCCGCCCCGGCCCCGACCGCCACGCCGACGCCACCGCCGCCGCCTCCGGTCCAGCCGCCCGCCCCGGCCCCCACCCCGACGCCGGTCCCCACGCCCACGCCGACCCAGGCACCCAGCCCGCGGCAGCTCCAGCTCGGGATGAGCGGGGCGGACGTCAAGGACATGCAGCAGCGCCTGTACGTCGCCGAATGCGGATTCATCGACAAGTCGATCGTCAGCGGCACCTTCGACTACTGGACCCAGTCGGTGCTCACCAGCTACCAGCGCGAGAACCGGATCAAGGGCGAGAACGGCGTCTACGGCCCCAAGACCCAGGCCACCCTCACCGCCGACCCGGGCTGCTGAGCCGGGCCACCGAGCCTGGCTGCCGAGCCGCGCCGCTGCCCGGCCCCGGCCGCGCGCACCCATACGAAGGGGCGGCGGCCGCCCGTCGGCAGCCACCGCCCCGCTCTTGACCGCGTCGGCGTGTCAGCCGCGTCGGCGCCTCAGCCGGGTCAGCCGGTGATCGCCCCGAAGATGCTGATGCCCGCCAGCACCACCATGATCGTCGCCGCCACCCGGACGATCAGCTTCATCGGCACGTACTTGAGCAGCTTCTGCCCGCCCACGATGGCGATGCCGCCGACCGCGCACAGCGCCAGCCAGGAGCCCAGGCCGACGGCCAGCGGGTCGGCGTACTTGGCGGCCAGGTTGGCGGTCATGATCTGGGTCAGGTCACCGAACTCGGCGACCGCGACGACCACGAAGCTGGCCCCGGCCACCTTCCAGAAGCTGTTCGAGGACGGCTCCTTGGCCGCGTGCTCGTCCTCGTCCCCGCCGCCGTGGAACAGCAGCATCGCCGCGCCGACCAGGAACAGCACGCCGGTGACGCCCTCCACCCAGCGGTGCGGCAGCAGGGTGAGCAGGTGCCCGGCGACGAGCGCCAGGCCCACCTGGAGGGCGAAGGCCGCGGCGATGCCCGCGAACACGTAGCTCGCCCGGTACTTGGTGCCGAGCACCAGGCTGGCCAGCGCGGTCTTGTCCGGCAGTTCGGCCAGGAAGATGATGCCGAAGGTCAACGCGGCAACGGTGATACTCATCAGGAGTCCTCGGTCGGGCTGCCCGGCCTCCGCAGGTCCGTCAGGGGACGCTTCGGCCCGACAGCACTGGTCATGGTCACAGCACTGCGGCCGAAGGTCTCGCCGGCAACGCTCTTCGAGCGGTGCCCCGGGCGCCGGACCCCTGGGGGTCAGTATGTCGACGGTCCGGTGGAGGGCTACTCCCCTTCAACGGCCCCAAGCGTACCGGACGGCGTCAACGGGCCCGTCCGGGGAGCCCGGGGGCGGCCCGGGGCACCGGCCGACTCCGCCTACCGGGCACTCCCGTCCTGCTCGGCCACGACCAGTCCGCGCCCGACCAGTTCCAGCACCACCACGATCGCCACCGATTCCACCGCCAGCAACCCGATCAGCACGAACAGCTGCACCGCCCCCGCCTGGACCGGCGAGGCCCCGCCCAGCAGCATCCCGACGAAGGCCCCCGGCAGGGTGACCAGGCCGACCGTCCGGGTCTGGTCCAGCGCCGGGACGAGCGAGGTCGCCGCGGCCGTCCGGCAGATCTCCAGCCGGGCCTCGCGCTCCTCGAAGCCGAGCGCCAGCGCCGCCTCCACCTCGCCGCGCCGCAGCCGCAGCTCGTCCAGGGCCCGCCGCCCGGCCAGCGAGGTCGCGCTGAGCGCCCCGCCGATCAGGATGCCCGCGACCGGGATGACGGACAGGCCCTCGGCCGGCAGCAGCCCGACACCCAGCAGCAGGGCGAGCACCGGCAGCACCCCGGCGCCGATCGGGGCGGCCGCCCAGACCCAGGCCGGGCCCGGGGTCATCCGCCGTCCGGCGGTGCGCACGGCGACCGAGAACATCAGCACCACGAACAGCGCCGACCACCAGAGCGACCCGACCACCCAGGTGATCACCGCGGCGACGGCGGCCAGCTGCACCACCGCGCGCAGCCCGGCCCGCAGCACCGCGTGACCGTGGCCGAGCAGGCCCCGCCCGGCCACCGCGACGGCGGCCAGCAGCAGCACCGCGGTGACCACCCCGAGCAGCGGGGTGACCGGCAGCAGCTGGCCGCCGGAGGCCGCCAGGTCCGCCGGGAGCGTCAGATCCGCCAGGTCCGCCAGGCGCATCAGATCCGGCCCATCAGCTACCGCCCATCAGACCCGGCCCACCGGATACGGCCCATCGGATACGCCGCTCAGATCCAGCTGGTGAACCACATCCGGTCCTGCCAGGACGACATCGGGATCACCTCCGCCGTGTACAGCGGGTAGAAGAAGGCGAAGCAGCCGACGATCGCGAGCACGATCGCCCCGGCGCCGATCGCCCCGATCCTGCGACGCTCGGGGCTGCACCCGGGCGGCCCGAGCATCGCCCCGAGCATCTGGGCGACGGCCAGGCACAGGAACGGCACCAACACGACCATGTAGAAGGAGAAGATCGTCCGCTCCTGGTACCGGAACCAGGGCAGGTAGATCCCGGCCACCGCGCACAGCACCGCGCCCGAGCGCCAGTCCCGCCGGAAGAACCAGCGCCACAGCAGGTAGGCCAGCGCGAAGCAGGCCGTCCACCAGAGGAAGGGCGTGCCGAGGCCGAGGATCTGCGAGGCGCAGCCCCCCGAGGAGGTGCAGCCGCGCTGCCCGTACGGGATCTGCTCCCAGTACATGGAGACCGGGCGGCCGTCGACCAGCCAGGCGAAGGGGTTGGACTGGTACGTGTGCGGGGTGCTCAGGCCGGTGTTGAAGTCGTACATCTGCGAGTGGTAGTGCCACAGGCTGCGCAGCGACTCGGGCACCCAGCTCATCGGGATCTGCGGCAGCGGGATGCCGAGGACGCTGTCCGGGGAGAGCCCGGCGCGCCCGTCGGCCCAGTGCCGGTCGTAGCCGCCCCCGCCGGTCGGGCCGGAGCCGCCGGTGGCGAGCCAGCCGCTCCAGGCGCCGACGTACACCACCACGGCGGAGCCGACCATGGCGAGGAAGGCGGGGACGGCGTCCCGGCGCAGCATGGACCGCCAGGGGTGGCGGGCGCCGGCGGCGCGGCGGCCGGACTGGTCCCACAGGACGGTCAGGATGCCGAAGCCGGCGAGGATCGGGGCGCCGTTCCACTTGACCGCGCAGGCGGCGCCGAGGAGCACCCCGGCGGCGATCCGCCAGGGGCGCCAACCGAGCCGGACGGTGTCGCCGATGCCGGTTCCGCCGCCACCGGTTCCGGCGGCTGCGGTCTCGGCGGCTGCGGTCGCGGCTGCGGCGAGCCGGGCGCGGGTGCGGTCGCGGTCGATCAGCAGGCTGCCGAAGGCGGCGAGCACGAAGAACATCTGGATGCCGTCGAGCAGGCCGACCCGGCTCATCACCAGCTGGAGGCCGTCCACCGACATCAGCAGCGCGGCGGTGCAGCCGATCAGGGTGGAGCCGAAGAGGCGGCGGCCGATCCGGGCCAGCATCAGCACGGTGACGGTGCCGAGCAGGGCGGTCATGAACCGCCAGCCGAAGGGGTTCAGGCCGAACAGCTGCTCGCCGATCGCCATCACCCATTTGCCGAGCGGCGGGTGCGCGATGAACTCGGGCGCGGAGGTCAGCGGGATCGACTGCGGGACGGAGAGGATGTCGGCGTTGGCGTGGTCGGGCCAGGTGCCCTCGTAGCCCTGCTGGAGCAGCGACCAGGCGTCCTTGGGGTAGTACGTCTCGTCGAAGACGAAGGAGTCGGGGTGGCCGAGGTTCCAGAACCGCAGCAGGCCGGCGAAGAGCGCCACGGCGATCGGTCCGAGCCAGCCGGAGCGGTCGGCCGCCCAGCGGACCAGGCCCCCGCGCGGGGCCGGTGCCGGGGCGGCGGTGGCCGGGGCCGCCGGTGGGTGCGTGAGCGCCGCTTGCGTCATAGCCTCGCCGATTCGCCTGTCTGCTCTGCCCGGGGCCTGGCTCCGCCCGGGTCGTGCCGCTCCGGGCGGGGCCGGGCGGCAACAGCCACTGACACTATGTGGCGGTGCGCGCGAAGCCAAGCGCGACGGGCGCCGACCAGGTGACCTGGTCGGCGCCCGTTCCGAACGCTCCTGCCGTCCGTTCGGCTACGCGGCGGTCTGCAGCTCCCGGACCGGGACCGGCGTGTGGACCACGGCCGGGGCCGCGTTGTCCTGCTCCGGCGTGAGGTGCGGGCGCAGCCGCAGCGCCATGGCGACGATCAGCAGCGTGGAGACCGCCATGGCCGCCAGGTAGAGCGGCCAGGTGCCGGAGCCGACCAGCAGCACACCGACGGCCGGGCCGACCGCGACCGCGATCTGCTTCACCAGGGCGTACCCGGCGTTGTAGGTGCCGAGCAGCCGGGCCGGGGCGAGGTCCGCGACGATCGGGCCCATGGTGGGCGCGAGCAGCGACTCGCCGACGCCGAAGAGGGCGTAGATCGAGACGATGGCGACCGTGGCGGCCATGGTCTCGGTCCGTATCAGGCCGGCCACCAGGGCCATCGCCCAGGCGCCGAGCCAGACCACACCGGCCGCGGCCATCGCGGTGGTGCGGCGGCGCCGCGCGGTGATCCGCACCACGAACATCTGCAGGACCACGATGGTCAGCGCGTTGGCGCCGATCGCGAAGCCCAGGGTGGAGGGCGCGGTGCCGACGGTGTCGGTGGCGAAGGCCGCGACGCCGGACTCGAACTGGCCGTAGCAGGTGAAGAAGATCAGCCCGGCGAGCACGCAGAGCCGCAGCATCGCCTTGTCGGCGACCAGCGCGCGCAGCCCCGTCGGGCCGTCGTTCTTCTCGTGGACGACGGTCAGCTGGACCTTGGGCATCCGGGCGGTGCCGGTGACCAGGGCGAGGCCGAGGAACGTCACCGCCTCGATGGTGAACAGCCGGGTGAGGCTGGCCGGGTCGGCCACGTTCACGATCTGCCCGCCGACCAGGGCGCCGATGCCCATGCCCAGGTTGACCAGGGTGAACTGGAGCGCGAAGGCGTGCGAGCGGGTGGCCGCCGTGGAGCAGCGGACGATCATCGTGGCGAGCGCCGGCTGGCAGGTGGTGACACCCGCGCCGAACAGGAAGGAGGAGACCAGCAGGGCCGGGGTGCCGGTGGCGTGGCCGAAGGCGAACGCGCCGGTGGCGGCGAGCGCCGTACCGGCCAGCAGCACCGGGCGGGGGCCGTACTTGTCGATGCCGCGGCCGGTGAACGGCAGGACGGCGAGGGCCGCCAGCGCGAAGACGGTGAACACCATCCCGGCCGCCAGCGAGCCCAGCCCGCGCACCTGGTCCACGTACACGAACATGTACGGCATCGTGAACCCGCTGCCGAACGCACTGAGCGCGTTGCCGATCTGGACGCGGCGCAGCGGGCCGCCCGCTCCACGCCGCTGCTGCCTCTGCTGCTTCACCGTGCCGGTCACCGTGCACATCCCTTCCTGGTTTCAACTGGATACTCTTAAGTCCAGAAGATTTCAGAGCTAAAGTTTGACGAGATAAAGTCTTAGCACCAGAAGAGTGCGGAGTCAAAGGCTTAAGGAGTGCACCCTCGTGCGACACTGTTCGGCATGACTACGGACAAGCCGCGGCCGGCTGACGGCAAGCCCGCCCCGGCCACCCCCCTGGAGTTCGGCATCGCCGAGCAGGTGGCCCTCTACCAGCGGGAATTCCCCACCGTCGACCCCCAGGTGGAGACGATCGTGCAGACCCTCAACCGGGTCTCCCGGCGGATGGGCGTGGCGTACGACCGGCAGCTGACTGTGCTCGGAATCACCTCCGCCGAGTGGGAGGTGCTCAAGGCGCTGGTGGTGTCCGGCAGCCCGTACCGGCTGGGGCCGGGCGAGCTGGCCAAGCGCCTCGGGCTCACCCCGGCCGCGATGACGCACCGGATCGACCGGATGGTGGCGGACGGCCTGGTCACCCGGGATCGGGACGAGACCAACCGGGTGCGGGTGATCATCGAGCTCACCGAGGCCGGCCGCGACAAGTGGCTGGAGTCGATGCGGATGGCCGCGGTCTTCGAGGAGGAGCTGCTCCAGGACGTCGCGGGCGAGGAGCGGGCCACGCTCTCCGCGATGCTGGGCCGGATGCTGCGGCGGATCGAGGAGAGCCAGCCGGACGCCCTCGGGCGCACCGCCGACCTGGACTGATCCCACCGGCCCGACCCCGGGGGCCGGGGAACGCGAACGGGTCCGGCCCGCCGGGAGGATGCTCCTCCCGGCGGGCCGGACCCGTCACTTCAGGTGCTGCGAGGATCCGTCAGGCCCTCGGCGGTCCGGTGGACCGTCAGCAGGGACCGTTGTCGGTCCAGACGCCCCACTGGCCGCTCTGGCTCGGGTCGTCGCCCTTGGTCCACCACTTGTTGGTGTAGTAGTGACCCTTCCACGAGACCTTGGTGCCGCCGGCCGCGTAGGTGGTGTTCGCGTCCCAGCTCGGGGCGTTCGGGCAGGTGGCCGGGGTGCCGGTCGGCGTGCCCGTGGGGGTGCCGGTCGGGGTGCCGGTCGGCGTCCCGGTGGGGGTGCCGGTCGGGGTGCCGGTCGGCGTCCCGGTGGGGGTGCCGGTCGGGGTGCCGGTCGAGGTCGGGGTCGGGGTCGGCGTGCCGGTCGGCGGGGCCGGGCAGGCGGACGCGGAGCCGTTGGTGGCGCTCACCATCTTGTCGAACAGGGCGGTCTTGGTGCCCAGGTCGTACAGCGAGAAGGCGAAGGAGCCGCCGAGGCCGTTGCAGTGCGCGTAGTCGAGCTTGGCCTGGATGGACCTGGCGTCCTCACCGCTCCAGAAGGTGTTGCCGTCGTAGAAGTACGTGGCCTGCGCCCCGTCGTCCCAGAAGGTCTTGGACGGGTTGTCGACGAAGCCCGTGAGCTCCTTGTACATCTGGATGCCGGGCTGGTTGCCGGACATCGCCGCGCCGGCCGCCGGCTGGGTGGCGGGCTGGTACAGGCCGTGCTTGCCGTTGTCCTTCACGCCGGTCCAGCCGCGGTAGTAGAACGGCACACCCATGTTGATCTTGTTGGCGGGGAAGCCGCCGGGGATGCCGTACTCCTTGTCACCGACCGTCCACGCCTTGATGGCGTTGTCGATCGAGTACTTGCCGTTGCCCGGCTTGGCCGGGCTCGACGGGTCGTCCGGGGTCGAGTACAGCCCGGCCTGGTGGTTGGTCGGGCCCTGGGCGTCCCAGCCGCCGTGCATGTCGTAGGTCATGACGTCGAGGAAGGTCAGGTACTGACCGATCTTGTCGGTCTCGACGTTCATGATCTTGTCCTGGCCGGCACCGACCGCCGCCGAGAGGGCGTAGGTCTTCTTGTCGGCCGTGCCCTGCGCGTCCAGCTGGGTGCGGAACTCCTTCAGCAGCGCGGTGAAGTTCTGCTTGTCCGCCGGGCTGGAGAGGTTGCCGGTGTGGCCGCCGCCGCCCGGGTACTCCCAGTCGATGTCGATGCCGTCGAAGACGCCGGCCGCCGAACCCGGGCCGCCGAACCCGGCGTCCTTGGGCAGGTTGCCCTTGATGAACATGTCGATGCAGGACGACACCAGGTGCTTGCGCGAGGCGTCCGTGGCGGCGGCCGGCGAGAAGTACTTGGAGTAGGTCCAACCGCCCAGCGAGAGCAGGACCTTGAGGTTGGGGTTCTTCGCCTTCAGCTTCTTCAGCTGGTTGAGGTTGCCCGCGATCGGCTGGTTCCAGACGTCGCCGACGCCGTCGACCGAGATGTCCGGGCCGAAGCTCTTCTGGTAGTCGGCGAACGCGTCGCCCGCGCCGTCACCCGCGTTGGGGTTGTTGTCGTTCGTGTCGGCGGCCTTGGTGGCCTCGAAACACCCCAGGTCGGTCGGGTGGATGTTGGCGAAGGAGTAGATCAGGTAGTCCAGGTTCTTGGCGACGCCGGTGTCCTGGATCGTCTTGGGGTAGTACGCGTTCGCGTAGATCGACCACTGGTCGAAGTAGGCGACCTTGATGCCGCCGCTGGTGGCGGGCGCGCCGGTCGAGTTGGTGGTCGCGGCGTTGGCCGCGCCGCCGCCGGACAGCGCGAGGCCGGCGCCGAGCAGCAGGGAGGCGGTGGTGCCGGCCGCGATGGCGGCCATGCTCTTCGGGCGGCGTCGGCGGCCGCCCTGCGGCGCCGGGGTCCCGGCCCTTTCAATGCGTGAGCGCAGCATGGGTGCGTGACTCCTGGTTGTGGGGGTTCCCGTCGCCCCGGGGGGCACGCGTCCGGGGTGGGGCCGGACGACCGGGACATGACAGGCATGGGTGGGGAATCGAGCGGGATCAGACCATGACGGACTACCGGGATGTGCCGAACCGGCGCCGGCACCACGAGGCCGCCGACGCCGGTTCAGGGGCTCCCTGCACCTGGGCAATAAAAATGGACTAGACCAACTCGCCCGTCAAGGGGTGCCGTTGGGCCTTGAGACCCGCTTAAGGTTCCACCCCCGCGCTGAGCTGGGCGGCCGCGCCCCGAGCCGGCATCGGACTCGTCGGACGGTCCGGCGCCGGACCCAGGCGAGGAGCCGGCGCCGAACCCAGGGGAGGAGCCGGCGCCGGACCCGGTGACCGGGTCAGTAGCGGACGGCGTTGGCCACCTCGGCCTTGACCGTGCCGGAGAGGTCCCGGTGGGCGTGCGCGGTGGCCTGGGTGCTCTGCCCGACCGCCAGGTCCTGGATGGTCACCGCGGCCGCGTCCTGCACGTTGCCGGACGCGTCGGTGAAGTTCACCTGGATCACGTACCGGTACGACTGCTGCCCGTGGTTGGTGACGGTCAGCTGCACCTGCGGCTTGCCGTCCGAACCGGTGGTCACCGCCCCGGCGGCGACGTCCCCCTTGGCGTCCAGCCCGCCCTTGATCCCGGCGACCGCCGAGGAGGCCGCCGACACCGCCGCCGAGGCCTGCGCCTCGGCCGAGGCGATCGCGGACCCCGCCCCGCCGGCCACCGAGGCCAGCGCCGAGGCCGCGGAGGCGGCGGCGCTCGCCCCCTTCTCCACCGCGGCCGCCGCCTCGGAGGCCACGCTGCTCGCACTCTTCCCGGAGGAGCAGCCCGCGAGCGCCGCCGTGCCGACCACCGCCGCGGCCAACACCGCCGCCACCGCCCGCCGTTGACGGCGCAGCGGCGGTGCGTCCAGGTCCTGGGCGGTGACCCTCGGCGGGGTCAGGGCCCTCGCGCGGGTGAGCGGCTGGCGGTCCATGCGGTCCCTCGTTTCCGGTCGGCGCCGGGCTGCCCGGCACACCTCCAGGCCCACCCTCCGAGGGCCGAGGGGCCGCCGCCAGCAGGGCTGCTGCCTCCGGGTGAGCCGGGCAGGCAGCCCGGGAGGGATCGGTGTGCCGGGCAGGCAGCCCCGGAGGGCTCGGTGAGCCGGACGGAAGCCCGGGAGGGCTTGGTGAGCCGGACGGAAGCCCGGGAGGGCTTGGTGAGCCGGACTCCGGGAGGGCCTCAGGACAGCCCCGAGCCCTCCTGCGAGTCCGACTCCACCGCGGCCCGCTCCTCGCGCAGCCGCACCTGGTGCCGGCGCCGCGCGACGACCCCGTACGCCCCGGCGGCGCTCGCCACGAAGGACACCAGGCCGACCCACGGCCGGTCGAAGACGTGGCCGGTCAGGTGGTCCAGCGAGTACCGGCCGGCGCCGGCCAGGCCGAGCGCCAGCCCGGTCGCGCCGAGGAAGGCCGGGTACTCGTAGCCGCCGGACATCGCGAAGAAACCGGCCGGGGCGTGCACCGACACCGCGCCCGCCATCGTCCCGGCCACCACCGCGCCGGCCGCCGGGGTGGCCAGCCCGACCACCAGCAGCGCGCCGCCGCCCGCCTCGCCGAGACCGGCCGCCAGCGCGCTCTCCCGGGCCGGGTGGAAGCCCATCTGCTCCATGGCCTGGGTGGCGCCGTCCAGGCCGCTGCCCCCGAACCAGCCGAACAGCTTCTGGGTGCCGTGCGCGATCAGCACGCCGCCGACTGCGCTGCGCAGGGCCAGCAGGCCCAGGTCCTTACGGTTCAGGCACATGTCGCATCCTCGCTTCCGCGGCGGAGTGGCCCCGCCCGCCGGCCGTCCTGACTCCATAGCAACCGAGGGCGCCCGCCCCTTCGAGCCGGGGCCGCCATCCGGGCGAATTCGGCCGCGACCGGGAATGAACCGCCGGTGGGGAGATCCACGCCACGCCCGGCCGCGGGGCGGGGCGTGGCGGACCGGCCACCCGGGGCCCCGCGGTCATGCTTGGCCCATGTTCGTCTTCAACCTGAGCAGCGCCTTCATCACCTTCTTCGCCGTGGTCGGCCCGCCGAAGACCCTGCTGGCCTTCGCCCGGCTGGCCGGGACCCGCAGCAACCAGGAGCTGCGCCGGCTGGCCGCGCTGAGCACGGCCATCGCGGCGGTGATCGGTCTGGTGCTCGGCTTCGGGGCCGACGAGCTGACCACGCTGTTCCACATCAGCGACCAGTCGCTCCAGCTCGCCGGCGGGGCGATCTTCTTCGTCTACGCCGTCGCCCTGGTCTTCGGCGTCCACCTCGGCTCGGACGCCGACGAGGACGAGCACCTGGCGAACCCGCTGGTGGACGGCATCCGCGAACTGCTGCTGCCGTACATCGCCAGCCCGCTCGCCGTCACGGCCGTCATGGTCGCCTCGCTCAACCAGGACGACTGGAGCTGGAAGGCCGCCGTCTCCGGGGCGTACGTCGCCGTCGCGGTGATCAACTACCTCTGTGTGGCGGTGCTCGCGCCGCTGATGCGACGCACCCACCGCACCTCGCTGGAGGTGCTGTCCCGGCTGCTCGGGCTGCTGCTGGCGGCGGTCGGCGTCGAGCTGTTCCTGGAGGGCCTGGCCGGGCTGGGGGTGCACCTGCCGGCGGGGCACTGAGCGGGCGGACAGCCGGCCCGTCAGCCCGTCCGCCCGCTCAGCCCGCCCGTCAGCCCGCCCGTCAGCCCGCCACGAGGCGGGCCAGCACCTCGCCGATCCGCTCGCGCACCAGCGGATCGGCGACCAGCCCGTCCGGGCCGACCGCACCGCGCTCCAGCGGGAGCCGGACGCAGGCCTCGTCCAGCACGGCCGCGCCGGTGTAGCCGAGGACGGTGCGCAGGGTGGCCTCGGCGCCCAGGCCGCGGCCCGGGCCGGCGGCGTTGATCCAGCCGGTGGGCTTGTCCGAGATCTCGATGCCGCCGACCGTCCAGTCCAGCAGGTTCTTGAACGCGCCCGGCAGCGTCCCGGCGTACTCGGGGGTGCAGACCAGCAGCGCGTCGGCCGCCTCGATCGCGGCCCTCAGCCCGGCCACCGGCTCCGGCAGCGGGTCGGTGTCGTGGTCCGGGTTGAAGTGCGGCAGCCCGGCCAGCCCGGCGTAGTACGTGGCCCGCAGGCCCGGGGCGGCCGCCGCCACGGCGGCCGCGGTGCGCAGCACGGTCTCGTTGGTGGAACCGGCTCGCAGGCTCCCGGGCAGCAGCAGGATGTGACGCTCGTTCGGCATGCCGGGCAACCTACTCCCTGACGCCCGCGTCAAGGCCAGCCGCCGGTTCAGGCCCCGTCAGCGCGGCACCACCGACCGCCAGGGCACCGGGCTGGAGAGGATCATCGAGCTGGACGGCTGCCCGTAGCTCCCGAGCCGGTCGCACACCGCCTCGAACTCGGCCATCGTCGACACCGCGACCAGCAGCACGCAGCACGCCCCGCCGGTGACCCGGTGCAGCTGGATCACCTCCGGCCAGGTCGGCACCTCCGGGTCGCGCAGCACGCAGCGGGGGCCGTAGCACTGGATCTGGACCAGCGCGGTGATCGGCAGCCCGGCCCGGGTGAGGTCCACGTGGGCGTGGTAGCCGCTGATCACCCCCTCGGACTCCAGGCGGCGGACGCGTTCGGCCACCGCGGGTGCGGACAGGCTCACCCGGCGGGAGAGTTCGTTGTACGAGAGCCGGGCGTCGGACTGGAGCTCGGCGAGCAGACGGCGGTCGACGGCGTCCAAGGCGGCCTCCCCGGTGGTCGGGATCAAGGGATTTCCGTTCGTAAAGCGAATCGGCGGAACGCCTCGCGAACGACAGCCGCGAAGGCGGTTGCGATACCCGTCGACCATTCAAGCGGGGGGCACCGCCGCCGCACAATGGGCACCGGGTGGAACCCGGCAGTCCGGCCGGTTCACCCGACCGGGCGACGGGGCCCGGAGGATCAGGAGGGATCGGGATGGGGCACGACACGGTGGAGAAGCCCAACCTGTCGTTCGGTCGGGGCGGAGCGCCGGGTCGGGGCACCCCGTACTCCGAGTACGTACGCCTGGAGGAGCTGCACGGCCTGCAGCACCCGCGCAGCAAGGAGCCGGCCGAGCTGTCGTTCATCGTCACCACCCAGGTGATGGAGCTGCTGTTCGACCTGCTGCGGCACGAGTGGACGATCGCCCGGCAGGCGCTGCGCGAGGACGACCTGACCGCCGCGCTGGCCGCGCTGCGCCGGGGCACCCACGTGCAGGACGTGCTGGTGGAGTCCTGGGACCTGCTGGCCACCATGACCCCGCACGAGTTCAACTCCTTCCGCTCGCTGTTCGGCGAGGCCTCCGGCTTCCAGTCCTCCGCCTTCCTGCGGCTGGAGTTCCTGCTCGGCAACAAGAACGCCGCGCTGCTGACGATGTACGACGGGATGCCCGGCACCCAGGCCGAGCTGACCGAGGCGCTGCGCTCCCCCGGCCTGTACGACGAGGCGCTGGAGCTGCTGGCGCGCCGCGGCCTGGCCCCGCACCGGGAGCCCTCCGAGCAGCGCTACCAGCCGTCCGCGGAGGTCGAGGCGGCCTGGCGGCGGGTGTACACCGAGCCGGAGCTCGCCGAGCTCCAGCCGCTCGGCGAGGCCCTGCTGGACGTGGCCGAGCGGGTCACCCGCTGGCGTCAGCGCCACCTCTCGACGGTCAAGCGGACCATGGGCGGCAAGCCCGGATCGGGCGGCTCCAGCGGACTGACCTGGCTGCGCAAGTCGGCCGAGCAGGACGTGTTCCCGGAGCTGTGGACCATCCGGGACGGGCTGTGACGGAGCGGGCTGTGACAGAGCGGACTTCGGCAGTGCGGACTTCGGCAGAGCGGGCAGGGACGGAGCGAGCCGTGAGCAAGGGGACCGAGGGGATGGGCATGACCACGCGCGAGGACTGCGCGGCGCTGGACGCCGTCGACCCGCTGGCGGCGTTCCGCAAGGAGTTCGCCCTGCCGGACGGGGTGATCTACCTGGACGGCAACTCGCTCGGCGCGCTGCCGGTGCGCACGCCCGAGCGGGTGCGCCGGGTGGTCGAGGAGGAGTGGGGCCGGGAGCTGATCCGCAGCTGGAACGACGCCGGCTGGTTCGAGCAGCCGTACCGGCTGGGGCGGCGGATCGCGCCGCTGATCGGCGCCGGCCCGGCGGAAGTGGTCGTCTGCGACACCACCTCGGTCAACCTGTTCAAGGTGCTGTCGGCCGCGCTGCGGCTGCGTCCGGGCCGGCACACCGTGCTCGGCGACGCCGAGGCCTTCCCGACCGACCTGTACATCGCCGAGGGCGTGACCGGCCTGGTCGAGGGCGCGCGCAGCGCGCTGATCCGCCCCGAGGAGCTGGACCGGCACCTGGACGGGGACGTCGCCGCAGTCGTCCTCTCGCACGTGGACTACCGCACCGGCGAACTGCTGGACATGCCCGGCATCACCGCCCGGGTGCAGGCCGCGGGCGCCCTGATGATCTGGGACGTGTGCCACTCGGTGGGCGCGCTGCCGGTCGAACTCGGCGCCGCCGGCGCGGACTTCGCGATCGGCTGCACCTACAAGTACCTGAACGGCGGCCCCGGCTCGCCGGCCTTCCTGTACGTCGCCGAGCGGCACCTGGCGGCCGGCCCGCTCCAGCCGCTGAGCGGCTGGTTCGGCCACGCCCGGCCGTTCGCCTTCGAGCCCGGGTACGACCCGAAGCCGGGCATCGGCCGCTTCCTGACCAGCTCACCCTCACTGCTCGGCCAGGCCGCCCTCGACGCCTCGCTGGACATCTGGGAGCGGGTCGACCCGGCGCTGGTACGGACGAAGAGCCTGGCGCTGACCGACCTGTTCATCTCGCTGACCGAGGGACTGGACGGCGTCGAAGTGGTGACCCCGCGCGCACACGCCCGGCGGGGCAGTCAGGTCGCGCTGCGGCACGCCGACGGCTACCCGGTGGTGCAGGCCCTGATCGAGCGCGGGGTGATCGGCGACTTCCGCGCACCGGACCTGATGCGCTTCGGCTTCACGCCGCTCTACCTCTCGTACACCGAGGTCTGGGACGCGGCCCGGCAGCTGGCCGAGGTGCTGGAGAGCGGCGAGTGGCGGGCGGAGCGCTTCTCCCGCCGGGGCGAGGTGACGTAACTCGGGAGCCGGGGCCGGGCCCTCGGGCCGGCGGGGCCGGGCCGCCGTGACGCAGCTCATGTCCGGGCCGAGTTCGACATCCGTCGCCCTTGGGGAAGCTTCCGACCGACGGAACGTCATACCCTGGGGGAGGTAGCACGTGAACCTCGAACTCGGCCCGCTCAAGCCCGAACCGGCCCCGCTGATCCTCGGCCTGGCGCTGTTCTTCCTGCTGCTGTGGGCGCTCGGGCGCCACCTGATCCCCCGGATCGAACGAGTGCAGTCCGAACGCTGGGAGGCCACCGAGGGCCGCGCCGAACGCGCCGAGGCCCTGCTCGCCGAGGCCGAGGCCACCCGGGAGGCCCGCCTGCGGGAACTGGCCGAGGCCCGGCACGAGGCGGCCCGGATCCGCGAGGAGTACGCCGAGCGCGGCGCGGCGGCGATGGTCGCGGCCCGCGCGGAGGGCATCCGCGTCCGGGACGAGCTGCTCGCCACCGGCCGCGCCCGGATCGCCGCCGACCGCGCCGAGGCGGCCCGTCTGCTGCGCCAGGACGTCGGCGAGCTGGCCGTCACCCTGGCCGGCCGGGTGATCGGCGAGCCGGTGCACGCCGTCGCCGCCCAGCGCCGCACGGTGGAGCGGTTCTTCGAGGCGGACTAGCGGACCGCAGCGGGCTGCCGACCGGAGTCGGCCGAGGCCCGGCACAAGTCCGCCTTCGTCAGCTCTGCGTGAGCTCTTGATCAGCTCCGCGTGAGCGCTTCGTCAGCTCTTCGTGAGCTCCGCGACCAGGTCGCGGTAGACCGCGAAGGCCGGCTTGGGCGTGTAGTCGTCGCGCACCAGGCCGAAGTGCGGGAACAGCCCGGCGCCCGCGCTGTCCGCGTCGCGCAGGGCGAAGAACGCGTAACCGGTGACGTTGAGTTCGGCGGCGAGCCCGACGACCGTCCGGACCACCTCCGCCACCACCTCGGCCTGCCGCGCCTCGCTCCGCCCGGGGCCGGTGGGCCAGCCGTTCTCGCAGATCCGGACCGGAACGCCGGGCCCGATCCCGGCCGCGGGCAGCGCGTCCCGACGGAATCCGGCGAGCACCGCCCGTACCGCGTCGGCGAGTTGCCCGGACGGAACGGGACGGAAGACGTCCGGGAAGAAGTCCAGGCCGACGTAGTCCAGGGCGCGGTGGAAGCGCTCGTCGGCGAGCCGGCCGAGCTCGGGCCAGAAGGTGTCCGCGGGGTCGAAGGTGGGAACCGCGTTGAAGCCGACCGCAAGCCGGTCGAATCCGTGGGCCAGCGCCTCCTCCTTGGCCGCGATCACGCCCTCGACCAGCGCCCGCCGGACGTTCGGGATGCCGCCGTCCACGGGCGGGAGGTCCAGGTTGGGCTCCTCGCAGATCTGGAGCAGCCCGAGGCGGTGCCCCTCGGTCCGGACCGTCCGCCGGACGAAGTCCAGCCAGCCCGCCAACTCCCCGCCGCGCTCGCGGTACTGGACCACCAGGTCGAGCCGGCGGCCCTCGACGGCGTACCGCTCCGGCCGCTCGGGAGTGTGCTCGCCGCCCGGGTACGAGCGGTAGGCACGGACCAGGAACTCCCCGGCGCCGCCCTGGAGTTCGCGCAGGGCGGCGGCCATGCGGGCCGGGTCGTCGGGGCGGGCGGGGGTGATCACGCCGGTGTCGTCACCGGCCAGCCCGCCGGGATAGATGCCGAAGGTGAAGGTCATGCCGTCACCGTAGCCGATATTTTTGGTGTCACTGCAATTTTGGAGTGACACCATGCCCTCCGGCTAGAATCCGGCCATGGGACTTCGCGAACTCAAGAAGCAGCAGACCCGGGAACTGCTCTCCGACACCGCCATGGGCCTGTTCGCCGAGCGCGGCTTCGACCGGGTCACGGTGGTCGAGGTGGCCCGGGCCGCCGGAGTCTCGCCGAACACGGTCTTCAACTACTTCCCCACCAAGGAGGACCTGTTCTTCGACCGGCAGGAGGAGGTCGTCGCCCACCTGGCCGAGGTGGTCCGGCACCGCCCCGCGGGCCGCTCGGCCGTGGACGCCGTCCGGGCCGACCTGCTGGCGGCCTTCGCCGACGGGGAACCGACCGTCGGGCTGAACCCTGAAGTGGCGGCGTTCTGGCGGATCGTCGAGGACAGCGCCGCGCTGCGGGCCCGACTGCTGGAGCTCGGCGAACGGGCCGAGGCGGCGCTCGCGGCCGTCCTGGCCGAGGAGTCGGGAGCCGCACCGGAGGACCCGCTCCCCCGGATCGTGGCCGGAGCCGTCACCGGGGCCCACCGGGCCGTACTCGGCGAGATCCGGCGGGCCATGGTGGCCGGGGAACCGACCGAAGCGGTGCGGACCCGGGTCGAGGCGGCCGTCGACCGGGCCTTCGGCCTGCTCTCCTCGGGCCTCGCCCACTACCCGGCCGAAGGGTAGGCGGCCGGAAACGGGGTCCGGCGCTTCGGCGAAGGCGGGAAGGCGGGAGACCGGAGACCGGAGCGGGGAGCCGGGGAGGCGGGAGCGGGGAGGCGGGAGCGGGGAGGCGGGAGACGGCTCCGGCGCGAAGCCGAGACGGCGCGGGGCCCCCCGGGGGGAAGGCGCGGGGGGCCCCCGCCCCCCCCCCGCCGGGCCGGCGCACAACCCGAAGCGCCCGCAACCCCGGC
>NZ_JBHXLL010000001.1:0-184742 GCF_042721415.1 Kitasatospora sp. NPDC058444 | reverse complement strand
CGGTCGGATCGACTCGGGCGGCCCGCGCCGCCGTCAGGCTGTCCGGCCTCTCAGCCGTACGGACCGTCAGCCGTGACGGCCACGACGGCGGGCGGCGAGCACGGCCAGACCGCCGAGGCCGAGCAGGCCGACGCCCGCCGCACCGAAGACCACCGTGGCGTTGCCCGCGCCGGTGGAGGGCAGCTCACCGCCGCCACCGGGGTGGTGGCTGCTCGGCTGCCCGGTCGGGTGGTGGCTGGTCGGGGCCGGCCCGGCACTCGACGTCGTCGCACTGGCCGACGGCGAGGTGGGCGCGGGCGAGGTCGGCGCCGGGGACGTCGGGGATGTCGGGGACGGGGACGTCGGGCTCGGCGAGGTCGGCGACGGAGAGGTCGGCGACGGAGAGGTCGGCGACGGCGAGGTCGGCGACGGCGAGGTGGGCGACGGGGAGGTGGGGGACGGCGAGGTCGGCGAAGGGGACGTCGGCGAGGGCGAGGGCGTCGACGAGGTCGGCGACGGGCTGGGCGTCACGGCGCAGTCCGGGAGGTCGCCGTCGAACGGGTAGCTGTGGATCTCGTAGCCGCCGGTGCCGGTGTGGATCAGGTTGCCGGCGAGGTACACCCGGCCGTTCATGCCCGGCTGGGCGATGGTCGTGGTGCCGCCGGGGTTGCCGGCCATGACCGAGCCCTGGAACTGGGCGCTGCCGAGGAGCTGCGCCGAGGTCGCGGTCGGGAAGTTGTACATGAGCTTCGAACGCATGTCGGTGGTCTGGTCGCCGGCCAGGCCGGTCCCGGTGTACGTGTTGATGATCGGGCTGTCCCCGAGCATGTTCACCACGACGGTGGCGCCGGCCGGGATGTTGGTGAAGACCAGGCCGATCGGCCCGCCGGACGGCGAGGCGAGGTTCCGGGTGACGTTGAAGACCTGCTTCGCGCTGGTCCCGTCACCGGTGAAGGTCGCCTCGCTGGAGGAGACGTTGACGGTGCCGGTCGCGGTGGCCCGGCCGACGCAGTCGGAGACCTCCTCGATCTGGGCCAGCACCGACTGGTAGGGCGCGGCGGCGTTCGGGTCCTGGATCGACTGGCCGGTGGGGTCGATGTTCACGGTGCCGCTGACGGAGCCCGCGTGGCGCAGGTTGCCGAAGGCCGGGCCGTGCGAGTCGCTGCCGCCGATCAGGATCGCGTTGCCGGTCACCACGTCGACGTTGCCGCCGGTGGTGACGAAGTCGCTGCCGTTCGGCGGCACCACGCGCGAGCCGACGCCGACGACGCCCATGTTGTAGATGCCGCCGCCGTTCTTGTCGACGGTCAGGTTCCCCAGCGCGACGATCTTGCCCTCGGCCTCCGCGGCCCGGCCGTTCACGGTGTAGTCGCCACCGGTGAAGACGTTGATGGAGGCGTCGCGGCCGGGGAAGTCGCCGTTGTTGGGCGGCGGCCAGGTGCTGGGGCAGTCGGGCCCGGTGCAGGCTCCCAGCGGCGGGGCGAGCGGAGCGGCCGAACCGACCGTCAGCACCGCGGCCAGCGGCAGTGCGGTGACGGCGGTCGCCACCGCGATCCTGACGGCCCGACGCCTGCGCGTGGCCGGAGTTCTCACGGCGGTCGTTCTGTGATCCGGCGAACCGGTGGCCTGACCCATCGACAATTCCTCCGTGCACGAGAAAGGGGCGAGCCAGAACGACCCGCCACGTTCCATACGATCTGGCGACGATCCCGCAGATCCGGGATATCCAACCTCAAAACGGACTTATCGAACCCTACAGATCCTCAGATCGGATCTGAAATTCATACGTACGGAGCAGCGATCCCCTGGGCAGGCGCCGATCGACGGCGAAGGCCCGGGCCGGCGAGGGCCCGGGCCGGCGAAAACCCAGGTAGGCGAGGACCCCGGGTCGGCGAGGGCCTAGGTTGGGGGCATGACCACCGAGGCCCAGGAACAGAGCGCGCCGCTCGTCTCCGTCGCGTCCGCCGACGCCGTACTGCGGCATCCCGAGGCGGGCGAGCACCTGCTGACCGCCATGGAGCGGGAGCGCGCCGCGCGCTTCCGGCACGAGTCCGGCCGGATCGACTTCACCGCCGGGCACCTGCTGGTCCGGCTCTGCGCCGCCCGGCTGCTCGACGTGCCGGTGGCCGGCCTCGTCCTCGCCCAGCAGTGCCCGGACTGCGGGCTCGCCGACCATGGCAAGCCCTACCTGCCGGACCACCCCGGGGTGCACGTCAGCCTGTCGCACACCCGGGGCGTGGTCGCCGCCGGCGCCGGGTTCCAGCCGGTCGGGGTGGACGTCGAGCTGTCCGCCCGGGGCGGCTCACTGGGGCCGGTCGCCCGCCGGGTACTGGCCCCGGCCGAGCTCGCCCAAGTCGAGGCCGACCCGGAGCCGGAGCAGGCGTTCCTGAGGCTCTGGGTGCGCAAGGAATCGCTGATCAAGATCGGGCGGGCCACCCTGGACACCCTCGCCCGGGTCGACCTCTCCGCCCTGCCGCTGTCCGTCCCGCCGGGCGCGCCGCTGCGCAGCCGGTGGGAGGACCTGCACCTGCTCGACTGGACCGACCCGGAGCACGCCGCCGCCGTAGGGGCCGTCAGCACCGTCCCGCCCCGGATCGTGGAGCTCACGGCGGCGGGCTGAGCACCGGGGCGGGGCGGCCGGGAGCCGGGGGCCGGGGCCGGGCTCCCGGCGCCCACCCGCGCGGTGGGCCGGGGAATAAGCGGTGTTAGCGTGCCTGGTCGTGGGCACGCCGAACGCGGGTGCCCGCCGACCAGCTGCCCACCGGATTCAAAAGGGTGCCCCGCCATGGCCAAGTTCCTGCTGAGCCTGCACGTCCTCGTGTCGGTCCTGTTCATAGGCCCGGTCGCGGTGGCCGTCAGCATGTTCCCGCGCCGGGCGAAGGCCGCACTGGCCGGAGGCCCGGACCAGGCCTCCGACGCCGGCGTGCTGCGCGTGCTGCACCGGATCACCCAGGTCTACGCGCTGCTCGGAGTCGCGGTGCCGGTGCTGGGCATCGGCCTGGCCCAGGTGATGGACGTGCTCGGGCAGTCCTGGGTGATCGTCTCGATGGTGCTGACCGCGGTCGCCGCGCTCGCCCTGCTGCTCTTCGTGCTGCCCGGCCAGCAGGCCGCGGTGGACGCGCTCGAACTCGACCCGTCGGACGAGCAGCACACCAAGGCCGTCAGCGGCCTGAAGATGCTGCCGATGACCGCCGGAGTGTTCAACCTGCTGTGGGCCGTGGTCGTGGTGCTCATGGTCATCCGGCCCGGTTCCAGCACCGGCGTCTGATCCCCCGGACCCCACCAGGGCCCACCGGAGCCGCCGGAAGCCCACCGGCAGTACGCCGATGGCCCGCCGGATCCGCTCGGCCCGGATCCCCTTCGGTCCCCCTGCCCCCCTCCCGCCGACCGGGCTCGTTCGAGTACCGTCCTGGGCCATGACGATCATGGCGGGCATGGGCAGCCCGACGGGAACCGGTGTCGGCCCGCTGCTGCGCGGCTGGCGGGAACGACGGCAGCTCAGCCAACTGCAACTGGCCCTGCGGGCTGACTCCTCGGCCCGGCACCTCAGCTTCGTCGAGAACAGCCGCTCCCGCCCGAGCCGGGAGCTGGTGCTGCGGCTGGCCGAGCAGCTGGACGTCCCCGTGCGCGAGCGCAACACCCTGCTGCTCGCGGCCGGCTACGCCCCGCACTACCCCGAGACGCCGCTGGACGACCCCTCGATGGACGCGCTGCGCGGCGGCATGGAACGGCTGCTGGCCGCCCACGACCCGTACCCGGCGGTCGTGGTCGACGGGTCCTTCCGGGTGCTGGCGGCCAACCGCTCGCTCGGGCTGCTCCTCGACGGGGTCGCCCCGCACCTGCTGCGGCCGCCGCTCAACGCGATCCGGGTCACCCTCCACCCGGACGGGCTGGCGCCGCGCATCGTCAACCTGCGGCAGTGGCGGCGGCACCTGCTGGAGCGGATGGAACGCCAGCTGGAGCTGGTCCGCGCCGAGCCGCTGCGCCGGCTGTACGAGGAGGTCCGCGACTACCCCGAGCCGGACGGCGACCCGGCGGACGACCCGGCCGAGGACGGCTTCCCCTTCGCGCTGCCGATGCGGATCCGCCACGACGGGCGGGTGCTCTCCTTCCTCTCCACCATCGCGACCTTCAACACGCCGCTGGACGTGACCGTCTCCGAGCTGGCCATGGAGGCCTTCCTCCCGGCCGACGCGGAGACGGTGCGGTTCCTCCAGTCCGCGGTGGGGCCGGAGCGTCAGCCGTAGCGACCGCGCACCGCGGACTCGTCCGGAATCCGCCTCATCCAGGGGCGGCTCCGTTCGGAGTCAGCCGGAGCGACCGCTCCGGCGCAGGGCGGTGAACTGCAGGACGGCGAACAGGCCCACCGTCGCGGCCTGCATCGGAATCCAGACGAGCCCCGCGGTGGTCGGCTCCAGCCACACCTCCATCGCGACCAGGCTGAGCACCACCCAGACGAGGTTGAGGTCGATCACCGCCTGCACGCCCAGCCGCGGCGGCTGCCGACGGGCGGCCAGCACACCGACCGCGAGGGCGTAGAGGGTGAGGAAGACACCGATGTCGAGCAGGGTGGCGCGACCGACACCGAACAGGTCGCTGAGCGGGCCGGAGAAGGCCAGGTAGGCCAGGCCGTTGCCGCCGGTGGCCAGGGCGTCCAGGGTGAGGGCACCGCGCACCGTCCAGGGCGAGAAGGCGGAGCCCGGGCTGGCGGGGGTGAGGGTGTTCGCGTGGGATGCGGACATGACGGATCGCCTCCTGTCAGGGGGTGGGAGCCCGGGGCCGTGGCGGCCTCGCCGGGACGCCTCCACCCTGCCCGGCCAGGCGGCGGGCGTCGATTACCCCGCGGGTAAGGTCCGGGGGGTTGGGGTCTGGGGGCTCTGGGGTCCGGGGGCTCTGAAGCCTTGGGGCCTTGGGGCCCTGGATCCCTACGGCCGCCGGGGCGGTTGCCGGAGCAGCACGCCCGCCCGCTTCACCGCGCGGGCGGTGATGGTGGTCTCGGCCCGGGCCGCGCCGAGCGGGCCGAGGGTGTCGGTGAGGAAGCGGTACAGCTCGCCGTGGTCCGGACAGAACACCGTGGCCAGCAGGTTGGCCGGGCCACTGGTGGCGAACACCCCGTGCACCTGCGGGTGGCGGGCCAGCGCCGTGCCGACCTCGGCGATCCGGCCGGGCGGCACGTCCAGCCAGAGGTTGGCGTCCACGGCCATGCCGAGCAGCCGCGGGTCCACGGTGGCGTGGGTGCGCAGCAGTCCGGCCTCGTCCAGCCGGCGCAGTCGGCGGCGCACGGTCGACTCGGGTGTGCCGACCGCCCCGGCCAGCACGGCGTGCGACTGCCGCGCGTCCTCGCCCAGCCGTTCCAGCAGCGCGCGGTCGAGGGCGTCCAGCGGCGGGGGTGCGGCGGGGCGCGGGACGGCGGGCCGGGCGAGCGCGGCGGCCTCCTCCTCCGTCAGGTACCCGGCCCGCCACTGCCCGGCGTCGGCGAAGGCGTGCAGCACGGCGTGGGTGGTGGTCTCGGTGACGGCGCCGGTCGCGGGCAGCTGCCCGTACAGCAGCCGGTCGCGGGAACCGCCGTCGGTGAGCACCACGGCGCCGACCTCGTGGCCGCCGAGCATCACGTCGACGAACGGGACGTCGGCGCGGTCGGCGAGGGCCTGCGCGATGGCGTCCACCCGGCCGCTCAGCACCCGGACGCGCAGCAGCAGGGCGCCCACGGCGGCGTCCTCGACGTCCGGCAGCCGGACCACCCGCAGCACCCCGGCCTGCCGCATCCGGCCCAGCCGGCGGGTGACCGTCCGCGCGGAGACGCCCAGCACCTCGGCGATCCGGCCAGGCTCGGCCCGTCCGTCCACCTGGAGGGCGCACACCAGGCGGCGGTCGAGGGTGTCCAGCACACTGTCCGGATCGGCGGTGGAGAGGTCCATGGTGTCCGATTCCCGTCACTCTCGGCGGCTTCTGCGACCTGTTCGGCAGCGCTGACGGTACTCCTTGTCCCGGGCGGCCGGAGCGTGCGCGGCGTTCCGGCCCGGAGCGAGGAACCGAGTCGAGGGGGAATCACCGTGACGAACGAACTGTGGACGCTGGCGGAGGGCGTGGAGGCCGCGGTGCGCGAGGTCGGTGCGGGGCTGGCCGCACGCCGGTCCGCCGACCCGGTCACCGCGCGGACCGCCGAGGAGGCGGCGGCCCGCTTCGCCGAGCTGGACGGGCCGGCGGCCGCCGCGCTGCGGGAACGGCTGACCGCCCTGCGCCCGCAGGCCGGATGGGTGCCCGAGGAGCTGGACGGGTCGGTGCCCGCCGAGGGCGAGTGGTGGCTGTGCGACGCGACCGACGGCGCCGTGCAGTACCTGCTCGGGCAGCCGCACTGGGCGGTGACCGCCACGCTGGTGCGGGACGGCACGGCGGTACTGGCCGTGGTGCACGCCCCGGAACAGGACGGCCGCACCTTCCGGGCGGTGCTCGGCGGCGGGGCCCAGCTGGACGGGCGGCCGATCGCGCCCCTGGAGCGGGAGTTGGCCGTCACCGTCGCCGCCACCAGCCAGCCCCCGCGGGTGGCCGCCGACCCGGTGGCGCTGCGCCGGGCGGGTGAGTCGCTGTCCGCGATGGCGGGCGCGGTCCTGGCGGTGCGCAACCTCGGTCCGACGGCGCTCCAGGTGGCCCAGGTCAGCTCCGGGCACCTGGCGCTGTTCTGGGAGTACGGCCTCGACGCGGGCAACCTGCTGCCCGGCGCGCTGATCGCGCGCGAGGCGGGCGCGGCGGTGACGGACGCCGCCGGGTCGGCCTGGACGGCCGGCTCCGACGGCTTCCTCGCCGCCGCGCCCGGGCTGCACGCCCGGGCGCTGGAGGTACTGCGGACGGTGCGGTGAGCGACCGCCGCGGGTGGTCGGGCTTCGCGGGTGACCGGCAGTTCGCGGGTGGTCGGGCTTCGCGGGTGACCGGCAGTTCGCGGGTGGTCAGCCTTCGGGTTTGATGTCGAAGAGGGCGGCCGCGTTGTCGTGGCAGACCGCCCGCAGCCACTCCTCCCCCAGCCCCAACCCGGCCAGAGCCTCCAGCTGGTGCACGTACCGGTAGGGGATGTTGGGGAAGTCGCTGCCGAGCAGGACGCGCTCCCCCAGCCCGCGCAGGCGCGGCAGCTCCTCGCGCGGGAACGGGTCCCCGGCCTCGGCGAAGTCGGTGAACGCCATCGTGGTGTCCAGCCGGACGGACGGGTGGCGCTCGGCGAGGTCGAGGAAGTCGCGGTACTCGGACATGCCGAGGTGGGCGACCACCAGGACCAACCCCGGGTGCCTGTCCAGCACTTCGCCGATCGGGCCGGGGCCGGTGAACCTGCCCGGCACCGGCCCGGACCCGCAGTGGGTGACCACCGGGGTGCCGGTCGCGGCGAGCAGCCCCCAGACCTCGTCCAGCAGCGGATCCGTCGGGTCGTAGCCGCCGACCTGGAGGTGCGCCTTGAACACCCGGGCCCCGTCCTCGATCGCCCCGGCCACGTAGCCGGGTGCCTCGGGCTCGGGGAAGAAGGTCGCGGTGTGCAGGCACTCCGGGGTGCGGGCGGCGAAGTCGGCGGCCCAGGCGTTCAGCCAGCCGGCCATGCCGGGCTTGTGCGGGTAGAGCATGGACGTGAACGCCCGGACGCCGAAGTCCCGCAGCCGCCGCACCCGTTGCTCCTCGGCCTCGCGGTAGGTGATCGGCCAGGGCCGGTTCACCAGCGGGCCGGCCGCGTCGAAGTACGCCCACACCTTGTCGAGGACGTTCTTCGGCATGAAGTGGGTGTGCACGTCGATCAGCCCGGGCAGACCGAGGGCCTGCCAGAACTGCCGTACGCCCTCCGCCTCTTGATCGCTCGCGTGGTCCTGGTCGGTCACGCGGTACCGATCGACCACCCGGTCTTCCGCACGCGTCGCATCCTGGTCGGTCACACGATCACCGGGCGGGCGCGGTCGATGATCGCCGCGGTGTCGACCCCGGCCGGCAGGGTGCCGAAGGCCGCGCCGTGGTCGCCGCCCAGCCGACTCGCGCAGAACGCGTCGGCCACCGCCGGGCTGCCGAACCGGACCAGCAGCGAGCCCTGGAAGGCCAGCGCCATCGACTCGACCAGCCGGCGGGTGCGGTACTCCAGGTCGCTCAGGTCGGTCAGCTCCTTGCGCAGCGCGGCGACGGCCGCGTCCAGCCGGCGGTCCGCACCGGCGGCGGCGTCGAGTTCACCGAGGAAGGCCTCGACGCTCTCCGGGCGCTTGGCCATGGCGCGCAGCGCGTCCAGGGCGGCGACGTTGCCGGAGCCCTCCCAGATCGACACCAGCGGCGCCTCCCGGTAGAGCCGGGGCATCCCGGACTCCTCGACGTAGCCGTTGCCGCCCAGGCACTCCAGCGCCTCGGCGGAATGCGCCGGACCGCGCTTGCAGACCCAGTACTTGGCCACCGCCAGGCCCAGCCGCCGGACCAGCGCCTCGTTCGCGTCCCCGGCGAGGGTCCGGTCGGTGGCCTGGGCGAGCCGCATGGCCACGATCGTGGCCGCCTCGGACTCCACCACCAGGTCGGCGAGCACGTTGCGCATCAGCGGCTGGTCGACCAGCGCCTTGCCGAACGCCCGCCGGTGCAGCGCGTGGTGGACCGCCCGGGTGGCGCCGTAGCGCATGCCGGAGGCCGCGCCGATGGTGCAGTCCAGGCGGGTCATGTTGACCATCTCGATGATGGTCGGGACGCCCCGGCCCTCCTCGCCGACCAGCAGGCCGACCGCGCCGTCGTACTCCAGCTCCGCCGAGGCGTTGGACTTGTTGCCGAGCTTGTCCTTGAGCCGCATCAGCTGCAGGCGGTTGCGGCTGCCGTCCGGCAGGACGCGCGGCAGCACGAAGCAGCTGAGGCCGCCCGGGGCCTGGGCGAGGGTCAGGAAGAGGTCGGACATCGGCGCCGAGGTGAACCACTTGTGGCCGGTCAGCCGGTAGGTGCCGTCCGGCTGCGGAACCGCGGTGGTGGTGTTGGTGCGGACGTCCGAGCCGCCCTGCTTCTCGGTCATCGACATGCCGGCGATCAGCCCGCGCTTCGTACGCGGCTCGCGCAGCCCGTAGTCGTACTCCCGCGCGGCCAGCAGCGGCTCCAGCTCGGCGGCGAGGGCGGGGTTGGCGCGCAGCGCCGGGACGGCGGCGTAGGTCATCGAGATCGGGCAGGTGTGACCGGCCTCGACCTGGCCCCAGACGAAGAACCCGGCGGCACGGGCGGAGTGGGCGCCGGGGCGCTCGTCGCGCCAGGGCGCGGCGTGCAGGCCGTACGAGACGGCGGTGCGCATCAGCTCGTGCCAGGCCGGGTGGAACTCGACCTCGTCGATGCGGTGGCCGAAGCGGTCGTGGGTGCGCAGCACCGGCGGGTTCTCGTTGGCCAGCCGGCCCCACTCGGCGGCCTGCTCGGAGCCGGCCAGCCGGCCCAGCTCGCGCAGCTCGGGCTCCGCCCAGCCGGCGTCGGCCCGCCGGAGGGCGTCGAGCAGGGTGGGGTCGGCGGCGGTGTCGTGGCCGTACGGCAGGGGCACCTGGTTGGTGACCTCATGCGTCGCTGTCATCGCGTCCTCCCAGGGCACGCAGGGTGAAGGAGACCAGGGCGGGGACCACCGTGGTGCTGTCGCTCGTGGTGTCGTTGCTCGTGGTGCTGTGGCTGGGCTCGGGGGGGCCGGAGGCGACCCGCGCGGCCGCGAGCGGTACGGCTGCGAGCGGTGCGGCCGCGAGCGGCCCGGCCAGGGCCTCGCCGACCGCGCCGACCAGGGCGGCGGCGGTCAGCACCGGGTCCTGCTCGGGCAGTTCGCCGCTCGCCACGGCGGCGGCGATCTCGGTGGCGATCACGTCCCGGAACGCCCGCCGGAACACCAGTCGCTCCTCGTCCACGACCGCGTCGGCCGGCTCGACCAGCAGCGCGTACGCCAGCCTGGGCGCGCGCAGGGCGCGGGCGGCGAAGGTCTCGACCACGGCCGCGATCCGCTGCCGCGGGGTGTCCCGGAGGGCGACGGCGGCGTTGACCGCGTCGATCTCGTGCGTGACCACCCGGCGGAAGAGCTGCACCGACAGGTCGGCCTTGCCGGAGAAGTGCTGGTAGAGGCTGCCGGTGGCGATCCCGGCGCGGTCCGCCACGGCGGCCATCGTGCAGCCGCCGTAGCCGCGCTCGGCGAGCAGCCCGACCGCCGACTGGAGCACCGCTTCGCGCTGGGCGTCCAGGCGGGCTTGTACGGCGGGCGTGCGTCGGTAGGCCATGGAAGCATTGAAGCACTGATTCACTGCTTCGGGGAGGGGTCCGACGGCCTGCCGTCCCGGCCTCCCGGAACGACGCGAGGAGGCCGCCCCGGAAATCGGGACGGCCTCCTCCTCGTGCTTCGTCGCGCGACTCGTGCTTCGCCGCGCGACCCGCCGCGGGCGCGAGCACGACTACTGCGGGCGAGCACTACAGCGGGCGAACGCCGGAGCGAGCGAGCACTACAGCGAGCGAACGCCGGAACGGGCGAGCACTACAGCGGGCGAGCACTACAGCGGGCGGCGCTCCTGCTCCAGCCGCTGGCCCTCGACGTCCAGCGGGCCGAAGTCCGCGGCAGCCTGCGGCGCCTTGGCGAGCGAGCGGGCGGCGTTCGGGTCACTCAGGCCGGCCCACTCCAGCACCTTGGCGGTGGCCTCCGCCGACTGCGCGGCGGGCAGCTGCTGGATCTTCGAACCGTGGTTGCCGCCGGGCACGGTGTAGACGTAGCTGTCCTCGCTGCCCCGGCCGAGGTGGAACGGCTTGGCGCCCCACGGGTCGTTGCCGCCGTAGACGTACATGATCCGCTCGCCCTCGCGCTTCACCCAGCGGTCGATGTCGGGCATCGCGTTGCGGTTGAAGACGGTCGGGATCTCCTTCGGCACGAAGGTGCGGACCGAGTAGAGCTCCTTGTAGTCGTAGTGCAGCACGCCCTTGAGGTGCGAGACGTCGAAGAACGGCGCACCCAGCTCGGTCGCGGCCTGGTAGTAGTACGCGGTGTACTTCGCCAGCGACTGGTCGCTGTTGCCGGTGATGCCGGACTGCGAGTCGAACCAGGCGTACAGCTCGTCGTCGGTCGCGGTGGCGGCCACCGGGACCTTGGCGCAGTCGGACTCCAGGCTGTACTGCCAGAACGCCCAGACCACGTCCAGCACGCCGCCCTCGTAGGCACGGTCCGGGGTACCGAGGGTGTTGAAGGTCGAGCCGGCCGCCTGGTTGTCGGCGACGTAGCGGGCCTCCAGGCGGTCGCGGCGCACCAGCAGCTCACGCTGGGCGGCGTTCAGCCTGTCCCGGCACTCGGGGGTGCCGACGGTGCGGAAGAACTCGCTGTACGCCTCGTAGTCGTTGACGTTCGTGTTGTTCGGCGCGACGTAGGCGATCGTGCCGGCCACGTCGTCCGGGTAGAAGCGGCGGTAGTAGGTGGAGGACATGCCGCCCTTGCTGGCGCCGGTGGACAGCCACTCCTCCTGGTAGATCCGCTTGAGCGCGGTCACCAGCCGGTGCGAGTCCGCGGCGCCCTGGCGGATGCCGGCCTTGGACCAGTCCGCCGGCTCCGGGCGGGACGGGGTGAAGTACCGGTACTCGATGGACACCTGATTGCCGTCCACCAGCCGGGTCGGCTCGGTGCGGGACGGGTTGGTGCCCAGGGTGTAGCCGTTGGTGTAGAAGACGGTCGGGCGGTCGTAGCCGCGGTGCAGCAGGCTGAAGCGCTGCTGGAAGGTGCCCAGCCACGGGCGGTTGTGGTCGATCGGCTGGGTGTAGGTCGCGATGAAGTAGCGGTGACCGGTGGTGGTCGGCTTCTCCTCGGTGATGGTCACCCCGGGGATCGCCGCCAGGCGGTCCTTGATGTCGGCGGTCGGGTCGTCGGCGGGGCTCCGGCCGTGGCGGGACCCGCCGCCCTGGCCGTCCTGGTCGCCCTGGGCACCTTGGGTGCCCTGCGCCCCCTGAGCGCCCTGGCCGTCGGCGGCGGACGCCGGGCTCGCCAGGCCGCCGAACGCGAGCATCGGTATCAGCAGGGCCGACACCATCAGCCTTCTCACGGTGGTGGTCATCAACTCTCCATCGGTTCAACTGACATGACTGCCGCCCGCAGGTACGGCGGGGCGGCACGGGTGGTGCGGGGTGGTGCGGGGGCCGGGTCGCCTGTCGGGGCGGCACGGGTGGTGCGGGGTGGCGCGTCGGCCGGCCGATGGACGGCCGGTGGACGGCCGAATGGGCCACCCGCCGTTCGCGGGTGGCCCATCGGGGGAAACGTGCTGGTCAGCGCGGGTTTCCTGGCTGCTTACGGGCGGGGCAGGGTGCAGCCGGGGAGGGTGAGGTCGAAGCGGTTGCCGGCGGCGAAGCAGGCCGGGATCCCGTAGGTCTCCTGGGCGTAGCCGATGCCCCGACGGACCGTCACCGCGCCGTTCTGGTCGACCTCGCAGGGGTTGTCCAGGGTGCAGGTCTCGCCGTTCTCGTTGATCGTGTTGTTGACGGCGACCACCTGGCCGGTCGAGGCGTCGACCACCGGCGAGCCGGAGGTGCCGCCGATCACGTTGCAGGTGGAGGTGTAGCGGAGCGAGTCCTTGAAGGTCCAGTCCGCTTCCTTCAGCCGGTAGGCGAAGCCGTCGACCGAGCAGGAGTAGATCTTCTTCCAGTAGCCGGAGACGACCCGGATCGAGGTGCCCTGGACCGGGTGGGTGGCGGCGATGGTCAACGGGGCTATCCCGTACCGGGACTGGATCGACGCGTAGGTGGTGTTCAGCTGGTAGATCGACACGTCGGTGTCGGTCATCGCGCCGTAGACGATCTTGGTCGCGCGCAGCGTGGCGACGCCACTGCCACTCGCGTTGAGCAGGGTGAAGCTCCGGCTGGAGGACTGATTGAGAACCACCTGGCCCGGGCCGGGCATGCCGGTCTCCAGGCAGTGACCGTTGGAGAGTATGAGGGCCGGGTCGCTCGCGGCCGAGCCGGGCATCCGCACCAGCGAGCCGGAGCAGTTGCTGAGCGCGACCGTCCCGGCGAAGTTGACGGCGCTGACGGGCTTGGCGGCGGGCTTGGTGGCAGGGGCTGCGGCCTGGGCGGGAATGGCTCCGACCAGGGCGGTGGCCCCGGCGACCAGGAGCGTGGCAACCGTGCCTATGAGCGGCTTCTTCATGAGAGACCTCTCGATGTGGGGGGTCCACGGGTGGGGGTTCACCAAAGCTGTCGCGGACATGACCCACTGTCAAGAGTCAAAGCACTACCAAGAACCGCCCAAGCGGCAATGGCCGGTTACCGCCGCCACCCGGCCCGCCACTCGGCGCGCGATCCGGATCACGGGCCTGATCGCGGGCCGGACCGCGGACCCACCGCGACCCGGCCACACGCCCCCACCGGCCGGTCAACTGCCGGGTCGGCACGGTCAGCCCGCCTGCCAGTGCTCCCGGCCGAGGCTGATCAGGCGCAGCTGGAGGCGTGCGGTGGCGGCGATCCGCGGCTCCCGCGCCGGGTCCGTCTCCAGCGCCTCCAGGAAGGCGGCGGCCGTGGAGACCATGTGGTCGACGTACAGCTCGGCGAGCATCCGCAGGTCCTGCTCGCTCCACCCCCGCGACTCCGGCTGCAGCGCCAGGGCGGCCCCCACCTCGGCGGCGAAGCGGCCGAGTTCGGCGTCGATCGCCTCCCGCACCTGCCGGACCCCACCGTGCCGCTCGCGCGCCAGGAAGCGGACGTGCCCCCGGTGCTCGCGGACGTGCCGTTCGATCACGTCCACCGCACGGTCGATCAACTCCTCGGCGCCGCCGGCCTCGGCGAGCACCGCGCGGATCATGACGTGCAGGCTGGCCAGCGACTCCTCGACCAGCGCCACCCCGAGGGCCGCGAGGTCCGGGAAGTGCCGGTAGAAGGCGGCCGGGGAGAGCCCCGCCTCGCGGGTGACCTCGCGGACGCCCAGGCTCGCCAGGTTCTGATCGGCCAACAGGTGCAGCCCGGCGTCCAGCAAGGCCCGCCGACTCTGCTGCTTCTGGGCCTGCCTGGCCCCAACGGTGTGACTCACGCCATTCAGTAAACAATCGTTTGCTGAGATTGGCCAGTCGGGCGTACAGTGAGGCCGAAGTCAGTGAACACTTGTCAACCGAAATCGGCGCAGCCCCAACCGCAGCCGAAGGAGCCAGCCGTGATCCTGTTCTCCGCCCTGGTCGCCATGGGCGTCCTGATCGGCACCGCCGCCCACACCTCGCTCCCGGTCTTCCTCGCCGCCTCCGCCGGCATCACCGCCTGGCTGCTCGCCTTCGGCGCCCGGGAGGGCATCGCCCGCCTCCGGCACCGCTGACCCGGCCGCTCCGCGGACCGCACCCGCGGCCACTCCACAGAGAGGACCCGCACCACCATGAGCACCGTCACCGACCGCCCGGCCGCATCCCGTCAGGCCACCTCCCGCCAAGCCGCCTCCCGTCCGGCCATCGGCCTCTGGAGCGCCAGCCGCCCGGAAGGTCAGAACGAGGAGACCGCCGGCCAGGGCACGAGCCCTCAGAGCACGAGCCGTCAGAGCACTGTCCGTCAGTCCGCCGCCGAGGCCGATGGCCTCGCAATCGCCTCCTTCCTCCTCGGCCTGCCCGGCCTGCTGCTGTTCAACATCGTTCTCGGGCCGATCGCCATCACCCTGGCCATCCTGGCCCTGGTCCGCGGTACCAGCCGGCGCGGCCGCGCGCTCCTCGGCCTGACCCTCGGCATCGCCTCGCTGGTGATCCTCGCCGTCACCATCGTCACCTCCCACGGGGTGCTCATCGACATCGGCTCCTGAACCGTCCCCAACTCCCCTTCCACACCTGGATCCTGCTCTCGCTCCCCCCTCGCCCTCCGGCACCGATCCGCTGTTCCGCCCTTGACTCGCGCCGATTCGCCCCGGCGACTCGCCCGACGGTTCCCGACTCCGGGACCGACTGTTCGAACGACTGATCCCGTCAACCCGCCCCGTTCCCCCGGCCCGCCACGTAGGGTGGGCCCCATCGGCCGGGCGACCTCAGGGGGCAGGAGTGACTACGGAGAACCGCAGCGACACACAGCCGGAACGACCCACCCCGACGGGTGGCCGGCTGCTCGCCGTGAGCGATCTGCACATCTCCTACCAGGAGAACCGCGACCTGGTGGAGAAGCTCCAGCCCTCCCACCCCGACGACTGGCTGCTCGTCGCCGGTGACGTCGCCGAGCTCACCACCAGCATCGAGTGGGCCCTCGGCCTGCTCGCCGAGCGCTTCGCCCGGGTGGTGTGGGTGCCCGGCAATCACGAGCTGTGGACCCACCCCGAGGATCCCGTCCAGCTGCGCGGGGTGGCCCGCTACGAGCACCTGGTGGAACGCTGCCGCCGGCTCGGCGTGGTGACCCCCGAGGACCCGTACCCGGTCTGGGAGGGCGCCGGTGGACCGGTCCGCATCGTCCCGCTCTTCCTCCTCTACGACTACACCTTCCGTGCGCCGGGCACGACCACCAAGGAGGCCTCCCTGGCGGCCGCCTACGAGACCGGCGTCGTCTGCGCGGACGAGCGGATGCTCTACCCCGACCCGTTCCCGGACCGCGACTCCTGGTGCCGCGAGCGCGTCCGGCTGACCGAGAAGCGGCTGGCGGAGTGCGACCCGGACGTCCCGCTCGTCTTCGTCAACCACTATCCGCTGGTCCGCCAGCCCACCGAGATCCTCTGGTACCCCGAGTTCGCCCAGTGGTGCGGGACCGAGCTGACCGCCGACTGGCACACCCGGTTCAACACCGCGGCGATGATCTACGGCCACCTCCACATCCCGCGCCGGACCACCTACGACGGCGTCCCGTTCACGGAGGTCTCGCTCGGCTACCCGCGCGAGTGGCGCAAGCGCGGACTGCCGGACCCGCTGCTGCGGGAGGTCTTCCCGCAGACGGCGGGCTGAGTCTCCGCTTCACCCGCGCCCGCCTCCTCCTTCTCCTCCGCCCCGGCTCGGCCGGCTTCCGGTTCCGTCGACTCCCCTTCCACCACCTCCTACTCCGTCGCGATCGCCCGCAGGATGTCCAGCCGCGCCGCCCGGCCCGCCGGGCGGAGTCCGGCCACCGCGCCCGCCAGCAGCCCGGCTGTCAGAACCAGGGCCAGCTGCAAGGGCGGTATCGCGAACGATCCCGTCCCCGCGCTGTCCGAGGCCCGCACCAGGGCCCAGCCGAGGAAGGCTCCCAGCCCCAGCCCGCCGACCGTCCCGAAGGCCGCCACCAGCACCGACTCCCAGCGCACCATGCCGCGCAGCTGGGCACGGCTTTGACCGACCGCCCGCAGCAGCCCCAGCTCCCTGGTCCGCTCGTGCACCGCCAACGTCAGGGTGTTGGCGATGCCCAGCAGGGCGATCAGCACGGCCAGCGCCAGCAGCGCGTAGACCACCGAGAGCATCGTGTCGACGCCGGAGGCCGCGCTCTTCGCGTACTCGGCGCGGTCCTGCACCTGCGGACTGCCGTACGGGACCAGCGCCCGTTCCACCGCCGCCTTGCCCGCGGCGGCCGGGACGCCGTCGCGCAGCCCGACCGCGACCATGGTGTCCGCGTCCTGCCCCCGGTGCGGGGCCCAGGCCTGCCGGGTCATCAGGTAGTCGCCGGCCAGACTGCCGCCCTCGTACAGGGCCCGGATGGTGAACGGGCCGCTCGCACCGTCGGTGAAGCCCGCGGTGACGGACTGTCCGAGCCGCCAGCCGTGCTGCCGCGCCTCACTGCGGGAGACCGCCAGCCCGTCCGTGCCGAGCGCGGCCAGCGAGCCGTCGACCCGGCCGAGGTCGACGATCCCGGACAGCCGGGCCGGGTCGGTCACGTCCAGCGTCCGGCCGTGCCCGTCGATCCGGGCCACGCCCCGGCCGAGCCCGACGGTCTGCCGCACCTCGGGCAGGCCGGCCAGGGCGTCCGCCACCTTGGGGCTGATCCCACTGCCACCGGCCCCGAACGAGGCGGTGGTGACGGCGAGATCGCCCGCGAAGGACCTGCTCACCGTGGAGTCCAGGGTGGCCTTGATCGAGGCGCCGAAGACGGTGAACAGCGTGACCACCGCGACCCCGATCATCAGGGCGCTCGCGGTGGCCGCCGTCCGGCGCGGGTTGCGGGCCGCGTTGCGCCGGGCGAGCACCCCGGAGACCCCGCGCAGCCTGGGCAGTGGCGCGCCCAGCGTCCGCACCGCGAAGGCCGCGGCGACCGGGCCGAGCACCACCGTGCCGGCCAGTACCGCCACGGCCCCGAGCGCCGTCAGCAGCACGGACGGACCGTCCGTCGCCCCGAGCACGGCCACCGGCACTCCCCCGGCCAGCAGCAGACTGCCGAGCGCCACCCGGACGGCGCCCGAGCGCCCCTGCGCCGCCCCGTCGACCGCGGCCTCCCGCAGGGCCGCGAGCGGGGCCGTCCGCCCGGCCCGGACGGCCGGCAGCAGTGCTGAGCCCACCGCGACCAGCGTGCCGGTCAGCAGCGGCAGCAGGACGGCGGCCGTGCCGATCACCATCCCGCCGGTCGGCAGGGCGAAGCCGAGTGCGGAGAAGAGCGCCTTGAGCCCGGCGGCCACCCCGATCCCGCCCAGCAGCCCGCCCAGCGAGGCCAGCAGGCCGACCGCCAGCGCCTCCGCCAGCGTCGCCCCGAGCACCTGGCCGCGCACCGCGCCGAGCGCCCGCAGCAGCGCGTTCTCCCTGGTCCGCTGGGCCACCACGATGGCGAAGGTGTTGTGGATGGTGAACGTCGCCACCAGCAGCGCGATCCCGGCGAAGACCAGCAGCAGCGTGGTGAACATGGTCAGGAACCGCCCGGACAGCAGCTGGGTGGACTCCTGGGTGGCCGCCGCGCCGGTGATCGCCTGGACACCGGCCGGAAGCTGCGGGGTGATCCGGTCGACCAGCTCCCGCTGGGAGACCCCGCCCGCCCCGCGGACCTGGATCGAGCCGGCCTGCCCCTCGCCCTTGGGCGTGAGGTACCGCTCGGCGTCCGCGAAGGTCATCGCGGTGAAGGTGCTCGGGCCCATGCCGTCCGCGTCCGCCCCGAAGGTGGCGATGCCGACGACGGTGACCGGCACCGGATCGGGGGTGCGCAGCACGGTGGTCGAGCCGATGTGCAGCCCGCCCGCCTTCGCCGCGCCCCGGTTCACCACGACCTCGCCCGGGGCGGCCGGCGCCCGGCCCTCGGCCAGCCGGTACGGATTGAGCCGACCGTCGGTCAGCCAGTTGCCCGCCAGGGTGGGCGGGCCCTGACCGCCGATCGGTCTGCCGTCGTTCCCGATGAGCTGGCCCGCGCCCTGGACGGACGGCTCGGCGGCCGCCACCCCCGGCACGGCGCGCAGCCGGTCGGCGAGCGTCACCGCCACCGGCGCCCGCACCCCGCCGACCGTGCCCGCCGAGTCCAGCACGTCGGCACTGCGGACCACGACGTCGGTGCCGGCGTTGGCGTCGGCGAAGAGGGTGTCGAAGTTGGCCCGCAGGGTGTCGCCGAGCACCATCGTGCCGGTCAGGAAGCTCACCCCGAGCAGGACGGACAGGAGGGTGCCGGCCAGCCGCCGCTTGTGGGCGCGCAGCGAGCGCAGGCTGAGTCGAAGGGGAACGGCGTTCACGACCGCCCCCGTTCGAAGGCCTTCATCCGGTCCAGCACCAGGGCGGAGGTGGGCCGCCGCATCCGGTCCACCAGCCGTCCGTCGGCGAGGAAGAGCGCCTCGTCGGCCCAGCCGGCGGCCGTCGGGTCGTGGGTGACCATGACCACGGCCCGGCCCATCTCGTCCACCGCCCGGCGCAGCAGGCCGAGCACGTCGGCGCCGCTGCGGGAGTCGAGGTTGCCCGTCGGCTCGTCGGCGAAGACCACTCGGGGCCGGCCGGCCAGCGCCCGGGCCACCGCGACCCGCTGCTGCTGGCCGCCGGAGAGCTCGCTCGGCCGGTGCCGCAGCCGGTCGCCGAGACCGACCACGTCGACCAGCGTCTCCAGCCAGGCCTGGTCGGGGGCGGTTCCGGCCAGGTCGAGCGGGAGGGTGATGTTCTCCAGGACGGTGAGCGTGGGCACCAGGTTGAAGGCCTGGAACACGAAGCCGATCCGCTCCCGGCGCAGCAGGGTGAGCCGCCGGTCGTCGAGCGGGCCGAGCTCGGTGCCGCCGATCCAGGCGCTGCCGGCGGTGAGCCTGTCCAGCCCGGCCGCGCAGTGCATCAGGGTGGACTTGCCCGAGCCGGACGGGCCCATGATCGCGGTGAACCGCCCGGCCGGGAACTCCACCGTCACGTGGTCCAGCGCGCGGACCTCGGTGCCGCCGACGCCGTGGATCTTCACGGCGTCGGCGACCCTGGCGGCGGAGCCCCGTACGACGTCCAGGGTGGTCACCTGGCGCCACCTCCCCGGGCGTCGTCCCGCGGCGGCTCGCTGAGCACGGACCGCTTGGCGCGGTACTCCTCGGCGTCGATGTCGCCCTCGGCGTAGCGCCGGCCCAGGACGGCCAGCGGATGCTCGGCCCCGGCCCCGAACCCGCAGCCGTGCCGCCGCCAGACCGTGCGGCGGAGCACCGCGATCACCAGGACCACCACGGCGATCCAGACCAGGGGGATCAGCAGGATCCACGGGCCGGGGCCGTGCCAGTCGGCCAGCTGGGTGTACATGGTGGTTCAACTCCTCGGTGGTGGGCCTCCAGGACCTCGGGTGGTTCCCGAGGTGCCTAGAGCGTCCCGCCGCGAGGTCTCATCACGCGTCCTACCAGCAGCGGCAGTTGGGATACTCCAGGGAGAGTACGGGCCGTCCGCGACACGCCGGACCGGGAGCAGGCCCGCCCGGCGACGGCCCAACCGCGCAGACTGCGCGCCCGTTCAGGGGCCGCACCCGATCTGGAGCCGCGCCGTTCAGGGGACGCACCCGCCCGTCGGTCGCACCCGCCGGGAGCCGGTCAGCCCAGCCAGCCCGGCCGCACCAGCCCCGACTCGTAGGCCAGCACCACCAGTTGCGCCCGGTCCCGCGCGCCGAGCTTCAGCATCGCCCGGCTGACGTGCGTCTTCGCCGTCAGCGGGCTGACCACCAGCCGCCGGGCGATCTCCTCGTTGGACAGCCCCATCCCGACCAGGGCCAACACCTCACGCTCCCGCTCGGTCAGCGTCGAGATGTCCGAGAGCCCCTCCGGCACGGCCTCGGGCGCCTTCGACCGGGCGGCGAACTCGCTGATCAGCCGCCTGGTGACACCCGGCGAGAGCAGCGCGTCCCCCGCGACCGCGACCCGGATCGCCCGCAGCAGGTCGGCCGGCTCGGTGTCCTTGACCAGGAAGCCCGCGGCCCCCGAGCGCAGTGCCTCGAAGACGTACTCGTCCAGCTCGAAGGTGGTCAGCACGACCACCCGCACGGAGGACAGCGCAGGGTCCCCGGCGATCCTCCTGGTCGCCTCCAGCCCGTCCATCCGCGGCATCCGGATGTCCATCAGGACGACGTCCGGCACGAGTTCGCGGGCGAGCCGCAGCGCGGCCTCGCCGTCGTCCGCCTCGCCGACCACCGTGAGGTCGTCCTGGAGGTCCAGCAGGGCCCGGAAGCCCGCCCTGACCAGCAGTTGGTCATCCGCCAGCAGTACCCGAATCAATCGCTCTCCACCTTCGGTGTCGGCAGCTCCGCCCGGACCCGGAAGCCGCCGCCGGGCAGCGGCCCCGCGGCGATGGTGCCACCGAACGCCGCCGCGCGTTCCCGCATCCCGGCCAGCCCGCTGCCCGACCCGCCCGCGTCGCCCAGCACCGCGGGCCCCGGGTCCTCCACCCGGACCACCAGCGCGGCCGGGTCCCTCCAGTCCAGCACCACGACCGCCTGCCGGGCCGCCGAGTGCCGGACCACGTTGGTGAGCGCCTCCTGGACGATCCGGAAGGCGGTGAGGTCGACGGCGGCGGACAGCGCGCGCCGCTCGCCGCGCTCCTGCACCTCCGCCTCCAGGCCCACCCGCCCGGCCTGCTCGGTGAGTTCGTCCAGCCGGTCCAGCCCCGGGGCCGGCCCGCGCGGCGCCGCCCCGGGCCCGCGCAGCGTCGCGAGCACCTGGCGGACCTCGCCGAGCGCCTCCTTGCTGGTCGACTTGATGGTGACCAGCGCGCTGCGGGCCTCCTCCGGCCGACGGTCGAGCAGCGCCAGCGCGACCCCGGCCTGGATGTTGATCAGCGACAGGCTGTGCGCCAGGATGTCGTGCAACTCCCGGGCCATCCTGAGCCGTTCCTCGTTGGCCCGGCGCTCCTCCAGCTGCTGCCGGTAGGCCCGGTGGGCGGCGATCCGCTCGCGCCGGAACCGGACCAGTTCGCCGCCCGCCATCACCAGCAGCAGCCAGGCCAGCAGCCCGAGCTCCTGCAGCCAGACGCTGCCGGACGGAGGTGCCACCCGCTGCCAGCTCTCCGGCAGGACGAAGGTGCCGAGCAGGTGCACCAGGTAGACGCCCCCCACACCGGCCCAGGCCGCCCGGCGGTGCCCGGAGCCGATCGCCACGCAGCAGGCGATCAGCCAGCTCACGAAGGCCGGCCCGTACGGGTAACCGGCGGCCAGGTACCCGGCGGTGACCACCGAGGTACCGGCCACCACCGCGACCGGCCGGCGGTCGCGCAGCACCAGCAGGGCCGGTCCGAGCAGCAGCAGGAGGTAGCCGAAGGCGTCCAGCGGGGCCCGTCCGTGCTGGTTGTGCCCGGCGACCGTCGAACCGACCACCTGGAGCACCGCGACCGCCGCCGCCAGCCCGAGCGGGTAGCCCGCCTTGGCCGCGCGCACCCACGGCGGGCGCCAGGGCGCGGGCGGCTCCTCCGGCGGCTGCTCAGGCGGCTGCTCCGGTGGCCGCTCCGCCGAGGGCGGCCCGGTCGGCGGGGACGTGGGCGGCATCATGCCCACAAGCTAGACCCGAGCCCCGTCCCCACGCGTCCTCCACCAGTGGCGTTCGGGCGTACTCCCGCTGGAGTACGCCCGAACGCGAATGCGCCGAACCCGTATGCGCCGAGCCCGAGCAGGCCCGCACCCGAACAGGCTCAGGCCCGAGCCCACCGGCCCCGGTCGCCGTCAGCCCTCCCCCGCCGCCGCCTCGGCCCGGGCCTTCGCCTCCGCCCCCTCGAAGGTCGCCGACGCCGCCGGCCGCGCCAGCGTGACCACCAGTTCCCCGTCGCTCACGTCCGCGATCAGCGTGTCCCCCTCCCGCACCGAACCGTCCAACAGCAGGTTGGAGATCCGGTTGTCCAGCTCCGACTGGATCGTCCGGCGCAGCGGCCGGGCCCCGAACTCCGGCTGGTAGCCCCGGTTGACCAGGTACTCCTTGGCCGCCTCGGTGACCTCCAGCTCGACGTCCTGGGCCCGCAGCCGGCGCCGGCTGCGCTCCAGCAGCAGGTCCACCACCGAGAGCAGGTCCTTCCGGGTGAGCGCGTGGAAGACGATCACCTCGTCGATCCGGTTGAGGAACTCCGGCCGGAACTGCTGCCGCAGGTCGCGCATCAGGTCGTCACGGATCTCGTCCACGTTTCCCGCGTGGTCGAGGATCCGCTGGGAGCCGATGTTGCTGGTCATGATCACCACGGTGTTGCGGAAGTCGACCGTACGCCCCTGGGAGTCGGTCAGCCGCCCGTCGTCCAGCACCTGGAGCAGCAGGTTGAAGACGTCCGGGTGCGCCTTCTCCACCTCGTCGAAGAGCAGCACGCTGTACGGCTTGCGGCGCACCGCCTCGGTCAGCTGCCCGGCCTCCTCGTAACCGACGTAGCCGGGCGGGGAGCCGACCAGCCGGGAGACGGTGTGCTTCTCCTGGAACTCGCTCATGTCGAAGCGGATCATCCGGTCCGGGTCCCCGAACAGCAGCGCCGCCAGCGCCTTCGCCAGCTCGGTCTTGCCGACTCCGGTCGGCCCGAGGAACAGGAAGGAGCCGGTCGGGCGGTCCGGATCGCCCATCCCGGCCCGGCCGCGGCGCACCGCCTGGGCGACGGCGGTGACCGCCTCGTCCTGGCCGATCACCTTCTCGTGCAGGTGCTCCTCCAGCTTGAGCAGCCTCTCCCTCTCGGTCGCGTTCAGCTCCGCGACCGGGATGCCGGTCCGGGAGGAGAGCACCTGCGCGATGTCGTCGGCCGTCACGTCGACGACCTCCTCGCGGGACTCGGCGATCGCCGCCAGCTCGTCCTCGGTCTGCCGCAGCTCGGTCTTGAGGTTGGCGGCCCGGACGAACTCCTCGTCCGCGACGGCCTCGTCCAGCTCCCGCTTCAGCTTGGTGATCCGGTCCTGCACCCCGGTCGCCGCGGTGGACCCGCTCAGACTGCGCAGCCTGACCCGGGCGCCGGCCTGGTCCAGCAGGTCGATCGCCTTGTCGGGCAGGAAGCGGTCGCTGACGTACCGGTCGGAGAGCGTCGCCGCCGCGTCCAGCGCCTCGTCGGTGAACCGCACCTGGTGGTGCGCCTCGTACGCGTCGCGCAGCCCCTCCAGGATCTCGATCGTCTCGTCGACGCTCGGCTCGGGCACCAGTACCGGCTGGAAGCGGCGCTCCAGCGCGGCGTCCTTCTCCACGTGCTTGCGGTACTCGTCCAGCGTGGTCGCGCCGACCACGCTCAACTCGCCGCGCGCGAGCGCCGGTTTGAGGATGTTGCCGGCGTCCATCGAGCCCTCGCCGCCACCGCCCGCGCCGACCACGGTGTGCAGCTCGTCCAGGAACAGGATCACGCTCTTCTCGGCCGCGGTGACCTCGTCGATCACGTTCTTCAGCCGCTCCTCGAACTCGCCCCGGTACTTGGAACCGGCCACCAGCGCGGTCAGGTCGAGGGTGACCACCCGCTTGTCCTTGAGGCTCTGCGGCACGTCCCCGGAGACGATCCGCTGGGCCAGCCCCTCGACGATCGCGGTCTTGCCGACGCCCGGCTCACCGATCAGCACCGGGTTGTTCTTGGTCCGCCGGGAGAGGATCTCGACGGTCTGCTCGATCTCCTCGGCCCGCCCCACCACCGGGTCCAACCGGCCCGACCGCGCCTCCTCGGTGAGGTCGCGCCCGTACTCGTCCAGCGTCGGCGTCTCGCTCGGACGGGCACCCGTGCTGCTGCGCTCGCCGCCGGTGCCGCGCCCCTCCAGCACCGACTTCAGCGCCTCCTGCGAGGGCGCCGCGTTGCGCAGCGCCACGCCGGCACCCGAGCGCTCCTGGTCGAGCAGCGCGCCGAGGATGTGCTCCGGACCGATGTACGAAGCGCCCACCGCCTGCGAGTGGGCGTGCGCGGCGAGCAGCGCGCGCTTGGCCGAGGGGGTGAGCGCCGGCCGGCCGTCCACGGCGTCGGGTTCGCCCGCGGGCAGGGCCTGCTCCAGGTCCCCGGAGAGCCGGTCCGGGTCGATGCCCGCGCGCTCCAGCATCCGGCGCGAGGGCTCCACCCGGGTGGCCGCCCAGGCCAGGTGCGCGGTGTCGAGGTCGCTGGAGCCGTCCTCGGACGCCCGCTGCGCGGCCATCGCGAGCAGCTCCTGCGAGGACTCGCTGAGCAGCCGCCCGATCGGCACGCGCTGCACGGCGGGCGGGGAGGCCATCGGGCTCATCCCGAAGAACCGGCTGAGCAGGTCGGAGAACGGGTCGTTCGATCCGAACGGGGGCATGGTCACGGCGTTTCACCTCTCCCAAGCGGTTTGCAGCCACACAAACACAGGCCGCAGCACCTCGCCTGTCGAGCCGGCGGGGCCGTCACGCGGAGCGCCAGCGCCTCGCCGCCGCCCGGTCGACCGGCGGCTCGTAGGGCGGCTCGTACGACGCCTCGTACGACCGGGGGTGGAGCCGGCCGTACGACCTGACGTGCACGTTCACCCGGTGACCTGCTCCAGCAGCACACCACCGCTGTACGTCACCGCCATCGCCAGCAGCCCGCCCACGACGTTGCGCATGATCGCCCGACCCGGTCCGGCCCCACCCAGCCGGGCGCTCGTCCAGCCCGACAGGGTCAGCGCGGCCACCACCGCCACCACCGTCACCAGCAGCCGCGACGACTCCGGCGGCAGCAGCACCGCCAGCAGCGGCACCAGCGCGCCCAGCGTGAACGCCGCCGCGCTCGCCAGGGCCGCCTCCCAGGGATTGGTCAACACGTCCGGGTCGATGCCGAGTTCGGTCTGCGCGTGAGCGGCCAGCGCGTCCCGCTCGGTCAGCGCCGTCGCCACCTCCCGGGCCAGGTCGTCCTCCAACCCGCTGCCCCGGTAGTAGTCGGTCAGCTCGTCCAGCTCCCCCTCCGGGTCCTCCGCGAGCTCCCGCCGCTCTTGCGCCAACGCGGCCCGCTCGGTGTCCCGTTGGGTACTGACCGAGACGTACTCGCCGGCCGCCATCGACATCGCCCCCGCCAGCAGCCCGGCCACCCCGGCCGCGAGCAGCGCCGTCCGGGACCCTTCCGCACCCGCCACACCGGTCACGATCCCGGCCGTCGACACCACGCCGTCATTGGCCCCCAGCACGGCCGCGCGCAGCCAGTTCAGGCGCGAGGACAGCTCCGCCCGCGACTCCCCGACCTGCTCAGCCATCCGCCCACCACTCTCAGTGGTCCGCCCGGTCCCCCCGATCCTCGCCCGCCACCCCCGCCCCCGCCACCCGCGGTTCCCCGGGCGGGGTCAACGAGGGGCGGGGGCACCCGATCGATTCGGGGCGGTGTCACCGGGGTGCTCTACCGTTCCCTCATGGAGATCGGTGGCATCACGCGCTCAGGCATCCTGCAAGCGATCGCAGAACACGACCGGCTCGGGGAGGAACTCTTCCGCACCACCTACGGGTACCGCGCCGTTTCCCCTCATCTACTTGTCCACGAGGGCCGCCACTACGACTCCAAGGCCATCGCCGGAGTGGCCCACCTCTTCGACTGCGGCGAGGCGCTCAAGCAGGGCCAGTTCAGTGGCGGTCGGGCGCAGGCGCTGAACTGGCTGGAGCGCGAAGGCTTCGCCCTGTCCGAACCGCCCAAGACCTTCCTCCGGCGCGTCGGGAGCCTCCGACCGACCACGCGCAAGAACGAGCCGGCTTCGCACCGCCCGCTCCTGGTCCTGTGGGCCATCGGTCAAGCACTGGCCGGCGCCCCCCGTGAGCAGCCGTGGAGGGAGACGCGCACCGCGCTCGCCCCGCTCCTGGAGAAGTACGGCAAGGTTCAGGACGGCGCACAGGCCGCCCACGTCCCGTTCGCCGCACTCGTCGGCAATGACCTGTGGGAGATCGAACCGACCGGACTTCACGCCGAGCCTCACGAGGCAGCCGGCCAGCCCAAGCCCCGTCGCCCGACCCTTGACGTGCTCGACCGGCTCAACCCCAAGGCGGGCCTCCCCGAGGCGGACCATCAGCTGATCCTGGCCCAGCCCGAGGTGGCTGCGGAAGCCGCAGCAGGGCTCATCCTGCGGTACTTCTACCCGCTGCCGGAGGGATTCCTGGAAAACCTCGGCCTGAACGGACTCCTCACCAACCGGTGGGCGGACTCCCTCCGGCCACTCATCGGGGAGAAGTTCGAGAAGCGCGAAGCCATCTGGCACTCCTACGGCGGGGAGCGGATGGCCGGCATCGGGAGCCTCGGTGACGGGATCCTCAGCACCTTCTCCAAGGACAAGGGTCCCTACGACGACGGCCGCCTCGTCGACTCCGACTGGATCGCCTACGTCGGCGACGGCCTGAAGGGCGATCAACGACTCGTCGACGGGAACAAGGCCCTGGCGGAGCACCAGACCGCTCAGCGCCCGCTCCGCTACTGGCACAAGCCCGTCGAAGGAGACTTCAGCTTCGAGACCTGGGTCGTGGTCGTCCAGCGTCGACTCCGCTGGGGACAGGGAACAGACAAGGAATGGCGCCGCGAATTCGTCTGGATCCTCGCGCCCGTGCCCTCCCCCCTGCGCGCAACGTGGCCGCACGAGGTCGAGGAAGCGCTGGCCAACGACACCGGGGAGCTCTACGACGAGACGACGGAGTACCGGCCAGGAGACGTCGACCCACATGCTCGGCGCACCGACGAGAGCGCTGCGGAGGCGTACCATCGCCTGACCGCTGCCGCGGAGTCCCACAGCGCCCGGCGGAGAGGGGCCAAGCGCCCGTCCAAGGTCGATCGCCACGTGCGCAACGCGAGTGCCCGGTACGCGGTGATACGCCGCAGCGGCGGCCGCTGCGAGAATCCCCGCTGCGCCGGCCACCCGACGGAGCTCACCACGGCCGGCGAACCGATCCTGCAGGTCGACCACGTCCACGACCTGAGCAAGGGCGGCCCGGACGTACCGTCGAACATGATCGCACTGTGCCCCAACTGCCACGCGCTCAAGACCTACGGGCAGCACCAGGAAAGGCTGCGCCGGGAGCTCAAGAAGACGGCCCGGGACCTCCACAACAAGGCGCTCAAGAACTCGGCCTCCTGAGGACGGCCGACCAACCTCGCCAGGTACAAGGGGCGGTTCGCGAGGATCACCTCGCGAACCGCCCACATCCGGCGGGACGCCGCAGCTTCAGCCGCGGCTGGCACGGCCGTGCCTCGGCCTCAGGGTTCGCCGACGTCCGAATCCATCACGACCGCCTGTCCGGTCACTCCTTCGATCGCCTCCAGCACGAGAGTGAGTCGCTCCTGCAGGAAGTCCGCGTAGTCCGCGCTGCGGAACCCGTACCCCTCCTCCACGTTCACGAGATGCGATTCCAGCGTCTCCAGGAGTCTCCTCTGCGCGGCGGCGTCCTGGGTCTCCACGAATTCGTGGATCGGACGGCTCTTGATGGACCGGCGAGTCTCGCCGTCCACCATGATCCTGTTGAGGATGAGATCCGCACTGAGCTCGCTGGAGTTGTGTTGCAGCCACACCTTCGGGAACGCCTGAACGGTTTCCAACTTCACCGCGGCGGGAGGGAGCTTGGAAACTGCCTGGGCCGACTGGAAGTCCTTGGCCCCGGCCTGGATGAGGAGGGACATCACACCACGGTAGAGCGCCTTTCGATTCGCCCGGGCACTCAGAAGATCGGAGTCGGTGAGGCCGAAGTCCTGCACGGCCTCTGGCTCCTGGGCATCCGGGTTGACCACCCAACCCTTGAGCAGCTTGTAGTCCGCACCGACCTGACTGTTGGCGCCCTGGTCGAAGTTCTCCGTGAAGACAGAACACCAGTAGTACTGGAGCAGTCTCTCCCGCGCCTCAACCTGTTGCTGAGGGCTCAGGGTACGCAGCTCTGACCAGATGGCCGCCATCGGTACGAGCAGCATCCCGTACGGCAACCACTGGAGCGATATCACACCGCACTCGCGCTTGAGCATGTCCAGCACCTCAGCGCTTGCGGCGACGGAATCGTCCCAGAACCGCTTCAGCTCGTCGGACGTCAACTTGCCGAGGATGTCGGCACGCTGAGCCGACCCGCGGGCCCGCAGCGAGATCGATTGGAGGAGGTTGTAGGGATCGATGTCGAATTCGACCAGGATCGGGTAGTCCTCCTGTCCGCGCTCCCACCACTCTCGCAAGCGAGCACCCGACGGATAGAACTTGGCAGTGAGGAGTTCGAACGCCCCGAGCGGTTTCGCCGTCTTGTTGAGGGTCTCGAAGATGTTGCAGACCGCGAGCAGGGACGTGCTCTCCGGGAGGTCAACAACGGGAAATGAATAGGACTCGAGGGGCTGCAGGTATCCCTCGCGTAGCTGATGCAGGGCATCTTCCAAGCGGTCTCGCTGCTCCCCGTCCTCAACCACGGCGCGGGAGAGGGCCCTGAAGGACTTCCTGAGCTCCTGGAAACTCGCGAGGGGAAAGGCCCCGTTCGCCAGCTGCCATTCCTCGTCCAGCGGGTCGAACCTCAACCTGCCGCGGGTGTCGTACGCCACGATAGCGGTTTCGAGTTCCACTTCCTCGAGCGGCCGCAAGGTGTAGTCACTCTCGTCGATGAACGGCCACACCTTGATGAAGAACTGGTACTCGCCCTTCCCGGAGAGCGCGTGGTAGAGCGAGGTCAACCGCTGCTGCCCATCGAGCACGAGCCGGCGTGGATCGACTCCGCTGCTCTCCGGGGCTTCCTCGAAGGGCCTCGAGTCGAACCTGTGGGAGGAACTCTGTTCCCAGGTGAGCAGCGTTCCGGCCGGGTAGCGCAGGATGATGGACTTGATGAGCTCGACGGTCCGCTTCGGCTCCCAGACGAAGCTGCGCTGGAAATTGGGAAGCGCGAGCGTTCCGTCGTGGATCGCGCGGATCAGCGACCCGACAGTCTCGGGATTCGTCTTGAAGACCGGGTCTTCCGTGAACATTGAGGTCATGCCTTCTCCTTGCCTCGTCAGTTGGTGAGCAGTTCAGCCAGGCCGGATCGAAACTCCGCCACGGTCTGCGGGCGGTGCTTCGGGTCCTCCGCAAGGCCCCGATTCAGGAATCCGTGCAGATTCTCCGGGGTCTCATCGATCCGCGCATACGGATAGGGGAGCTTCCAGACGAGGAGGTGAATGAGGATCTTTGTCAAGGAGAATATGTCAGCAGCGAACGTTGCCTCATGCGCATCGTCGTACTGCTCCAGCGCCGCGTAAGCATATGACCCGACGAGATGGTTCTTCTCGGTGATGACCGCACTCTTCGAGTCAATCCGGCGACAAAACCCGAAATCGGACACCACCCATTTTCCGTCGAGTGACAGAATGTTGTTGGGCTTCAGGTCCCTGTGAACCACGCCGTTCTCGTGCGCGTACTCAACCGCGGCCAGCACCTCGTCCATCACCGACGCGACCCAGGACATGGGCTGCCGCGGACCCTCCAGGCACTTCTGCAAGGTCCCGTCGGCCAACGGCATAGCGTACCAGGGCGGAGCCGCATTGGCCGCAGAGGCCAGCACGGGCATGATTCCCGGGTGGCTCAGTCCGCTCTGACTGTCCACTTCACGCAGGAAACGTTTCTTCTGCTTCGCGCGCTCCTCGCGGGTCGAACCCGGCTCGTAGACCAAGTACTTCAGGGCAACGAGGCCCTCACTGCCGCCGACGGCCTCCGCCTTCCAGACCACAGCCTGAGCGCCCTTGTCCAGCGGTGACAGCTTCTTGAACCGTGCCATGCTCGTTCGAAAGCCCCCCATGATCAGCCCTGCCTCAACGACGATCGGGATGGCTCACCCGAAGATCGTCCACCCACCTTGGACCATGCGGAGTGCCGTTGGATAGGCCGATCGGCGCGCTACCCAGCCGAGTCCGACGACGGCAAACGCACATCGATGTCGGCCGGGCATGCCAGAGGCCCCCAGCCGAAATGGCTGGGGGCCTCTGTACTGGTGGGCGCGGACGGTTTCGAACCGCCGACATCTGCTTTGTAAGAGCAGCGCTCTACCACTGAGCTACGCGCCCCCTGTCGTGGCCCGGCGGGCACACGACGAGTGCCTAGGGTACCTGGTCCGGGGGGTGCTGTGGGCCAGGTGCCCGGCGGGGCGCCGGTGAGGGGGTGCGGGTGGCCTGGCGGGCGGCCGGGTGCGGAGGGGGCGGCGGGCGGGCCGCTGGATGGGCGGACGGGGTTCGCGACGACCAGGGGCCGCCGACCGCACGCCGGGTGGGCAGGGGGCTGCCGGGTGGGCGGCGGTGAGGTGGGTGGGGTGGGTGGGGGTGCCGGGTGGGCGGGGGTGCCGGGTGGGTGGGGGTGCCGGGTGGGTGGGGGGATCGGGGAGAATGGGGGCCGGATCAGCGGGTCGGAGCAGGGAGCGCGCAGTGACGGTGGCCGGCGGGAGCGGGCGGGGGCGGCGTCGGGCGGGGAGTGCGCTGGCCGACGCGTTGGTGTTGCCGGTGGTGCTGGCGGGTGCGTTGGGGGCGGTCGGGCTGGCCTCGGCCGGGAGCAGCGGCTGGTGGGGCCGGCGTGGCGGCGGTGAGGGCGGACGGGCCCAGGCCCGGGAGGCCCGGGCGGCGGCCCAGGAGGCGTTCTACGAGCTGGAGGAGACCCAGCGCGAGGTGCAGCTCGCGGTGGAGACGGTCCGCGCGGCCGAGGAGGGCCAGACGGCGCAGCGCGCGCTGGCCGACCTGGCGGCGATCTCCGGCCGGGTCGACCAGGTCACCGTGAACTACCTCGCCGCGCTCGACGCCCACAACCTGGACGGCGAGACCCTGGACGCGGGCACGGCCGCGCAGGCCAAGCGCCAGTTGGAGGACGTGAAGGGCCAGCTGGGCTCCGCCCGGGCGGAGCTGAACGACTTCCTGCGCCGCCTGCAGCCGACCGTCCACCACGCCGAGCAGCAGCTGATGCGGGTCACCCCGGCGGTCGAGCAGGCCAAGCGCGCGCTGCTCGCGGCCACCACCGCGCTGGACGAGGCGCGTGGCGCCGGCCTGCGGGCGGACGACCTGGCGGCCCGGCTGGCCGAACTGGCGCCCGAGCTGGGCCGACTGAACGAGGGCCCGGCCCGGCACGGGGTCGCGGACACCCTGCGGCGCGCGGACGACGTGAAGCACCGCGCCGAGGCGATCGCCGCCGACGCCGGGCAGCTGCCGGAGCGGGCGCGGGAGATCGACCGGCGGGTGGCGAGCCTGCGGACCCGCATCCAGGCACTGGAGACCAAGGCCGCGACGGTCGAGCCCGCCCTGAGCGAGCTGCGCCGCCGGTTCAGCACCGCCTGCTGGCAGGACCTCCAGCGGGTCCCGGACCAGGTCGCGGAGACGGGGCGCGCCGCCGAACGCAAGCTCGCCGAGGCCGCCCGGGCCCGGGACGAGCAGCGCTGGGCGGACGCCACCGCCGCGATCGGGACGGTCCGCGCGCTGCTGGAGACCGCCGACGGCTCGGTGTCCGCGGTGAACGACCGGCTGCGGCAGCTGAACGAGGTGCAGCACGACCCGAACCGGGAGATCGAGCGCGCCCGCTTCGCGATCCGGGACGCGCAGCGGCTGGCGATGGCCGGGCGCAGCGCGCCGGACCCGCGGCACGCCGCCCCGCTGGACGAGGCGGTGGCCCGGCTGGACCGCGCGGTGGCCACGCTGGAGGCGGCCGGCCGGCACCCCGACTACTGGCACTTCCTGACCGAGCTCGCGGCCGTGCGGGACACGGCGGCGCGGGTGATCGAGCTGATCAGGGGGGACCTCGGCGGTCACCGGTGAGGCCGGAGTGCCGGGAGTCAGGGGAACCCTGGTAGCTCCGGGAGCAGCAGTAGCCCCGGGAGCGGCCCGGTAACGCCGGAACCGGCACCCGGCGGCCACCGCCGCTGGGTACCCTGCCGGTATGCCTCGCTACGACTTCCGCTGCCGCTCCTGCGGCGCCACCTTCGAGCTCCGCCGCCCGATGGCCCAGGCCAACGACCCCGCCGTCTGCCCGCAGGGCCACGACGACACCGTGAAGCTGCTGTCCACCGTCGCCGTCACGGGCGGCGCGGCCGCCGCCCAGCAGGCCCCCGCCGCCGGGGGCGGGGGCGGTTGCTGCGGCGGCGGTTGCTGCGGCTGATCAGCGGATGCCGCGGCTGAGCGGCGGTTGCCGCGGTTGATCACCGGCTGCCGCGGCTGATCGGGGCCCGCCCCGGTCAGACCCCGACCGGCAGGGCCGACGCCCCCGCGAGGAACCGCCGGACGATCTCCTCCCCCGCCGTCACCCCCGTCTCCGCCAGGGCGGTGACGCCGGGGGCCGTCCAGCCGCTGTCCGCGAGTTCACCGTGTCCCGGGCGCCAGCCCGCGTCCGCCGCGAGCAGCAGGTCCGCGTCGAGCAGCGAGTCCCCGGCCGCCAGCACCGTGTCGGCGCCGGTGCGCCGGACGACCTCGGCCAGCGCGGCGCTCTTGGTGAGCGGCGCGGGCACGGCGTACACCTTGCGCCCCTGTAGGGAGACCGACCAGCCGCGCTCGGCGCACCAGCCGGTCAGCTCCTCGATCCAGCCCTGCGGCAGCGCGGCGCGTTCGACGACCAGGTAGGCGAACAGCCCGTCGGCGACCTGCCGCTTGTGCGTCCACTCCGGGTCGGCGCACAGGGCGAGCCGCCGGGTCACCTCTTCCAGCGGGGCGGAGCCGGCCGCTATCCGCGCGGTGATCTCGGCCCGCCAGTCGCCGTCCGGCACGCCGTCCACCAGCAGCTGCCCGCCGTTGGCGCAGATCGCGTACGCGGGGACCCAGTCCGGCGTCGGGCCGGGCAGGTTGACCCGCCCGTACTGCTCCGGCGTCCGGGTGGTGGCCGGGACGAAGCAGACCTGCCGCGCGAGTTCGGCGAGCAGCCCGGCGGCCCGCTCGGTCATGAAGGACAGCGGCCGCCCCTGGTACACCTCGACGCAGAGCAGCCGCGGCGCGAGCCGGTCGGGCTCGGCCAGGGCCATCGCCCGTTCGGAGTAGATCAGCGTGCGGTCGAGGTCGCTGGCCACCAGAACATCCATCAGGAATCCCTCCCCGTAGTCACAGTCGCGGCGGGCCCGTCAGCCACGGCACGCCCTTCAGCCCCAGCGGGCCCGTCCATCACGGCATGCCCTTCTGCCCCAGCCGGCCCGTCGGCCACGGCGCCCGCGTCGGCCACGGCGCGCCCGTCGCCCCCGGTCGCCCCGCGGCTGTAGCGGGGGTGGATCAGTCCGACGCAGGTGTACGGCAGGCCGTCCACCTCCTCGACCTCGACCCCGCGCTGGGCGGCGAGCAGCCGGACGTGGTCGAGGTCCGCGCCGGCGCCGCGCCGGGCGAGGATCCGCCAGGGGACGCGCCGCAGCAGCACCCGGGTCGTCTCGCCGACGCCGGGCTTGACCAGGTTGACGTTGTCGATGCCGTACTCGGCGCTGATCCGCTCGACCGCGGCCCAGCCGGCCCAGTCGGGCGTCCGCCGCGGGTCGTCGGCGAGCCGGTCGGCGCCCTCGACCGCCGTGGCGCGGACCTCGCCGAAGCGGGCGGCCACCGCGTCCAGGAAGGCCGCCGAGACGTCGCTCCCGGCCAGTTCGGCGTAGTGCTTGGCGCCGTGGAAGTCGTCCGGTCCGATCAGCCCGGCCCGCAGCACGGTGCGCGAAACCAGCCCGGAGACGGTGGAGTTGAGGCAGGCGGACGGGATCAGGAAGTCGTCCCGGGTGCCGTACGTCCGCACGCAGCGGCCCGGGTCGGCGAGCACCGCGAGGTCCGGGTCGAAGTCGGTGCCGGCCAGCGCGTCGGCCAGTTCGCGGGTGATCGCGCCCTTGCCGGTCCAGCCGTCCACGAACACCACGTCCTGCGCGCGGTGGTGGGCCGCCAGGTACCGCAGCGCGACCGGGTCGATGCCGCGGCCGCGCACGATCGAGACCGCGTAGTGCGGGACGGACAGGCCGTGCGCGAAGGCCAGCCAGCGGCGGATCAGGATGCCGACGGGTGTGCCGGCGCGGGCCAGCGAGGCGAGCACCAGGCCGGGGCCGCGCTCGCGCAGCAGCGTCTCGGCGACGGTGCCGACCGCGAGCGCGATCCGGCCGGCGGAGCCGCGCAGTGCCTGCTGGAACAGCTCCTGGTACTCGGGGCTGGGCTGGTACTCGACCGGCAGCGACTCGGCGTAATGCGCGCCGCCGTTCTGGACGGCCTCCTCGCGCTCCTCGGTGGGGGCTTCGAGTACGACCCCGGAAAGGTCCTTGAGCAGCCAGGCCACCTCCTCGGCCGGGTACGAGGAGAACGCCGGCCCGTACAGCGGCGCGGGCAGCGCACCGGTCCCGGGCAACACAGCACCCGCGGACGACGAAGCAGCCCCGGGCAGCAGCGCAGCACTCCCGGACGACGAAGCAGCCCCGGGCACCGGCCGGTGCGAGGGCAGCACCGCGAGCACCACCCGGTCGGTCACCCCCCGCAGCTGCCCCAGCAGCGCCCGCTCGCCCTCGTGCAGCGCCGGGGTGTCGGCCACGTCGTCGACCACCAGCACCACCGCGTCGAAGCGCCGCGCCGGGTCGCTGCCGGGGGCGACGTTGTACGCGTAGCGCTCGGACGAGCCGCCGTCCCGCGGGTCGTCGTGGGCGGGGAAGGCGAGCCGGGTGCGGATGGCGTAGCCGGGGTCGTCGACCGCCAGGACGGGCGAGCGGGTGGTGGTGGAGAACCGGACGCGGTCGCCGCCGAGCCGCTCGGCGAGGGCGTCGGCCAGGCGCAGCGGCACGTACATCAGCTCCTCGAAGCCGAGCACCAGCACCCGCCGCGCCCCTTCGGGCAGGGCCTCGGCGAGCTGTCCGGCGAGTCGGGGCAGCGCGGCGTCCAGCCGGGCGCGGTCGCGGGCGGTGAAGCCGTGCCGGCCGCCGTCCGGGAGCCCGGCGGGCCAGTCCAGCTCGACCCGGGCCAGCGGCGCGGCGGGGGCCGGCGGTGGCACGTTCCCCGGCGCCGCCTCGGCGATCAGCCGCTCGGCCCGCGCCACGACGTCCTCGGGGAGTTCGACGGCCCCGCTCGCGGTGGCCACCAGGTCCAGCCGGGCGCCGAGTTCGGCGGCGGCCTCGTCGAGCCGGCGGCGGTCGGCGGCGGAGCGCAGGTCCACCAGGGCGACCACCACGTAGTGGCTGCGCGGGTGGCGGGCGTGCAGGTCGCGGATGGTGTTGAGCACCGTCCGGCCGGTGGAGAACTCGTCGTCCACCAGCACCAGCGGTCCGTCCCCGGCGAGGAGTCCGGGGTCGGCCGGGAGCAGCAGGTGCGAGGTGGCGTGCGAGTGCTCCTCCTCGAAGCCGCCGACGGGGGCGAGGCCGGGCACGGGTCGGCGGGTGGAGTGGAGGTAGGGGGCGTCCAGGCCGTCGGCGACGCTGTGGCCGAGGCCGGTGGCCGTCTCCGCGTAACCGAGCACGACGGCACGCGCGGTGGCCTCGGCGCCGAGCAGTTCGCGGACCCGGCGGCCGAGTTCGAGCCCGGTGCCGTGGACCACCGAGGGCCGCTGCGGCACGTGCTTGCCGAGCACGTTGGAGACCAGCAGGTGGGCGCGCTTGGGGTTCCCCGCGCGCAGCGCCAGGCCGACGAGTTCGGGGAGGCGGTCGGAGCCGGTCAGCGCGATCCCGGCCCGGTCGGCGACCCAACGGCCGGTCCACGTCTGCGGTGTTGCTGTCACTGCTGGTCCTGCCTTCGATGGTGCGTTGGTGCGGAGGTGCGTTGGTGCGTTGCTGCAGAGGTGCGTTGGTGCGGAGGTGCGTTGCTGCGGAGGCGCTTCGGTACGGCGCTCGGTGTGCGTTCGGTGCCGGGTACGTCGCCGCTCCGGTCGTGTCCGCGCTCACGGCTCCGTCATATCCGTGTCGGGGGAACCTCCGGGGGAACCGGAGGGAACGGCTCGGGCTCGGCCACGGAAACAGTCAGCCGCACAGGCAGGCCGACAGCAGTTCCGCGAAGCTCACGTCCTCCCGGGCCACCCCGAACACCTCCGCCCGCAGCAGCACCCGCTCCGCCCAGGCCCGGTGCGGCCGGGCCTCGTTCATCTTGTTGGTGTACGCCGAGCGCAGTACCCCGCCGCCGTCCTGCTCCTGCCGGAGGATGTCGCGGGCGTCGCAGTACTCCTCGTGCGTGACCACGGAGAGGGCGTGGACGGCCGGCACATGGCTGGGGTGGATGCAGGTCTTGCCGAGCAGGCCGTTGGCCCGGTCGAGTTCGACCTCCCGGATCAGCCCGTCCAGGTCGTGTTCGATGATCCGCCGGCGGACCTCCTCCCCGGACGCCGTCGGCGCCCCGGCCGCGGCGGAGACGGACGCCCCGGCGAACGGGGTCCGGCGCAGCTGCGGCTTGAACATCCGCTCCTGTACCGGGAAGTACTCCCAGACGGGCCCGGTGACGGTGTACCCGGTGCCGTCCGCCCGGCCGAGCACGTTGACCACGTCCCCGATCACCGCCGCGACCAGCGCCACGTCGTACGCGGTGAGGTCGGGCGAGCGCCGCAGGCCGTACCCGGAGCAGAGGTCGGTGACGCCGAGCCGGACGGCGAGCACCCGCTCGCGGTGGCCGGCGAGCAGTTCGGCGAGGCCGAAGAGCTGGTCCCGCCTGGTCTCCAGGTGGGCGAGTTCGGGCGACTCCAGGACGGGCATGGCGAACAGCCGCCGCCCGGTCGCGGCCTCGGCGGCGGCCAGCGCGGCCAGGTATTCGCCGCCGTTCGCGGGGGTGAACTTCGGCAGCACGAAACCGCTGAGCAGTTCGACGGCCGGTCCGAGCCGCTCGGCCAGGTCGAGGATCTGGGCGGCGGCACGGACCCTGATGAAGAGCAGGGGATGGGACTGTGCACAGGAGGTGAAATCCTTGACCAGGTCGTTCAGCTGCTCGACCAGGTTCCGCTCGCCCGCGTCCACCTCGTGGTCGGCGATCGCGTCCTCCAGGCAGAGCACCATCGACACCACGCCCCGACCAGCGAGTTTGCGGATGTCGGCGGCCAGGGCGGGCCTGGTGGCCGGGCTGTAGAGGGTGCCGCCGAGGGCGGTGGCGAGCACCGTCGGCGCGCTGTCCGCGCTGAACGGGCGCGGCTGCTCCAGGAAGAGCCGGCCGCGTACGTCCTCGGCGAGGTGGCCGAAATGGCGCAAGGTGCTCTCCTCCAGGATGTGGACGGGCCTGCGGCCCGTTGCCGACGACACCCTGGTCAACCGGCCGACCGGGCGCCATGGTTCCCGGGCGCGCCTCCGCCGGGCGCCCCTCCACCGAAACCCCCGGGGACCTTTCGCCCGCCCATCGTACGGACGGGATCCGGCCGGTCCCGGTTCCCCGGCACTGAACTCCCGGAACATCCCGGTCCACTTGGACGATCACGGGCGTGGCACCGGCGAACCCGGGAAACGACGGCGGCAAACCTCGGAAAGCGCAAGTCTTGGCAAAGTCCGAACCGGCACGGACCGGTCCGGTCACGTTGTCCGAAGGGGTGGCGAACAGGCAGGATGGTCGGCTATGACGCACGTGATGGCCAAGGGCGCCAACATCGCACTGCCGGCGGCGGCGGTCCGCGCCGTGCTGCGCTGGAGCGCCACGCCCGGTGCGCCGGACGTGGACGCGTCCGCGCTGCTGCTCGGCGCCACCGGCAAGGTCCGCTCGGACGCCGACTTCGTCTTCTACAACCAGCCCCGCCACCCCTCCGGCCTGGTCCGCCACCTGCCCAAGCAGCAGACCTCCGGCGGCGCCGAGATCATCGACACGGTCGAGGTCGAGCTGGGCAAGCTGCCCGCCGAGGTGGACCGCGTGGTGCTGGCCGGCTCCTCCGAGGGCGGACCGTTCCGCGCGGTGCCGGGGCTTCGCCTGCTGCTCTTCGACGCCACGGCCGGCGAGGGCGCGCCCGCACTCGCCCAGTTCGATATCGACGACGCCGAGAACGTCACCGCGCTGGTCGCGGGCGAGCTGTACCGCCGGTCCGGGACCTGGAAGTTCCGGGCGATCGGCCAGGGCTACACCTCCGGGCTGATCGGCCTCGCCACCGACTTCGGCATCATGGTGGACGACGAGGCGGAGGCCGACCCGGCGCCGGCCCAGGCGCCCGTGTCCACCGCCACCCCGTCCGGCGCGCTCGACCCGCGCGGCCCCGCGATGCCGGACCCGCGCTCGACCACCCCCGAGCCGGGCACCTTCACCCTGGCCCCGGCCGTCCCGCAGTCCCCGCCGGCCCAGCCGCCCACCCAGCCGCCCACCCAGCCGCCCACCCAGCCGCCCACCCAGGCCCCGGCCCAGCCGCCGGCCGCCGGCCCGGCCACCGCACCGGCCCCGGCCGCCACCGCCGCGAGCGCCTCGCCCGCACCGGTGACCCCGCCGCCGCCCACGGCCCCGCCGACCATGCCCCCGCCGCCCACCGCGCCCCCCGGCCACCAGCCCGGGACCGGCTACGGCTACCCCCAGCAGCCCGGCACGGGGTACGGCTACCCCCAGCAGCAGCCCGCGCCCGGCTACGGCCGGCAGCAGCCGGGCGGCTACGGCTACCCCCAGCCGAACCAGCCCGTCCCGCCGCAGCAGCAGCGCCCCGCCGGCTACGGCTACCCGCAGCCCGGCACCGGCCAGCAGCCGCCCGTCCCGCCGCAGCCGCCGACGGCCCAGCCCCCGGCGCCCACCGGCGAGGAGTTCGCGCTGCCCCCGCAGGGCCCGCAGTTCCAGCCCCGCTGACGCCCCCGGCGGGACCGGGAGCACCCGACGGCCCCGGTCCAGGTCCAGGTCCAGGTCCCGGCCCCAGGCCCGTTCCCGCCGCCGACCCGCGGATCGCGGTCAGTCGCTCTTGTACCCGCGCTGCCACTGCATCCCGAAGCCGTACAGCCGGTCGAGGTCCGCCTGGAACCCGTTGACGTACCGCACCTCGCGGCGCACCGTCAGCTGGTTGTCCCCCGCGTTCTCGACCAGCACCACCGCGCAGGAGCGCGCCGCCCGGGCCCGTTCCTCCAGCTTGATCTCGATCCGCGGCCCGGTCTGCGGCACGATCGTGAGCACCGCGTTCGCCTGTTCGAAGGCCGGCGTGCCGTCGTAGATGTAGACGAAGATCAGCAGCCGCTTGAACTTGTCCTTCTTCTCCAGGTTGACGTACATCGTCTCGCCGGACGGCGCCCCGTACTGGTCGTCGCCGCTGAGCTTGATGTACGGCGCGTTCTGGAGGTCGCCGAAGAGCCCGCCGAGCGGCTGCACCACTCCGGTGCTCCCGTCGGAGAGCTCGTACATGCAGGCGAGGTCGAGGTCGACGTTGGTCGGCTCGGTGCCCTGCGGCGAGTCCGGTTCCTGCGGCCGCAGGATGCGCGGGCTGAAGAACCGCTTGACGGAGTCCCGGGCGCTCGGCCGGGGGCCGGCTCCGGCGCTCATCGTCCAGTGCAGGTTGACGTAGAGGTAGCCGGTGGTGGCGGCCGACCCGGTGATCGCGTGCTGCGGGGCCGACTTGGTGAGTATGACCTTGTGCTGACCGCCGGGGTTGTCGAAGGTGTAGCTCTTGTCTCCGCGCAGGTACTCCCAGATCGAGACCATCCAGTCCTCTCCCCCTGCTCCCGCCAGGCGTTCTGACGGTCCGCCGACCAATGATCGGGCATCGGCCCGGCCGTCGGATACCCCGTCCGCCCCCTCCCCTACCCAAATCGGTTCCGACCGGCGGGTCGATTGGCCGGAGGAAGCCGCCCTCCCGTAACATGCCGCCCCTTCGGACGCGATATCGTCTAGCCGCACAGGTGTCCCGTCCGCCCCTGCGCGGGTGCGGCGGACATGCCGTGCGGCGACGAACGAATCGTCAGGCAGTGCCCGCACGGCGGGTCCTGACCGCCTGTGTCGCGCTGTGATCCTGTCCCCTGCGGAAACCCGAGGCCCGACCCGCAATGAACCTGACCTCCATACAGCTGGTCTGGACCGTCGTCGGCGGTGCAGCCCTGCTGTTCGTCGCCGTCCTGATGGCGACGCTGCGTTTCAAGAGCTCGAAGAAGGACGAGTCCGGCGACTCCTGGGAGCGCAGCGAGGAGCGCCGCCGGCGCAAGGAGATGATCTACGGCATCTCCTCGTACACGCTGCTGTTCTGCTGCGCCGGTGTCGCGGCCGCCCTCTCCTTCCACGGCCTGGTCGGCTTCGGCAAGGAGAACCTGGGCCTGTCCGGCGGCTGGGAGTACCTCGTCCCGTTCGGGCTGGACGGCGCCGCGATGTTCTGCTCGGTGCTCGCCGTCCGCGAGGCCAGCCACGGCGACGCCGCGCTCGGCTCGCGCCTGCTGGTCTGGGTGTTCGCGATCGCCTCGGCCTGGTTCAACTGGGTGCACGCCCCGCGCGGCGTGTCCCACGACGGTGCCCCGCAGTTCTTCTCCGGCATGTCGATCTCGGCGGCGATCCTCTTCGACCGGGCGCTGAAGCAGACCCGCAAGGCCGCGCTGCGCGAGCAGGGCCTGGTGCCGCGCCCGCTGCCGCAGATCCGCATCGTCCGCTGGCTGCGCGCCCCGCGCGAGACGTACGCGGCCTGGTCGCTGATGCTGCTGGAGAACGTCCGCAGCCTGGACGAGGCGGTCGAGGAGGTGCGCGAGGAGCGCCAGGCGAAGCTGGACGCCAAGGCCCGCGCCCGTACGGCCGACCGCCGCGAGCGGGCCGAGCTGAAGGCCATCTCCCGCCAGGGCGGCATGCTCGCCCGGACCCGCGGCGGCCGCCAGGTTCCCGCCCTCACGGCTGCCGGAGACGGCCCGAGCGCTACGGAGCCTGCCCTAGCCGCGGGATCCGACGCCACCACCCCGACCTCGCGCCCGTCCGCCGACTCGTTCGAGCCGGCCGCCCTGGACGCCGGCCGCCGCCCCCGCGCCGCCGTCGGCTCCGCGTCCGCGTCCTCCTCGTACGCGTCCTCCTCGTCCTCCTCGTACTCGTCCTCCGCCTACTCGTCCTCGTCCTTCTCGTCGTCCTCCTCCGCGTCCGACACCGGGTCGTCCCGCAGCGGCTCGAGCATCGACCTGACGGCCGACGACGACACGCTGTCGATGCCGAAGCTGGACTCGCTGGAGCGCAAGCTGCGCGCGATCGAGCAGCAGCTCGGCTGACCCCGGCACCCCACGGGTACCACCAGGGACCACATGGAACGGCCGCCCCCGGGATCTCCCGGAGGCGGCCGTTCCGCTGTCCCTGTGGCGCTGTGGCAGGACTACTTGCCGCTGCCGACCAGCTCCGGCTCCTCGTCCGCGCCCTCGCGCCGGTTGCGCAGGATCGACGAGCCGAGCGCCAGCCCGATGAACGCGACGCCGATCAGGCCGGTGACGATCTCCGGGATGTGGTACTTGATCCCGACCAGCAGGATCGCCGCCAGCGCGCCGATCGCGTAGTGCGCGCCGTGCTCCAGGTAGACGTAGTCGTCCAGGGTGCCCTTGCGGACCAGGAAGACGGTCAGCGAGCGGATGTACATCGCGCCGATGCCGAGGCCCAGGGTGATCTGGAAGATGTCGCTGGAGATGGCGAACGCGCCGACCACGCCGTCGAAGGAGAACGAGGCGTCCAGGACCTCCAGGTAGAGGAAGAGGAAGAACGCGGCCTTGCCGCCGACCTGGACGATCGACTTGCCGGCCTTCTCCGCCGCCTCCTCGCGCTCCTCCTCGGCCTCCAGCCCCGACTCGAAGATCGAGGAGAGGCCGTTGACGGCGAGGTAGGTGACCAGGCCGAGGACACCGGCGAGCAGAACGGTTTCCGCGTGCTCCCCGGCGAAGAAGTTGGAGGCGAGCAGCAGGGCGACCAGGGCGACGACGGTGGAGAAGGCCTCCAGCTTGCCGACCTTCTCCAGCGGGCGCTCGATCCAGGCCAGCCAGTTGTGCTCCTTCTCCTCGAGGATGAAGTCGAGGAAGATCATCAGCAGGAAGACGCCGCCGAAGGCCGCGATGGCCGGGTTGGCCGCCTCCAGGTACTGGGCGTAGGTGAGGCCCTCGTAGGTCTTGTCGGAGTGCAGAGCGAGGTCGATGACCGTCGCGGGGCTGAGCTTCGCGGTGAGGCCGACGACCAGCAGCGGGAAGACCAGGCGCATGCCGAAGACCGCGATGAGCACACCGACGGTCAGGAAGATCTTCTGCCAGTACGGGTTCATCCGCTTCAACACCGTGGCGTTGACCACCGCGTTGTCGAACGACAGGGAGATCTCCAGGATGGAGAGGATCAGCACGATGCCGAAGCCTTGGGCTCCCCAGAGCAGTCCGGCCGCGATCAGGCCGATGGCGGTGATCGCGAACGACCAGCCGAATGTGCGGAGGAACACGGGAGTTGGCTACCTTTCGGGTTCTGGCCGTGCCGGGGGCGGCCTCGTCCCCGAGACGTCCTGACCGGGCCTCGGCCCGGTCAGGTCACCCCCGCACTGCCCTCTGTTCTCATGATCGGGTCGGGTGCGACAAGTCCGATTTCCGCCCTTACTGTACGTTCACGCCGAAGTCGAGCGCGATGCCACGCAGGCCGGAGGCGTACCCCTGGCCCACTGCGCGGAACTTCCACTCGCCCGCGTAGCGGTACAGCTCACCGAAGATCATCGCAGTCTCGCTGGACGCGTCCTCGGACAGGTCGTAGCGGGCGATCTCCTGGCCGTCGACCGAGTTGACGACCCGGATGTAGGCGTTGCGGACCTGACCGAAGTTCTGGAGCCGCGCCTCGGCCTCGTAGATCGAGACCGCGAAGATCACCTTGTCGGCCTGCGCCGGGACGAGGTCCAGGTTGACCAGGACCACCTCGTCGTCACCCGATTCGTCGCCGCCGGTGAGGTTGTCGCCCTGGTGCTCCACGGAGCCCTCGGGGCTCTTGAGGTTGTTGTAGAAGACGAAGTACTCGTCACCGAGCACCCGGCCGCCACCACAGATCAGGGCGCTCGCGTCGAGGTCGAACGGGGCGCCCGTGGTCGAGCGGGCGGACCAGCCGAGGCCGATCTGGACCTGCGTCAGGTTCGGCGCGGCCTTGGTGAGCGAGACGTTGCCACCCTTGGCGAGCGTGACCACCATGACGTTCTTCCTCCCTTGCTTCTCCCGGGGCGCCATCCAGGTGTAATCCCCCGCGGCCCCGGCCGACCGGTTCCGGTCGGCTGAACTTCCTGAACTCACATCCTCGCAGCGCGGGGAACCGCCTCGGCACCGGGTCGGACGAAGCCGGGGCGGCCCCGGACCGCGGAGGTCCGGGGCCGCCCCGGGAGAACGGCGCGCAGCCCGCGCCGCAGGGCGCCGGCGGCGGATCAGACGTTGACGCCGAAGTCCTGCGCGATGCCCCGCAGGCCGGAGGCGTAGCCCTGGCCGATGGCGCGGAACTTCCACTCCGCGCCGTTGCGGTAGAGCTCGCCGAAGACCATCGCGGTCTCGGTGGAGGCGTCCTCGGAGAGGTCGTAGCGGGCCAGCTCCGTGTTGTCGGCCTGGTTCACCACGCGGATGAACGCGTTGCGGACCTGGCCGAAGTTCTGGCCGCGGGTCTCGGCGTCGTAGATCGACACCGGGAAGACGATCTTCTCGACGTCCATCGGCACGCCGGCCAGGTTGACCTTGATCGCCTCGTCGTCGCCCTCGCCCTCACCGGTCAGGTTGTCGCCGGTGTGCTCGACCGAGCCGTCCGGGCTCTTCAGGTTGTTGAAGAACACGAAGTTGCCGTCCGAGGCGACCTTGCCCTGGGCGTTGCACAGCAGGGCGCTGGCGTCCAGGTCGAAGTCCGCGCCGGTGGTGGTCCGGACATCCCAGCCCAGGCCGACGAGCACGGCGGTGAGGCCCGGTGCCTCCTTGGTGAGCGAGACGTTGCCGCCCTTGCTGAGGCTGACTCCCACTGGTCCTCCAAGAATCGGGAGGCACGTCCGCGGTGCCCCCGGTGGTGCGGTCCGGGGCGGCGGGAGGCCCATCGGCTCCCGCATCCCACCCCGCCAACGGCCCGAGCGTAGTACGGGGTTCCCGTCCGCACCCCTGATCAGGCCGGACACGGCCCCACGGCACCCGGCCGGCGGGCGCCCGGAGGCCGCCCCGGCACCCTCCGGGGGCGGCCGGGGGCGGCCGGGGGCCCGAGCGGGGTCCTCAGAGCGCCGCGAGGACCTTCAGGTACTCCTGCTCGTCCCGGGCGTCCGGGAGGCCGTTGACGACGCTCCAGCGCACCGTGCCGGCGGTGTCGATCACGAAGGTGCCGCGCAGCGGGCAGCCCCGCTCCTCGTCGAGGACGCCGTAGGCCCGGGTGACCTCGCCGTGCGGCCAGAAGTCGGCCAGCAGCGGGAACTCCAGGCCCTCCCGGTCGGCGAAGACCCGCTGGGAGAACTGCGAGTCGCAGGAGAGGCCGAGCACCTGCACGGTGTCGTTCTGCAGGCCCGCCAGCTCCCGCTGGATCGCGCCCAGCTCGCCGGTGCACACGCCGGTGAAGGCGAACGGGTAGAAGACCAGGACGACGTTCTTCCGGCCCCGGAAGTCGGAGAGCCGGACGGCCTCGCCGTGCTGGTTGTTGAGCTCGAAGTCCGGAGCCGGGGTGCCGACCTCGATGGCCATGGGCGGGACCTTTCTGACGCGACCGCGCCGCGCGGCGGGCGCGGCAGGCCACATCCTCGCATTCGTTTACGGCCGTTCGGCCGAACGGATGAGGAGGGCCGTCACGGTCCCGCCGCGTTCGCCGTCCGCGAACGCCCCGCCGCGACGGCGGACGTGCGACAGACGGGCGGCGGACGTGCGACGGGCGGGCGACAGACGGGCGCCGGACGTGCGGCGAACGGGCGCCGGACGTGCGACGGGCCCCGCCGGAGGGATTCCTCCGACGGGGCCCGGCGCGGGGCTTCAGCGCCCGCTCAGCGCTTGGCGCCCTTCGCCGTGGACTTGGTCGCGAGCCTGGTGGCCGCCCAGTCCTTGACGATGTTGATCGAGCTGGTCTGGGAGAGGCCCGCGGTCTTGGCCGCGTCGTTGATGTCGGAGGCCTCGATGTGGCCGTCCCGCCCGGTCTTGGGCGTCATCAGCCAGATCAGGCCGCCCTCAGCGAGGTACTCCAGCGCGTCGACGAGGGCGTCGGTGAGGTCCCCGTCGTCGTCGCGGTGCCACAGCAGGACGGCGTCGGCGACGTCGTCGTAGTCCTCGTCGACGAGATCCGTCCCGATGATCTCCTCGATGCCCTCGCGGAGGTCCTGGTCAGTGTCTTCGTCGTACCCCAGCTCCTGGACGATCTGGCCCTCTTCGAAGCCGAGACGGGTCGCCGGGTTGGACTTGTCCGCGGGGTCCGCGGTCGCGCTCACGGGAATAACCTCCAGTATTCGGCTCGGCATCCATGCCGAGGCTGTGGCCGTAGTCCACACGGGCGCGGCGGTTCGCGCAAGTACCCGACCCCCGATCCCCTCCAAAGGTTGACGTGTCGCAGCGGGACACGCCGCGCGAGGTGTCGGGAATCACACCGATTTGCCCTTCTCTGCGTGGGACAAGGATGCTTCGGGTGGTCCCGGCCCACAGGCCGTACGCATGCCCGAGATGCGAACGGCATTCGGGTCCGCGCATGCGCGGGCGTAGAGTCTCCTGTTGGCCCTCACCCCGGCCGCCCGCCATCGGGCGGACGGGACACCAGGTCGGACCACCTCTTTTCGTAACACCCGGGGGTGTGCGGAGCGGACGAAGACGCCCGCACCGCACGCCACCAGACCGGACCGTCCACCAGGCGGAACGGTTACCGATCGGTAGAGATGACGGATCTCCGAGCGCGGTAGCACGATGGAGGCGGCGCGACACACCTCAGTTTCGACCGACAGTGAAGGAACAGCGTGGCTTCCGGATCCGATCGCAACCCGATCATCATTGGCGGCCTTCCGAGTCAGGTCCCGGACTTCGATCCCGAGGAGACCGCGGAATGGCTGGAGTCGCTCGATGCGGCCATCGACGAGCGGGGGCGTGAGCGTGCCCGTTACCTGATGCTGCGGCTGATCGAGCGCGCCCGCGAGAAGCGTGTCGCGGTGCCCGAGATGCGCAGCACGGACTACGTCAACACCATCGCGACCAAGGACGAACCGTTCTTCCCCGGCAACGAGGAGATCGAGCGGAAGATCCTCAACGCGACCCGGTGGAACGCGGCCGTCATGGTCTCCCGGGCGCAGCGTCCCGGCATCGGCGTCGGTGGGCACATCGCCACCTTCGCCTCCTCCGCGTCTCTCTACGACGTCGGCTTCAACTACTTCTTCCGCGGCAAGGACGCCGAGGGCGAGTCCGGCGACCAGGTCTTCTTCCAGGGCCACGCCTCCCCCGGCATCTACGCCCGCGCCTTCCTGCTGGACCGACTCACCGAGCAGCAGCTCGACGCGTTCCGCCAAGAGAAGTCGAAGGCCCCGTACGGCCTCTCCAGCTACCCGCACCCGCGGCTGATGCCGGACTTCTGGGAGTTCCCGACCGTCTCGATGGGCCTCGGCCCGCTCGGCGCGATCTACCAGGCCCGGATGAACCGCTACCTGGAGCACCGCGGCATCAAGGACACCTCCGACTCGCAGGTCTACGCCTTCCTCGGCGACGGCGAGATGGACGAGCCCGAGTCGCTCGGCCAGCTGTCCCTGGCCGCCCGCGAGGGCCTGGACAACCTGACCTTCGTGGTCAACTGCAACCTGCAGCGCCTGGACGGCCCGGTCCGCGGCAACGGCAAGATCATCCAGGAGCTGGAGTCCCAGTTCCGGGGCGCCGGCTGGAACGTGATCAAGCTCATCTGGGACCGCAGCTGGGACCCGCTGCTCGCGCAGGACCGCGACGGCGTCCTGGTCAACAAGCTGAACACCACGGTGGACGGCCAGTTCCAGACCTACGCCACCGAGTCCGGCGAGTACATCCGCGAGCACTTCTTCGGCGGCGACCTGCGCCTGCGCGCCATGGTCGAGAACATGTCCGACCAGCAGATCCAGCACCTGGGTCGCGGCGGCCACGACCACAAGAAGATCTACGCGGCGTTCAAGGCGGCCCGCGAGCACAAGGGCCAGCCGACGGTCATCCTCGCCCAGACGGTCAAGGGCTGGACGCTGGGCCCCAACTTCGAGGGCCGCAACGCCACCCACCAGATGAAGAAGCTGACGGTCGAGGACCTGAAGCGCTTCCGCGACCGGCTGCACCTGCCGATCACCGACAAGCAGCTCGAGGACGGCCTCCCGCCGTACTACCACCCGGGCCGCGACTCGGAGGAGATCCAGTACATGCACGACCGCCGGGAGGAGCTGGGCGGCTACGTGCCGACCCGCAAGGTCCGCCCGCGGAAGCTGGAGCTGCCCGGCGACGACGCGTACAAGGCGGTCAAGAAGGGTTCCGGCAACCAGACCATCGCCACCACCATGGCGTTCGTCCGGCTGCTCAAGGACCTCATGCGGGACAAGGGCATCGGCAACCGCTTCGTGCCGATCGCGCCGGACGAGTACCGCACCTTCGGCATGGACTCGCTGTTCCCGTCGGCGAAGATCTACAACCCGCTGGGCCAGACCTACGAGTCGGTCGACCGGGACCTCCTGCTCGCCTACAAGGAGTCGCCGACCGGCCAGATGCTGCACGACGGCATCTCCGAGGCCGGCTGCACCGCCTCGCTGATCGCCGCCGGCTCCTCCTACGCCACCCACGGCGAGCCGCTGATCCCGGTGTACGTCTTCTACTCGATGTTCGGGTTCCAGCGCACCGGCGACCAGTTCTGGCAGATGGCCGACCAGCTGGCCCGCGGCTTCGTGCTGGGCGCCACCGCCGGCCGCACCACGCTGACCGGTGAGGGCCTGCAGCACGCCGACGGCCACTCGCACCTGCTGGCCTCGACCAACCCGGGTGTCGTGGCCTACGACCCGGCGTACGGCTTCGAGATCGCGCACATCGTCCAGGACGGTCTGCGCCGGATGTACGGCTCCAGCGCCGAGCACCCGCACGGCGAGGACGTGTTCTACTACCTCACCGTCTACAACGAGCCGATCAAGATGCCGGCCGAGCCCGAGAACGTGGACGTCGAGGGCATCCTCAAGGGTCTGCACAAGTACGCGCCGGGCACCGCCGGCCAGGTCCCGGCCCAGATCCTCGCCTCCGGCGTGGCCGTGCCGTGGGCCCTGGAGGCCCAGCGCATCCTCGCCGAGGAGTGGAACGTCAAGGCCGACGTCTGGTCCGCGACCTCCTGGAACGAGCTGCGCCGCGACGCGGTGGAGGCCGAGGAGTTCAACCTGCTGCACCCCGAGGAGCAGCAGCGCGTGCCGTACGTCACCCAGAAGCTCCAGGGCTCCGAGGGCCCGGTCGTCGCGGTGTCCGACTGGATGCGCGCCGTTCCGGACCAGATCGCCCGCTGGGTGCCGGGTCAGTACCAGTCGCTGGGTGCCGACGGCTTCGGCTTCGCCGACACCCGTGGCGCGGCCCGTCGCTTCTTCCACATCGACGCGCAGTCGGTCGTCCTGGCGGTGCTCACCGAGCTCGCCAAGCAGGGCAAGATCGACCGCTCGGCGCTGAAGGACGCGATCGACCGCTACCAGCTGCTGGACGTGGCCGCGGCCGACCCGGGCGCCGCCGGCGGCGAGGCCTGATCCGCCCGTAGGCACCGAGGGCCGGACTCCCGTCGGGGGTCCGGCCCTTCGGCGTCCGCGGGAGCCCGCGAGGACGCCGGCGCCGACGCCGGCGGGCACGACGCCCGCCGGGGACAGCACGACGGCCCCGGACTCCGAGGAGTCCGGGGCCGTGGCGTTGCGCGGTCCGTCAGATGTGCACGGCCGGGCCCGCGTCGGTGGTGCCGCGGCGGGTGAGCAGGCCGAGCACGGCGGCGGCGAAGGCCACCACGGCGGCCACCACGAAGGCCAGCGACATGCCGCTCACGAAGGACTCGTGGACGGCGCCGGCCATCGCCTCCACCGCCTGCTGCGGGGTGCCGGCCGGGGCCGGCGGGGCGATGCCGAGCTGGGCGGCCTGCTTGAGGCCCTCGCCCGCCGCGCCCTCGACCGGCGGCAGGCCGGCCCGGGCCCAGTTGCCCGGCAGCGCGTCGCCGACCTTGGCGGCCATCAGCGCGCCCAGCACGGCGGTGCCGAGGCTGCCGCCGACCTGCATCGCGGCCTGCTGGAGGCCGCCGGCCACGCCGGACAGCTCCAGCGGGGCGTTGCCGACGACCACCTCGGTGGCGCCGACCATGACCGGGCTGAGGCCGAGGCCGAGCATGACGAACCAGAGCGACATCACGCCGTTGCCGGAGCCGGTCTCCAGGGTGGACATGCCGAACATCGCGGCGGTGGTGATCAGCATGCCGGCCACGATCGGGACGCGCGGGCCCAGCTTGCCGATCGCGAGGCCGGCCAGCGGCGAGCCGATGATCATCATGCCGGTCATCGGCAGCAGGTGGACACCGGCCTCGACCGGCGTCATCCCGTGCACGTTCTGGAGATAGAAGGTCACGAAGAAGAGCGCGCCGAAGAACGCGAAGGCCATCAGCACCATCAGCAGCACGCCCGCCGACAGCGGCACCGAGCGGAACAGGCTCAGCGGGATCAGCGGCTCGCGGGCCTTGACCTGCCAGAGCGCGAACAGCACCATCAGGACCACCGCGCCGCCCAGGAACAGCAGCGTCCGCCCGTTGCCCCAGCCCCACTCCGGGGCCTTGATGATGCCGAAGACCAGCGCGAACATCCCCACCGAGAGCAGCGCGATGCCGGGCAGGTCGAAGGACTTGGCGGCCTTCTCGGCCCGGACGTCCCTGAGGATCCACACGCCCAGCACCAGCGCGATCAGGCCGACCGGGATGTTGATGAAGAACACCGACTCCCAGTTGACGTGCTCGACCAGCAGGCCGCCGACGATCGGGCCGGCCGCGGTGGAGGCGCCGATCACTCCGCCCCAGATGCCGATCGCCATGTTGAGCTTCTCGGCCGGGAAGGCCCCGCGCAGCAGGCCCAGCGCGGCGGGCTGGAGCAGCGCGCCGAACAGGCCCTGGAGCACCCGGAAGGCGATCACGGTCTGGATGTTGCTGGCGAAGCCGATCGCGGCCGAGGTGGCGGCGAAGCCCGTCGCGCCGACCAGGAAGGTGGTCTTGTGGCCGAAGCGGTCACCGATCTTGCCGGCGGTGATCAGGAAGACCGCCAGGGCCAGCAGGTAGCCGCTGGTGACCCACTGGATCTCGGAGGGCGCCGCGTTCAGCTTCTCCTGGATCACCGGGTTGGCGATGGCGACGATCGTGCCGTCCAGCGCGACCATCATGACGCCGACCGCGACGGTCAGCAGGGTCAGCCAGGGGTGCCCCTTGAGACCGCCCCCCGACGGTGGATTCGGCGGCGCGTCCGCCTCGGAGTTCTTCACGACGGACTGACTCATCTGGGCCCTCCGGGGGCGTGGCTGGGGTGCAGGACTGGGCGTGGCGCCCCGGCCCACCCGTCCCCACAGGTGCCCCGGCCCGACGGGCGCCACCTCGGCAGATTATGTCAGCTGCTGACATTCGGCAAACAGTGACTTCTGGCCATTGCTGACATTTGTCAGAGCGCTAAAATCGTGCTCCCACCAGCCACACCCAGCGCTCCGGAAGGCCCTCGCCATGGCCGCTCACACCCCCCGCACCACCGGCACCCCGGCGGGCCCCGACCGCACGCCCGGACTGCGCGAGCGCAAGAAGCAGCAGACCCGCTACGCCCTGATCCAGGCCGCCCACGTGCTCTTCCTCCGGCAGGGCTTCGCCCACACGACCGTCGACGAGATCGCCTCCGCCGTCGACGTCTCCCAGCGCACCTTCTTCCGCTACTTCGCCAACAAGGACGAGGTCGCGCTCGCCGTGATGGCCGTGGCCGAGGACTACTTCATCGAGTGCCTGCGCCACCGCCCGGCCGAGGAGGCCCCGCTCCAGGCCCTGCGCGCCTCGATCGTCAAGGCCTGGCGCGACCTCGGCAACGAGGAGTGCGGCGGCCCCGGATCGATCCACAGCGCCCTCGAACTCATGCGGATGATCGAGGAGACGCCCCCGCTGCTCGCCGCCCACCTGCGCCGGGTCACCGAACAGGAGCGCCTGGTCGTCCAGGTGCTCGCCGAACGCGAGGGCCTGGACCCGGCCGAGGACCTGCGCCCGGCCGTGCTCGCCGCCGTCTTCGGCAGCCTGCTGCGCTCGGCCCACCTCTCCTGGAGCGCCGAGAACGCGCCGGCCGGCCCCGAGGGCATGGTCGCGGTGATCGAGCGCTACTTCGACCAGCTCGGCCCGGCCCTGGCCGGCCACTGGAGCGGCCCCGCATAGGACCCGGCGGCACGCCCGTGTCATACCGGGGTATCACCCGCTACCCCGGTACCACCCGGAAGTTCGGGCTCCAGTGCGACGCCCCGCGGGCCCCGCCCTCCTAGGCTGACCCGCGATGAACACGCCCGCCAAAGCCGACGCCCCCGGGTTCGCACTGCGCCAACTGCGCGCCCTGCGACACCACCTGACCAGCCCGAGCGAGGACGACACCCCGCTGCTCGGCGACTCCCGCCGGCGCTGGGTGCGCCGGCTCCCGTACGTCGTCGTGATCGCCCTCCAGGCCTCGCTGATCCCCACCGGGATCGCCAACCTGGTCGGCTTCTACGACCTGGTGCTGCCGGTGGCCGCCGCGCTCACCGTCGCCCAGACCACGCCGCTGTTCCTCGCCCTCACCCGGCCGCTGGCCGCCTGGTGGATCAGCGCCGCCGCCCTGGTCACCACCGCCGCCGTCACCGCCCGCCACACGCAGGTGGCGGGCAGTTGGCCGTGGACCGCTCCGATGATCATCGCGTACGTCTTCCTGCTGCTCGCCCTCGCGCTGCGGGAGAGCCGGCCCACCCTGGTCTCGGTCTGGGTCGCCACCGTCCTGCTCACCGCGCTCACCACCACCCTCGGCCTGCCCCGCTCCGGCGACGGCACCACCGTGCTGCTGATCGCGCTCAGCGGCGCCGCGCTGCTGCTCGGCTGGGCCGTCCGGGACCGCGCCGTGGCCCGCCGGCTGCTCACCGAGCAAGAGCAGATCAACGAGGTGGAACGGGAGCGGCGCACCCTGCTGGAGGAACGCGCCCGGATCGCACGGGAGTTGCACGACGTGGTGGCCCACCACATGTCGGTCGTCGCGGTCCAGGCGGCCAGCGCGCCGTACCGGATCGCCGGGGTGCCGGAGGAGGCCGCCGAGGAGTTCACCGCGATCGCCGGCACCGCCCGCGAATCGCTGGCCGAGATGCGCCGGCTGCTCGGCGTGCTGCGCAGCGAGGAGTCCGGTGGGGAGCGGGCGCCCCAGCCCGGGGTGGGCCAACTCGCCCAGCTGGTCGAGACGGTGGGCCGGGCCGGGGTACCGGCCGAGCTGACGGTGGAGCCGGGCCTGGCGGACGGGGTGCCGCAGGCCGTCGGCCTGGTCGCGTACCGGATCGTGCAGGAGGCGCTGGCCAACGTGGTGCGGCACGCCCCCGGTGCGCGGGCCTGGGTGTCGCTGACCGCGGACGGCCCGGAGCTGCTGGTGACGGTGGTCAACGCGCCCCCGCCGGAGCGCGCCGAGTCGCTGGAGGCCTCGGTCGAGGGCACCGGACAGGGGCTGGTCGGAATGCGCGAACGCGTCCGGCTGGTCGATGGCAGGCTGGACACCGGCCCGCTGCCGGACGGCGGCTTCAAGGTGACCGCCGTCCTGCCCCTCGACCGCCCAGACACCCCCCGGGAGACCACCGCATGACCATCCGCGTGATCATCGTCGACGACCAGGCCATGGTGCGCGCGGGCTTCGCGGCCCTGCTCAACGCCCAGAGCGACATCGACGTGGTGGGGGACGCGGCGGACGGCGCCCAGGCCCTGGAGGTCAACGGCCGCACCCACCCGGACCTGGTACTGATGGACGTCCGGATGCCCGTCATGGACGGCCTGGAGGCGGCCCGGCGGCTGCTCGACCCCACCGCCGGCGGCCGGGGAGGGGGCGGCGCCCACCGGCCCAAGGTGCTGATGCTGACCACCTTCGACGTGGACGACTACGTCTACGAGGCGCTGCGCGCCGGGGCCAGCGGCTTCCTGCTCAAGGACGCCCCGCCGGCCGACCTGATCGCCGCGGTCCGGGTGGTCGCGGCCGGCGAGGCGCTGCTCGCCCCCTCGGTGACCCGCCGGCTGATCGAGGACTTCGCCCGCACCCGCCCGGCCAGGCGCCGCGACCCCAAGGTGCGGCTCAACGGCCTGACCCCGCGCGAGACCGAGGTGCTGGAGCTGATCGCCCGCGGCCTGTCCAACCAGGAGATAGCCGCCGGTCTGGTGCTCGCCGAGCAGACCGTCAAGACCCACATCGGGCGCATCCTCGCCAAGCTCGGCCTGCGCGACCGCGCCCAGGCCGTGGTCCTGGCCTACGAGTCGGGCCTGGTGACCCCCGGACAGTAGGGGGGCCTCCCCCACCCCGGCACCACCCGCCCAGGAGGGGGGAAATCCTCCTGATACCCCGGTAGCACCCGGGAGTTGGCCCCGCGGTGTGACGTCCGCGGGGCCTTCGCGTTCCTACCTTCCTCTCCACCGGCAGCCGAACCCGATCGGCGGCCGAACGGACGAGGGGGGAACAGGGACATGCGCAGGTTCCGGGCCAGGCGGGCGATCGCCGCCACCGCGGTGGCGCTGGCGGTCGTACTCGGCGCGGGCGGCTGGGCCGCCGACACCCAGACCCCCGTCACCGGCCCGCCGCCCGGCAGCGCCGCCTGGACGGCCGACACCTCGCTCGGCCTGCGGCCGCCCGACCCGGCCACCACCACCCCGGCCCACGTCGCCGCGTTCTTCGCCGGGTTGAGCCCCGCCCGACAGGACGCCCTGGCCGTACGGCACCCGCTGGTGGTCGGCAACCTGGACGGCGCCCCCGTCGCCCTGCGCTACCGGGCCAACGCCCTGGCCCTCGCCGCCGAGCGCACCCGCGAACTCGCCCGGGCCACCGACCCCGCCCTCACCCCGCAGGACCACCAGGCCGCCCGCACCCGCGCCGAGCGCTACCGCGCCCTGCTGGACGGGGACCGGCGGATCCTCGCCTTCGACCCGCGCGGCCGCGGCCAGGTCGCCGAGGTGTACGGCGACCTCGCCACCACCCGCCGCACCGCCGTGGTCGTCCCCGGCTCGGACATCGACCTGCTCCGCTTCGACCGCACGTCCGACCCGTACGGCACCCCCGCCGGCATGGCCCGCGCGCTCCTGGACGCCACCGACGGGCGGACCGCCGTGATCGCCTGGGCCGGCTACACCACCCCGCTCGGCCTCGGCCCGGACGCCGCCACCGAGGACCTGGCCCGGGCCGGCGCGCCCCGCCTCACCCGGCTGCTCGACGGACTCGCCGTCACCACCCGCCCGCAGGCCCCGCCCACCGTGTTCTGCCACAGCTACGGCTCGGTGGTCTGCGGCCTGGCCCGCCCCACCCCCGCCCAGGCCTCCGCCCTGGTGGTCCTCGGCTCGCCCGGCATGGGCATCGACTCGGCCACCGACCTCGACCCGGGCGTCCCGCTCTGGGCCACCGACCGCAACGGCTCCGACTGGATCGGCGACGTGCCCAAGGTCCGGCTGTTCGGCCTCGGCCACGGCGCCGACCCGACCGACCCCGGCTTCGGCGCCCGCCCGCTGCCCGCCACCGGATCCCACGGCCACACCGGCTACTTCGCCCCCGGCACCGCCTCCCTCGCCGCCTACGCCGCCGTCGCGCTCGGCCGCGCCTGACCGCCCGCACCGGAAGGAGCACCACCATGGCCAGCACCCTCAGCACCCCCGGCACCCCCGGCACCCGGCCCGGCACCCCGGAGCCCCGCACGACCCGGCCCCGCACCGCCCGGCCCCGCACGACCCGGCCGCTCACCGCGCTGCGCCGCGCCGCCGCACGGGTCGACGCGAAGACCCCCGCCGGCCGCGACCGCGCCCTGGACGGGCTGCGCGCCCTCGCCCTGCTCGCCGTCCCGGTCGGCCACTGGATGCTCGGCGGCCTCACCCGCTCACCCGACGGCGCCCTGCACAACGCCAGCCCGCTCTCCACCCTCGGCTTCTTCGCCCCGCTCAGCTGGGTGCTCCAGATGCTCGGGGTGTTCTTCCTGGTCGGCGGCCACTCCTCGGTCCGCTCGCTGGAACGGGCCCGGGCCAGGGGCGTGACCTACGGTGGCTGGCTGCGGGCCCGTACCGTCCGGCTGCTGCGTCCGGTGCTCGGGGTGACGGCCGTCTGGGCGGCGCTGATCCCGCTGCTGCCCGCGCTCGGCGTCCCCTCGGACACCCTGCGCACCGGCGCCACCCTGGTGGTGCAGCCGCTCTGGTACATCGGGGTCTACCTGGGACTGACCGCGCTCACCCCGCTCTGCGTGGCCGCCGGGCGCCGGCTGGGCGGCTGGTCCGCGGGCCTGCTGGTGGCCGCGGTCGCCGCCGTCGACCTGCTGCGCTACGGGCCGTGGGCCGAGGCGGTGCCGTCCTGGGTCGCGCTGCTGAACATCCTGCCGGGCTGGCTGTTCGGCTACCAGCTGGGCGTGCTCTGGGCGCAGGGCCGGCTCGGCCGCCCGGCGGCCCGGGTGCTGCTGCTCGGCGGCGGCGCGCTGTTCGCCGCGCTGCTGCTGGTCTTCCACTACCCGGCCAGCATGGTCGGCGTGCCCGGGGCCGCGCGCACCAACTCGCACCCGCCGTCCCTGCTGGTGCTCGCCCTGGCGGCGTTCCAGTGCGGCGCCGCGGTGCTGCTGCGGGAGCGGCTGGGCCGGCTGCTGACCCGTCGTCCGCTGCTCTGGCTGCCGGTCGTGGTGGTCAACCTGTCGGCGATGACGATCTTCTGCTGGCACCAGAGCGCGATGCTCGCGGTCGCCGTGCCGGGCGCGGCCGGCCTGGGCGCCGTCCCGGGACTGACCACCGCGCCGGACTCGCTCGGCTGGGTGGCCGCCCGGCTGGCGCTGCTGCCGCTGTTCGCCGCCGCGCTGGTGGCGCTCGGCTGGTTCACCCGCCGGTTCGACGGCCCGTGGACGGCCTTCTCCCGGGGCGGCAAGGCGGTGGCCGGAGCCGCGGCGGCGCTGTTCGCGGCGTACGCCCTGGGTGTGGTGTGACGGTCCGCCGAGCGCGGGCCGCTTCGGGGCGCCGCACGGCCGGCAGGGGCGCGGACCGATCGGTTCGCGCCCCTGCGGCGCGCTGTCGGTGTCCTGCCCTACCCTGCCGCCATGGTGACGTTCGACGAGTTCCGCGCGATGGCCCTGGCCCTGCCGGAGGCCGCCCAGGAGCCGACCTGGGACATCGAGACGCTGCGGGTCCGCGGCCGGATCTTCGCGATGGGCGCACCCGACGGGGAGCAGGTCACCGTCAAGGCCTCCCCCGAGGACCAGGCCGAACTGCTCGCCGCCGAACCCGAGGTGTTCTCCTTCGCCCCGTACGTCGGACGGCACGGCTGGGTGAGCGTCCGGCTGGACCTCGTGGACCGGGACGAGCTGCACGACCTCGTCACCGAGGCCTGGCGGCGGACGGCGCCGAAGCGCCTGGTACGCGAGTTCGACGCCTGAGCGCGGCCCCGCCGAACGGCCGTACGGGCCGCCGTCCGAACCACTGGGAGACGCCGTACGGACACCCCCGGTTCATGTGATCCATCCCACAGTTTAGGCGTTCCCGCCACCCCTTCGGGCGCCCTAGGCTTGCGCAGGGAATTCAGCAGAGCTATCGCACCCTCCGGGCACCGCCCGCGAAACGGTGACGGGCCCCAAGGGAGTTGGTGCGGTGCGCAACCGTCGGCGCTGGAAGCGGGTACTGATCGGGGCGTTCGCCGGCTGCGCGGTGCTGGCCGACGCCGGAGGCGCCGCCGCCGCGGCCGCGGTCTCCTCCGAACAGCTGGCGATCTCCACCCCTCCGGCCGGCAGCGCCGCCTGGGTCCAGGACCACTCCTTCGACCGCTCCCTGCCCGACCCGGCCACCACCACCCCGGCCGCCGCCGCGGCGTTCTTCGCCTCGCTGGCGCCCACCGAACTGGACCGGCTGATCCAGGAGTACCCGCTGGTCGTCGGCAACTACGACGGCGCCCCGCTGGACCTGCGCTACCGCGCCAACCGGATCGCCCTGGCCGCCGAGCGCGACCAGGCCCGGGCCCGCGCCGCCGACCGCCGACTGGACTCCGACACCCGCGCGCTGGCCGTCTCCCGCGCCAACGACGTCGAGCACCTGCTCGCCCCCGGCCGGCAGATCCTGGCCTTCGACCCGCGCGGCCGCGGCCTGGTCAGCGAGGTGTGGGGCGACCTCGCCGACGCCGAGCGGATCTCCGTGCTCGTCCCCGGCTCGGACGCCGACCTCGGCCACCACGACCAGGCGGCCGATCCGCTGCGCTCCCCGGCCGGCATGGCCCGCGCCCTCCACGCCGAGGTGCGGCGCCAGGCGCCGGGCACCCGGACCGCCGTGATCTCCTGGACCGGCTACGTCACCCCCTCCGGCCTCGGCCCGGACGCCGCCACCTCCCGGCTCGCCGACGTCGCCGCCCCCCGGCTGGAGCGACTGCTCGCCGGGCTCAAGGAGACCACCCGGCCGGACGCGCCGCCGTCGCTGCTCTGCCACTCGTACGGCTCGGTGGTCTGCGGCACGGCCGCCCCGGAGATCCCGCGCGCGGCGGCCTCGCCGTCCGACACCTCCGGCATCACCGACCTGGTGGTCTTCGGCAGCCCGGGCATGGGCGTGCAGAGCACCACCGAGCTGGGCGCCGGCGTGCACGTCTGGGCCACCCGCAACCCCAGCGACTGGATCGGCAACGTGCCGTTCCTGGAGGTCGGCGGGCTCGGCCACGGCGCCGACCCGACGGCGAGCGGCTTCGGCTCCGAGCAGATCTCCTCGGCCCGCGCGGCGGGCCACAACGGCTACTTCGCCGAGGGCACCGACAGCCTGCGCAACTTCGCGGCGATCTCGCTCGGCCACTACCAGGACGTGGTCCGGGCCAACCCCGGCTCCTGACCCGCCGGCCGGCCCGGGCCCCCGACCCGGGCCCTACGCGGGCTGGTCCTGGTAGAGCCGCAGGGCGTCCGCCGCCGCCCGGGCCAGCTCGCGCCGGGCGGCCGGCGGGGCCAGCACCTCGACGTCCGCGCCGAAGGCCAGCAGCGACCGGACGGCCGCCGGGGCCGGGAAGGCCATCCCCACCTCGGTCCACTCCTCGGCCGGGCCGGCGCCCCCGTCCGGCGGCGGCGCGGTGACCCGGCCGCCGTGGATGCGCAGGAACATGTCCAGCCGTCCGCGCCGGACCCGCACCCGCACCGGCAGGTCCTTCGGCAGCCGCTCCACCTGGTCGCGCAGCACCGCCCAGACGTCGCCGAGCCCGACCCCGGCCCGGCGCCGCACCGCCTCGTCGGTGGTGTCGGCGGCCAGCACCCGGTCGGCCCGGAACAGCCGCGGCTCGCCGGCCAGATCGGCCACCAGGTACCAGACCGCGGCCTTGCTCACCAGCCCGTACGGGTCGACGGTGTACTCCACCGGCGCGGGCGTGCCGCCGTGCCGGTAGCGCAGCCGCAGCCGCCGGTCGGCGAAGACGGCGTACTGGAGCTCGCCCAGGTCCGTCCCCGCGGCGGGACCGGCCGCGCCGGGGGTCTGCATCCAGCGGGCCGGGTCGACCAGGATCCGCTCACTGATCCGCTCGGCGGCCGGCCGGTGCGGGGCCGGCAGCGCCGCCATCACCTTGCGCAGTGCCGAACCTAGCGCCCCGTCCAGCCCGAGGTCGCTGTGCGCGCCCTGGGCGGAGAGCACGAACAGGGCCCTGGCCTCGTCCGCGGTCAGGCCCGTGACGTCGGTCCGGTAGCCGGGCAGCAGGCCGATGCCGCCGTGCCGCCCGCGCTCGGTGAACACCGGCACCCCGGCGGCGGAGAGCGACTCGACGTCGCGGTAGATGGTGCGGACGGACACCTCCAGCCGCTCGGCGAGTTCGGTGGCGGACACCCGGCCGCGGGTCTGGAGCAGCAGGAGGATCGAGAGCAGGCGATCGGCCTTCATGACCCAAGAATCCCAGTAATCCTGACGGCAGTTGTCAGGTTTTACTGGGAAATTGCGTTCCGAGCCCGAAAGACCATCCGACACCAGGGAGTTCAGCGCCGATGACCGCCGTCCAGGATCCCCGCCCGCAGTACCTGACCGCCCTCGACCAGCTGGAGAAGCTGCTCGCCACGATCACCCCGGCCGACCTCGACCGGCCCACCCCCTGCACCGAGTTCACCCTGCGCCGGTTGCTGAGCCACGTGGTCGGCGGCATCCACCGGTTCGCGTACATGGGCGAGGGCGGCCGCGCCGAGGACGTCGTGGCGGCCGTCGAGGGCTCGGACGAGGGCTGGCCGGCCGCGCTGGACCGGGCCCGCACCCGGGTCACCGCCGCCTGGGCGGACGACGCCAAGCTCGGCCGCCCGACCGCCGCCCCCTGGGGCGAGGTGCCCGGTGCGGCGGCGGTCTGCGGCTACCTGATGGAGCTGGTGACCCACTCCGGGGACATCGCCAGGAGCCTCGACAACGGCTTCGCCCTGGACGACGACCTGGCGCGGACCGCGCTGGCCGTCGCCGAGTCGGTGCTGGCGGCCGGACCGCGGGCGCCGGGCGCCCCGTTCGCCGCCGCCCGGCCGGTCGCCGAGGACGCCGACGTGCACACCCGGCTGGCCGCCTTCACGGGCCGTACGGTCTGAACCCGGCAGCGGCCCCGGGGAGCGTCCGCCGACTCCCCGGGGCCGTGCGGCGGATCCGACGGCTCCCCGAGCCGTGCGGCGGATCCGAGGACCGCCCGCTACTCCCGCGCGTCCGAGGTGGCGCTCATGTCCGGGTAGCGGTTCCCCGCCACCCGGCCGGCCACCGGCTCCAGCAGCGCCAGTTCCTCGGCGGTCAGCCGCAGCGCCGCCGCCGCGGTGTTCTCGGCCAGCCGGCTGCGCTTGCGGGTGCCCGGGATCGGCACGACGGCCAGCCCGTGCACCTCGGCCCGCTGGTGCACCCAGGCCAGCGCGACCTGGGCGAGCGTCGCGCCGCGGGCCGCCGCGATCTTCCGCAGCGGGTCGAGCAGTTCGCCGTTGGCGGTCGCGTTGTCGCCGGTGAAGCGCGGGTGGGTACGGCGGTAGTCGCCCGCCGAGAGCTCGTTGGCGTCCTGGAAGGCGCCGGTCAGGAAGCCCCGCCCGAGCGGCGAGTACGGCACGAAGGCGACGCCCAGCTCCGCCGCGGCCGGCACCGCCGAGCGCTCGACCTCGCGGGCGAACACCGACCACTCGGACTGGAGCGCGGCGATCGGGTGGACCGCGTGCGCCTCGCGCAGCTCCGCCCCGGTCACCTCGGACAGCCCGAGGTGGCGCACCTTGCCGGCCCGCACCAGCTCGGCCATGGCACCGACCGAGTCGGCCAGCGGCACGGCCGGGTCCCGGCGGTGCATGTAGTACAGGTCGATCACGTCCACGCCGAGGCGGCGCAGCGAGGCGTCCACCGCGGTCCGGATGTACGCCGGGTCGTTGCTGATGCCGCGGACGGCGCCGTTCTCCGCGTCGCGCATGATGGAGAACTTGGTGGCGAGCACCACCGTGTCCCGGTTGGCCCGGACGAAGGGGCCGATCAGCTCCTCGTTGCGGCCGGAGCCGTACATGTCGGCGGTGTCGAAGAGGGTGACCCCGGCCTCCAGGGCGGCGTCCAGGGTGGCGAGCGCCTCGCCGGTGTCGGTGGGGCCGTAGAACTCGCTCATGCCCATGCAGCCGAGGCCCTGGACGCCCACCAGGGGGCCGCCGGTGCCGAGTTCGACGGTGGGAAGGACGGTCTGAGTCATGCGCTCTGCTCTTCCTCTGCGCGGATGTTCTGGCATTTGACCGGGACACCGGTGCCGTCGGCGACCTTCCCGGCATAGAGATCGATCTTGTAGTCGAGGACGGCGAGGGTGGCCTGGAGGTCGACGATCCGCTGCCGGACCTCCTCCCGCTGGGCCTCCAGGAGCAGCCGCCGCCCCTCGTAGGTCCGCTCGCCCTGGCGGGCCATGTCCACGTACCTGAGCATGTCGGCCACGGACATGCCGGTCAGCCGCAGCCGGCCCAGGAAGGCCAGCCGGTGCAGATCGGCGTCGCAGTAGCGGCGCTGGCCGCCCGCCACCCGGTCGACCGGGTCCAGCAGGCCGATCCGCTCGTACCAGCGCAGAGTGTGGGCGGTCAGCCCGCTCGCCGCGGCGACCTCGCTGATGGTGTGCCTCGGCGTCCGGTCCGGATCGCCGCTCGGGCGGCTGAACACCTCGGCGCAGCTGCGCAGGTCGATCTCGATCCGTGCGGGTGCGACCATCGCTCGTTCCCCCTGTCCTGTGCGACGTGGACGACGCTACCGAGTTGGAGTGCACTCCAAGCAAGCCCGGCTCCCGGGTGGCTCCGCCACCGCCTTCTCCGGGGGATTTCCCGGCGACTACAGTCGGATCCCATGGAGAGCTTGCGGATGATCGAGAACTGGCCGGTGCCCCATGCCGCGGCGGCGGTGGTCCGGGCGGCGGACGGCGCGGTGCTGGGCGCGCACGGGCCGCAGCAGCACCTGTTCCCGCTCGCCTCGGTGACCAAGCTGCTCACCTCGTACGCGGCACTGGTCGCCGTCGAGGAGGGCGTGTTCGAGCTGGACGACCCGGCCGGGCCGCCCGGGGCGACCGTCCGGCACCTGCTCGCCCACACCTCCGGCCTGGGCTTCGACGAGGACCGGGTGTACGCCGAGCCCGGCAACCGCCGGCTCTACTCCAACGCGGGCTTCGGCGCGCTGGCCCGGGCGCTGTCCGAGGCCGCCGGGATCGAGTTCTCCCGCTACGCCGCCGAGGCGGTGTTCGAGCCGCTGGGCATGACGGACACCCTGATCCACACGGCGCACAAGTCCCCGGCCGGCGCCGGCGGCCTGTCCACCGTCGCCGACCTCGCCCGGTTCGCCGCCGAACTGCAGGCCCCCAAGCTGCTCGACCCGTCCACCGTCCGGCAGGCCACCCGCGAGGTCGCCTTCCCCGGCACCAGCGGCGTGCTGCCCGGCTACGGCCACCAGCGCCCGAACGACTGGGGCCTCGGCTTCGAGATCCGCGGCGGCAAGAGCCCGCACTGGACCGGCGCCGCCAACTCCCCCGCGACCTTCGGGCACTTCGGCCAGTCCGGCACGTTCCTGTGGGTCGACCCGCAGGCCGGCGCGGCCTGCGTCGCGCTCACCGACCGGGACTTCGGGCCGTGGGCGGTCGAGGCCTGGCCGGCCTTCTCGGACGCGGTGCTGGCGGAACTGGCCGGCTAGCCGTACGAGACCGGCGAGTGCATCTCCCAGAGCAGGAGTTCGGCGCCGGTCTCGCCCGCCGCCGGGTCGGCGAAGGCCTCGCCGGTGATCCGCACGCTGTCGCCCGGGACCATCGAGCGGCCGCCGCCCTTGGGGCCGGGGACGGTCCGGTAGCCCAGCGAGCCCGCGGTCAGGTGGGCGTACCGCCAGGGCGCCTCGGGCAGTCGCGGCAGCGGCTGCCACGGCCCGGCGGTGGCCAGCCAGAGCGCGGCGTCGCCGCGGCGCAGCCGCAGGGCGTCCGTCCCGGCGTCGCGCTCCAGCCCGGAGGCGAGCAGCGTCAACCCGCCGTCCGCCGGTTCCACCCTGCGCAGGCCGTACGCGGGGGGCGCGTCGAACTCGTCCGGCTGGAGCCACATCTGGACGAAGCGGACCGGCCCGGTGGCGCCGCCGACGTTGCGCTCGGTGTGGGTGACACCGGAACCGGCGCTGAGGTGCTGGACCATCCCGGGGCGGACCACCCCGCTGTGGCCGTGCGAGTCCCGGTGGGCCAGCGCGCCCTCCAGCACCCAGGTGAGGATCTCGGTGTCCCGGTGCCGGTGCTCCTCGAACCCGGCGCCGGGTTCGAGGAGTTCCTCGTTGCACGCGAGCAGCGCGCCGAAGTGGGTGTTCTTCGGGTCGTAGTGGCCGGAGAAGGAGAACGCGTGCCTGGTCTCGACGCCCTCGGCCGGGGCGGAGCGGTAGCGCTCGGCGGTGCGGCGCAGGTCGGCACGGGGGCGGTCGGGCGCTTCGGTCACGCCCCCACCGTAGTGGCTGGGCCGGGAGTGTGACTCTTGCCACCGCGCCGCTGTGCCGGGGTGTGTGCACGAGCAGTCACTCACGTGAGGCAGTCTTGTCCTTGTGCCAGCCGCCTCCGCGAACTCCACCAGCGAACCCAGCCCCAGCCCCGTACCCGAACCCGCCGGGAAGGGCCCGGCCACCCGGTCGGCCCGTGACCGCCCCGGCCGTGCGGCGCCCCGTCTGACCGCCCAGGAGCGCAGAAACGCCGCCGAGCGCGCCGAGCGCCGGGCGGCGACGCTCAAGCGGCTGGAGAAGTCCTCCGGCAAGCTGGCCACCGCCGCGATCTCGCGGATGGACGACCAGCTCGGCTGGTACCGGCGGATGCCGCCGGAGCACCGGTCCTGGATCGGCCTGGTCGCCCAGGCCGGCATCGCCGCCTTCACGGAGTGGTACCGCCACCCCGACACCGCCCAGGCGATCTCCACCGACGTCTTCGGCACCGCTCCGCGCGAGCTGACCAGGGCGATCACCCTGCGCCAGACCGTCGAGCTGATCCGCACCACGATCGAGGTGATGGAGGAGGCCATCGAGGAGGTGGCCGCCCCCGGCGACGAGGCGGACATGCGCGAGTCGGTGCTGGTCTACGCCCGGGAGATCGCCTTCGCGACCGCCCAGGTGTACGCCCAGGCCGCCGAGGCGCGCGGCGCCTGGGACGCCCGGCTGGAGGCGCTGGTGGTCAACTCGCTGCTGTCCGGCGACGCCGACGAGGGCGTGCTCTCCCGGGCCGCCGCGCTCGGCTGGGGACAGCCCAGCCAGGTCCGGGTGGTGATGGGCAGCGCCCCGGACGGCGACAGCGAGCTGGTGGTCGAGGCGATCCGCCGGGCCGCCCGGTACGCCAAGCTGAACGTGCTGACCGGGGTGCTGGGCAAGCGCCTGGTGGTCGTGGTCGGCGGCGAGAAGGAGCCGGTGCACGCGGCCCGGGCGCTGATCGGCCAGTTCGCGCCGGGCCCGGTGGTGGTCGGGCCGACCGTGCCCGACCTGCTCTCCGCGACCCGCTCGGCCCACGCCGCCGCGGCCGGCCTGCGGGCCTGCGCCGCCTGGCCGGACGCCCCCCGCCCGGTGCTGGCCGACGACCTGCTGCCCGAGCGGGCACTGGCCGGCGACCAGGCCGCCCGCCGTCAGCTGGTGGAGGAGATCTACACACCGCTGGACGAGGCCGGCTCCGCCCTGCTGGAGACGCTGAGCGTCTACCTGGAGCAGGCCTCCTCGCTGGAGGGCGCGGCCCGGATGCTCTTCGTCCACCCCAACACGGTGCGCTACCGGCTGCGACGTGTGACTGACGTCACGGGGTACGCCCCGTCCGACGTGCGCTCCGCGTTCACGCTGCGGATCGCGCTGGCTCTCGGCCGGCTGGACGCCGTCGGAGAGCCCGGCTGAGCCGGAGTGTAGGAACCGCACAATCCAGGATGGTTTTCTTCGTTACCGTCGCCTACCCGCCCCTGGGCGCCTGGCGAGAGAGGGTTGAACCGTGCTCGTAATCGTCGCCCCTGGACAGGGTGCTCAGTCCCCCGGTTTCCTCAGCCCCTGGCTGGAGCTCGACGGCGTCGCCGACCGCCTGCGCGGCTGGTCGGAGGTCGCCGGGCTCGACCTGGTGCACGCCGGCACCGAGGGGTCCGCCGAGGAGATCAAGGACACCGCCGTCGCCCAGCCGCTGCTGGTCGCGGCCGGTCTGATGACCGCCCGGGAGCTGTTCCCGGACGAGGACCTCGCCCGCAAGCTGGTCGGCGCCGTCGCCGGCCACAGCGTCGGTGAGATCACCGCCGCCGCCGGCGCCGGGGTGCTCAGCGCCCACGACGCGCTGACCTTCGTGCGCGAGCGCGGCCGGGCCATGGCCGAGGCCGCCGCCGTCACCGAGACCGGCATGCTCGCCGTGCTCGGCGGCGAGCCGGAGGAGGTCGCGGCGAAGCTGGCCGAGCACGGCCTGACCGCGGCCAACAACAACGGCGGCGGCCAGATCGTCGCCGCCGGCACGCTGGACCAGCTGGAGGCGCTGAAGGCGGACCCGCCGGAGCGCGCCAAGCTGGTCGCGCTCAAGGTGGCCGGCGCCTTCCACACCGACCACATGGCCCCGGGCGTCGAGCGGCTGGCCCAGCTGGCCCCGACGCTGACCGCGGCCGACCCGCGGGTGCGCTACGTCTCCAACAAGGACGGCGCGGTCGTGGACTCCGGCGCCGAGGTGCTCGCGCGCCTGGTGTCGCAGGTCTCCAACCCCGTCCGCTGGGACCTCTGCATGGAGACCCTCGGGCAGCTGGGCGCGACGGCCGTGATCGAGCTGTCGCCCGCGGGCACCCTCACCGGGCTGCTCAAGCGCAACCTCAAGGGCGTGGCCACGCTCGCCCTCAAGACGCCCGCCGATCTGGACAAGGCCCGCGCACTCGTCGCGGAGCACGGCGGGCAGGAGCAGGAGACCCAGGCATGACCAAGCCCCAGATCCGTCCGGTGAGCGGCGCGCAGTACTCGCGCATCCTCGGCGTCGGCGGCTACCGCCCGGTCCGGGTGATCCCCAACTCCGAGGTGCTGGAGTGGATCGACTCCTCGGACGAGTGGATCCGCACCCGCAGCGGGATCGCCGAGCGCCGCTGGGCCGGCCCGGAGGAGTCCGTCGCCGAGATGTCGGTCCAGGCGGCCGGCAAGGCCATCGCCCAGGCCGGGATCTCCGCCGAGCAGATCGGCGGCGTGATCGTCTCGACCGTCTCGCACTTCAAGCAGACCCCCGCGATCGCCACCGAGATCTCCGAGCGGCTCGGCTGCGGCAACGCCCCGGCCTTCGACATCTCGGCCGCCTGCGCCGGCTTCGGCTACGGCCTGGGCCTGGCCGACGGCATGATCCGCGGCGGCAACGCCGAGTACGTGCTGGTCATCGGCGTCGAGCGGCTCAGCGACCTGACCGACCAGTCGGACCGCTCCACCGCCTTCATCTTCGGCGACGGCGCCGGCGCCGCGATCGTCGGCCCGTCGGACACCCCCGGCATCGGCAAGCTGATCTGGGGCTCGGACGGCTCGCAGGCCGACCTCATCACCCAGACCCAGGCCTGGGACACCGCCTTCGCCAAGTCCGACGCGATCAACGGCGCGGGCGAGGAGACCAAGTGGCCGGCCCTGAAGATGGACGGCCAGCCGGTCTTCCGCTGGGCGGTGTGGGAGATGGCCAAGGTGGCCCAGCAGGCGCTGGACGCCGCCGGGATCACCGCCGACCAGCTCGGTGCGTTCATCCCCCACCAGGCCAACATGCGGATCACGGATGCCATGATCAAGGCGCTCAAGCTGCCGGAGTCGGTACCCGTCGCCCGCGACATCGCCGAGACCGGCAACACTTCCGCGGCCTCCATCCCGCTGGCGATGGAACGCATGCTGGAGAGCGGTGAGGCCCACAGCGGGGACCTGGCCCTGATCATCGGGTTCGGGGCGGGTCTCGTGTACGCCGCAGCAGTCGTTACTCTCCCCTAGGCGCATTCGCCCAATCCACAAGCCTGTGTCCGGCCGCCGGCCGGACACGCTCAACACCGAAGAGGAGCAGCCAGTATGGCTACCCAGGAAGAGGTCCTGGAAGGTCTCGCCGAGATCGTCAACGAGATCGCCGGCATCCCGACCGAGGACGTCCAGCTCGACAAGTCCTTCACCGACGACCTGGACGTCGACTCGCTGTCCATGGTCGAGGTCGTCGTGGCCGCCGAGGAGCGCTTCGACGTCAAGATCCCGGACGACGAGGTCAAGAACCTGAAGACCGTCGGCGACGCGGTGAACTACATCCTCAACGCCTGATCGATCGACTCGTTCGACTCGGCCAGCCCGTCCGGCGTCCCGTACGCCGGCGAAGGCTGACCGGTCGGCCGGGCTCGTCGAGCCTGGCCGACCCCCGCCGGCCGGGACGCCCACACCCGGGCGCCCGGCCGGGCCCATCCTCGGCACGCCGCCGACCCCCCGCAACACGTGAGAGAAGAAGAAACCAGTGACCGCTGAAAACCGCACCGTGGTCGTCACGGGTATCGGCGCCTTCACGCCGCTGGGCGCCGACGCCGCCAGCACCTGGGAGAACCTGGTCGCCGGCGAGTCCGGCGTGGCGGCCCTGACCGAGGAGTGGGCCGAGGACCTGCCGGTGAAGATCGCGGCGCGGGCCGCCGTCGAGCCGGGCGAGATCCTGCCCCGGCCGCTGGCCCGCAAGCTGGACCGCTCGGCCCAGTTCGCGCTGATCGCCGCCCGCGAGGCCTGGGCCGACGCCGGCTACGAGACCCCGGCCACCGACGAGTCCTCCAAGCTCGCCCCCGAGCGCCTGGGCACCGTGATCGCCTCCGGCATCGGCGGCGTGACGACCCTCCTCGACCAGTACGACGTGCTGAAGGAGAAGGGCGCCCGCAAGGTCTCCCCGCACACCGTCCCGATGCTGATGCCCAACTCCCCGGCGGCCAACGTCGGCCTGGAGGTCGGCGCCCGCGCGGGTGTGCACACCCCTGTCTCCGCCTGTGCCTCCGGCGCCGAGGCGATCGGCTACGCGATCGAGATGATCCGCTCCGGCCGCGCCGACGTCGTGGTGGCCGGCGGCACCGAGGCGGCGATCCACCCGCTGCCGATCGCCGCGTTCGCCAACATGATGGCGATGTCCAAGCGCAACGACGAGCCCGAGCGCGCCTCCCGCCCGTACGACAAGGCCCGTGACGGCTTCGTGCTGGGCGAGGGTGCCGGCGTGGTCGTGCTGGAGTCGGTCGAGCACGCCGAGGCGCGCGGCGCCCGGATCTACTGCGAGGCCGTGGGCCAGGGCCTGTCCTCGGACGCCCACCACATCGCCCAGCCCGAGCCGACCGGCGCCGGCGTGGCCCGCGCGCTGGCCGACCTGTTCGAGCGCAACGAGCTGGACAAGGCCGAGATCGTGCACGTCAACGCGCACGCCACCTCGACCCCGCAGGGCGACACCGCCGAGCTGAAGGCGCTGCGCAAGGAGCTGGGCGACGACCTCGACCACATCGCCGTCTCGGCCACCAAGTCGATGACCGGCCACCTGCTGGGCGGCGCCGGCGGCATCGAGACCGTCGCCACCGTGCTGGCCCTGCACCACCGGCTCGCCCCGCCGACCATCAACGTGGACGAGCTGGACGGCGACGTGGAGGCCGACATCGTCCGCGGTGAGGCCCGCAAGCTGCCCGAGGGCCGGATCGCCGCGCTGAACAACTCGTTCGGCTTCGGCGGCCACAACGTGGTGCTGGCCTTCCGCACCCGCTGACGCCCGTGACGAAGGGGCCGGCGCTCTCCGCGAGTGCCGGCCCCTTCGCCGTGCCTGTCCGGCTCCTTCGTCGTCCCTGTCCGGTCCCGGTGGCGCCCGGCCGGCCCGTCCGGGGCCCGGGCGGCCTCAGACCACCTGGTGCAGCCAGCGCACCGGCGCACCCTCGCCCGCGTACCGGAACGGCTCCAGCTCGTCGTCCCAGGGCTTGCCGAGCAGCCGGGCGAGCTCGGACTCCAGGTCGGCCCCTTCGCTGCGGGCGCGCAGCAGGACGGCGCGCAACCGGTCCTCGGGGATCAGGATGTCGCCGTGGATGCCCGTGACAGCGTGGAAGATGCCGAGCGAGGGCGTGCTGCTGTACCGCTCGCCCTCCGCCGTGGCGCAGGGCTCGCTGGTCACCTCGTACCGCATCAACTGCCAGCCGCGCAGCGCGGAGGCGAGTTTGGAAGCCGTGCCGGGCTCCCCCTGCCAGGACAGCTCGGCACGCCAATGCCCGGGTGCGGCCGGCTGGCGGATCCAGTCCAGGCTCACCCGCACACCGAGCACCCCCGCGACGGCCCACTCGACGTGCGGGCACAGCGCGCGGGGCGCGGTGTGGATGTACAGAACTCCACGTGTCGTCACCGGGACCTCCAGGCTGTGGACGAGGGTCGCCTTCCCCAGCTGCCTCGTGCCTGCAGTTGATCCGCAGTTACTCACGTTAGCCGACATTAAGCTACTAAATCGAGCAAAACGGACAGGCTTTCGCTCAATGCTAGTCGAATCCTCAACGAGGTCTACCCCCCGGCCGGATCTCTCCCCCGAACGGCCCCATCGCCGGCGGGACCACCGTACCGCGCTGCGCCACAGGATGGATGACGCACTTTCGGATCCGGCCGGAATGCGGTAGTGCGCCCGGAGCACCCGCGCCCGACCGCACACCGCACCGTCCACGGCGAACCGCCCCGCCGCCCGGTCGTGGGCGGCGGGGCGGCGGGGCACCGGGGTGCTCAGGTGATCTGACGGAGCGTCAGCCATCCAGGCGGACGACCATCTTGCCGGTGTTGACGCCGCGCAGCAGATCGAGGAAGGCCTCGGCGGCGTTCTCGAAACCGTCCACCACGGTTTCCTCGGTGCGCAGTTCACCGGACTTCAGCCAGCCGGCCATCTCCGCGACGAACTGCTGCTGGAGCCCGGCGTGGTCGCGCACCAGCATGCCCTCCAGGCGCAGCCGCTTGCCGATGGCGAGCGCGAGGTTGCGCGGGGCGGCGGGCGCGGAGGTGTCGTTGTACTGGGCGATCGCACCGCAGAGCACCGCGCGGCCGTGCACGTTCAGCGCGCCGATCGCGGCCTCCAGGTGGTCGCCGCCGACGTTGTCGAAGTAGAGGTCGATGCCCTCCGGGGCCGCCGCGGCGAGCTGCTCGGCGACCGGGGCGTCCTTGTAGTTGAAGGCGGCGTCGAAGCCGAACTCGTCCACCAGCGTGGCGACCTTCCGCTCCGAGCCGGCCGAACCGACCACCAGCGAGGCGCCCTTGATCCTGGCGATCTGGCCGACCAGCGAGCCGACCGCGCCGGCCGCGCCGGAGACGAAGACCTTGTCGCCCTCCTTGAAGCCGCCGACGGCGAGCAGGCCGGCGTAGGCGGTCAGGCCGGGCATGCCGAGCACGCCGAGGTAGGCGGAGAGCGGGGCGACCTCCGGGTCGACCTTGACCGCGTGGGCGGCGTCCAGGGTCGCGTACTCGCGCCAGCCGAGCCCGTGCAGCACCGCGTCGCCCGGGGCGAAGCCCTCGGCCCCGGAGGCGACGACGTAGCCGACCGCGCCGCCGTCCATGGCCTGGCCCAGCCGGAACGGCGGGACGTACGACTTCACGTCGTTCATCCGGCCCCTCATGTACGGGTCCACCGAGAGGTAGGCGTTGCGGACCAGGATCTCGCCCGGGCCGGGGGTGCGGACCGGGGCCTCGACCAGGGCGAAGTCGGCCGGCACCGGCCAGCCCTGCGGGCGGGCGGCGAGGTGCCATTCACGGGCGGTGGCGGGGACGGCGGCCTGCTCTGCCATCGGGGAGCTCCTTGCGGTTCGGGTGCGGGTCGGGTGTCGCTCGGTGTCGCTCGGATGTGGTTCAGGTGCGCTTCAGGCACATGAAAGGTTGAGCAACTGAAGTAACGATGGGCATGAAAGGTTCACCTTGTCAACTTTTCAGGTAGACTCTTGACCATGGACACCGAGTTGATCCAGGACGCCACGCCGCAGCCCGACGAGATCACCCGCGAGGTCGTCGACCTGATGGCCAACCTGGTCGCGCTGTTCCACCGCGAGTACGAGGAGGCCGCCGCCGCCCGCTCGCTCACCGGCGCCCAGGCCAAGGTGCTCGCCCTGCTGCGACGCGGCCCGATGCCGATGCGCCAGATCGCCCAGACGCTCAGCTGCGAGCCGTCCAACATCACCGGCATCGTCGACCGGCTCGAATCCCGCGGCTTCGTCACCCGCGAGGCCGACCGGCACGACCGCCGAGTCAAGCTGGTCGCCGCCACCGGCACCGGCTCGGCCGCCTCCGAGGAACTGCGGGAGTCGCTGAACTTCGCCCGCGAGCCGCTGGCCGCGCTCGGCCCGGACGAGCGCACGGCGCTGCGCGACCTGCTCCGCAGGATGCTCGCGGGCGCCTCCGGCCCCGGCGCGTGACCAGCATCACAGGACCCTGGGGCCTTCCGCAGGCCCCAGGGGGGTAACCGAACCGCCCTCCGGAACGTCTAACGTTCGAACATCGAACGCGAGAGACCTGAAGACGGGGGGCACGGAGGATGAGCAGCAGCACGCGTCGGCGCCGCTACCTGCGGACCGCCATCGGCCTGGCCGCCGTACTGGTGCTGTCGGTCGTGGGCGCCGGAGCCTGGTTCTACCACCGGCTGGACAACAACATCACCACCTTCGACTCCGGCGGCGTCGCCACCGAGCGCCCGCCGGCCCCCGTCCCGGCCAGCCCGGGCGCCTCCGTCCCGGTCAACGTGCTGCTGCTCGGCTCGGACACCCGCGACGGGGGCAACGACTCGCTGGGCGGCGGCGACGAGGGCGTCGGCCACTCGGACACCGCGATCCTGGTGCACATCTACGCCGACCACAAGCACGCCGTCGGCGTCTCGATCCCCCGCGACACCCTGGTCACCATCCCGTCCTGCAAGCTGCCGAACGGCACCTGGACGACGCCGAAGACCGACCAGATGTTCAACTCCGCCTTCACCGTGGGCCTGGCCGAGAAGGGCAACCCGGCCTGCACCCAGAACACCGTGGAGAAGCTCACCGGGCTGCGGATCGACCACACCGTCGTGGTCGACTTCAAGGGCGCGGCCGCGATGTCCGACGCCGTGGGCGGCGTGGAGGCCTGCGTGCCCAACGACGTCAACCAGTACGGCATCCACCTCAAGAAGGGCCTCCAGAAGCTCTCCGGGCAGTCCGCGGTGGACTACCTGCGCATCCGCCACGGCATAGGCGACAACTCCGACATCGGCCGGATGAAGCGCCAGCAGGCCTTCCTCTCCTCGATGATCAAGAAGGTGCAGGGCCAGGGCTTCTCGCTGCCCACCCTGCTGCCGCTGGCCGACGCCGCCACCAAGTCGCTCACCGTGGACGAGGGGCTGGGCACGGCGATGAAGCTGGTGGACTTCGCCGACTCGATCCAGGGCATCAAGCTCTCCGACGTCACCTTCGTCACCGCCCCCTGGCGCTTCGCCGGCGACCGAATACGGCTGGTGCAGCCGGACGCCGACGCCCTCTGGAAGCTGCTGCGCGAGGACCGCACCCTGGACGGACAGAGCACCTCCGGGACGGGCCAGGTGACCTCCTCCCCCACCGCCGACCCGGGCGCCGCCCCCGGCACCCCGCTCACCCCGGAGCAGAGCGCGGCGCCGATCACCGTGGTCAACGGGGTCGGCACGCCCGGCCTGGCCGGCTCCGGCGCCGAGGCGCTCAAGGCGCGCGGATTCCGGAACATCACGCTCGGCCACAACACCCCCGGGCAGCAGACCACCCGGGTCTCCTACGACCCCGCGCTGAAGGCCACCGCCGACCAGGTCGTGGCGCTCTTCCCCGGCGCCAAGGCGGTCGAGGAGCCCGGCTCGGAGGCGATCACCGTCACCCTCGGCGCCGACTTCCGCCCGGCCGGTACCCCGCTCGACGCGGTGGCCGCCCCGAGCCCGGAGACCGCCGCCGTGCCCGGCGCCCCGACCGCCGCCGTGCCCGCCGCGCCGACTACCGCCCCGACCGCCGGCGTGCCCGGCGCTCCGGCCGGTGCCACGGCGGGAGCCACCCCGGGCAGCACCCCCGGCGCCACCCCGAGCGGTGTCCCGAGCGGCATCCCCACGGGCATAGCGGAGAACACCCGCAACGCCGACACCGACCCCTGCGCCAACCTGACCTTCGGCTGACCGGCGGTCCACGGCCGGCCCGCGGCCGATCGCCCGTGGGCCGGCCGGCCGCTACTCCGGGTCCGGCAGCTACTCCGGGTCCGGCAGCCCGGTGACGACGGCGGTCAGCCGGGTGCCGCGCGGGAAGGCACCCGCCCGCGTCAGGTCCGTCAGCGCGGCGAGCAGCTTGGCGACGTAGCGGCGCTCCAGCCCGATCCCGTGGCGGCGCTCGAACCGCTCGGCGAAGCCGGCCAGCTCGGCCGGGACCTTTCCGTAGCCGCCGCCGTGGTGCCCGTGGTCGATCCGCCAGTTGTCGAACCCGCGCCCGAAGGCGTCCAGGTGCAACCGGGTGACCTCCGCCTCCAGGTAGCCCTCGCCGCCGCGCAGCACGGCCACCCCGAGCGCCCGCGCGCCCGTCGGCAGACCGGCCGCGATGCCGGCCAGGGTGCCGCCGGTGCCGACCGGGCAGCAGACCACGTCCCGCTCGCCGAGATCGGGCAGCTCGGCCGGGATCCCGGCCGCGCCGACGGCGGCCAGGGCGTTGGAGCCGCCCTCCGGGAGCACCAGGCAGCGGCCCCAGCGGTGCAGCGGCGCGTCCGCGCCGCCCTCCCCCTCGGCCCGGCCGGTGGCCTCCCGGTACTCGGCCCGGGTCAGGAACTCCAGCCGCATCCCGGCCGCCTCGGCGGCCCGCAGCGACCAGTTGCGCGGCCGGTCGGCCAGTTCCTCGCCACGGACCAGCCCGACGCTCTCCAGCCCGAGCGCCCCGGCGGCGGCCGCGACGGCCCGCAGGTGGGTCGAGTAGGCGCCGCCGAAGGTCAGCAGCCGGGTGTGGCCCTGCTCCACGGCGGCGGCCAGGTTGGGCGCCAGCTTGCGCCACTTGTTGCCGGGGACGGTCGGGTGCAGCAGGTCGTCCCGCTTCAGTCGCAGCTCCACCCCGGCCCGGGCGAAGGCCTCGTCGGTGCAGTCCACCAGGGGGGTCGGCAGCAGGGCGGGTTCGAGCATCCGGCCAGCTTACGGGCCCCGGACGGCCGGGAGCCCGGACGGCCGACCGGCGTCCGGGCTCCGGGCTACGTCTCCCAGGACTGAGCCACCCCCCGTGGACGGTCCGTCAGCCCAGGGCCGCGCTCTCCGCCGCGTGGCCCGCCATCCGCCAGGCCAGGGCCGTGCCGAGCGCCTTCGGGACGGGGCCGGCCGCCGGGCTCAGCTTCTCGATCCGGCCGCGGTGCTCCCTGCGCTGCCTGGGGGTCAGCACCGTGCGCAGCCTCCCGGCGGCGGCCAGGGCCACCAGCGCCGCGTCCGCCGGGTCCACCCGGCTGAGGGGGCTCTTCAGCGCGGCGGTGACGGAGGCCGCCAGTGCCTGGCGCACCCCGGGGTCGCCCAGGGTGACCCGGGTGACCGGGAACACCCCGGCCGCCCGGCCCTGGTCGAGGCCGATCCAGCCCGCCTCCGCCAGGCCGTCCCGGACCCGCCGGGCCGGCTGGTCGCGCCCGACGGAGTGGGCGCGACCGACCCACCAGTTCCAGCTGTGCGGCCGCTTCTCCTGGATCCGGCCCAGCAGGTGGGCGCTGTACGGGTCGAGGCCGGCCGAGGCGGCGGCGTCACGGACCCGGGCGACGGCCGTCCGGCCCTCCTCGCGCACCAGTCCGCGGCGCAGCAGTTCGGTCAGCGCCGCCGCCTGCAGCAGCAGGTGGAGGCTGGACTGCCGGGTGACCCGCCCGCGCCGCGGATCGTAGGCGAGCAGGTACAGCCGCTCGGGCAGGTTGGCCGGCAGTTCGGCGGGCAGCTTGGTGAGCAGGTCCATCTCGTTCTCCGGTCCTTCTGTGCGTGCCCGGCCGCCGCGGTCAGTCCTGGTCGGGACTTCCGCTCTCCGGGTTCTCCGTGGGCGGGTTCTCCGTGGGCGGGCTCTCCTTGGGAGGGCTCTCCTTGGGCGGGCGCCCGCGCCGGGGAAGCCGGGCCGCGCCGCCGGGCATCCGGCCCGCGTCGGTCAGGGCGCGGCGGAGCAGGAACTCGATCTGCGCGTTGGTGCTGCGCAGGTCGTCCGCGGCCCATCGGGCGAGTGCGTCGTGAACCGAAGGATCCAGTCGCAACAGGAGCTTCTTCCGTTCCGTCGCCAAGGCCTCGCCTTACTGGTAGAGGGAGCCCGTGTTCACGACGGGCTGGGTGCCGCGGTCGCCGCAGAGCACCACCAGGAGGTTGCTCACCATGGCGGCCTTGCGCTCCTCGTCCAGCTCCACGACATCGCGTTCGGCGAGCCGTTCCAGCGCCTCCTCGACCATACCGACGGCGCCCTCGACGATCAGCCTGCGCGCCGCGACCACGGCCCCGGCCTGCTGGCGCTGGAGCATCACCTGGGCGACCTCCGGAGCGTACGCGAGTCTGGTGATCCGGGACTCGACGACCCGCACACCGGCCGAGGCGACCCGGGCGGCGATCTCGGCGGAGAGCTTGCGGGCGATCTCGTCGGCCCCGTCGCGCAGCGACAACTGGCCCTCGTGGTGGGCGTCGTACGGGTAGCTGGTGGCGATGTGCCGCACGGCCGTCTCGGTCTGGATGGCGACGAAGTCGGCGTAGTCGTCCACCTCGAAGACCGCCATCGCGGTGTCCTCGACCTGCCAGACCACCACGGCGGCCATCTCGATCGGGTTGCCGTCCGCGTCGTTGACCTTGGCGGTCTCGGTCTCGTGGTTGCGGATCCGGGTGGATATCCGGCGCCGGCTGGTGAACGGGTTCAGCCAGGTCAGGCCCTCGGCGCGGACGGTGCCCCGGTAGCGCCCGAGCAGCTGGACCACCCGGGCCTGGCCGGGCGAGACCACGGTCAGCCCGAACGTCGTGAGCAGCGAGGCGAGCGCCAGCAGCGGCCCGGCGACCGCCAGTGCGATGCCCAACCCGCTGGTCTTGGAGGCCAGTTGGGTCGCGCCGGCGATGGTCGCGCCGACCCCGGCGAGCAGCCCGAGCAGCGCGCCGGCGAGCACCGGCAGGCCGGCCGCCCCGGTGATGGCCCGTTCGGTGATCCGGGGGACCGGGAGGTCCAGCGCGGGGCTGTCCTCGACGGTGGAACGCGGTGTGGTCATGGGGGCGACTCCTTCGGCGAGCATGCGCATCCGATGGCAAAGTGATATCACTTTTTCGACGCACCGCGCCAGGGACCGGCAAACGGGAACGAGGGGACGGCGGCCGCCGGGCGGCAGGGGACAGCCACCGGGGACGGCTCGGGCCGATGGCCACGGGTGGGTGAATTCCGGCGCGCCACACGGGGAAGGGAGGTGGCCGCGGCCTAGACTCTGCGACGTCGCAGGCGGTGGGAAGGCGGCGGGCGCCGACTCGGCGGCCCGCCCGCGAAGGGGTCGTACGACACTCGTCGCACATCGAGAAGGTGGGGCGGGTGGGACTCGAACCCACGACCAAGGGATTATGAGTCCCCTGCTCTAACCGGCTGAGCTACCGCCCCGGTTCACCGCACGCGCCGGTCGTCGGCACGGCAGCAGCAGACGGCCCCAGCGAGGCCGTCCCGGGCAGCATAGCCGGTCGATCACCCGTGGTGCGCGCCGGGGGCGCACCTGGGTGCGCGACGATGCCCACCTCCCGGGCGGCGCAGCCCCGGTGGCGCCCGGACACCCGTACGGGCAGCCTGGCCGGATGACGACGCGGCGTCAGCCGCGGCTGCGACCGCGCCGCCGGCCGACCGCGCGGCGGACCGGCACCCGGCGGTGGCGTCGCCGGGCACGGCCTGGTAGATCTTCCTCACGAACGGCGGAACGCACGGCCCCGGTGCCCGCCCCGAGGAACGAGACGGAGCCCCGATGGCCCCCCGCCCGGCACGGCCCTCGCGCACGGCACGAACGGCCGCGCTGGCCGCCCTGCTGCTGGCCGCCGGCACCGCGTGCGGCGGGCAGGGCGGGGCACCGACCGCCGAGGTCGCGCAGCCGAGCCCCGCCCGGGACCGGATCGGCACCCTCTCCATCCACACCGCCCAGGGGCCGCGGGCCTGCACCGCGAGCGTGGTGAACAGTCCCCGGCGCAACCTGCTGGTCACCGCGGCGCACTGCGTGCAGAGCCGCCGGATCGGCCTGCTGGACGGCCTGGTGTTCACCCCCGGCTACCGCAACGGGTCCACGCCGTACGGGACTTGGCCGGTCCAGGCGATCACCGTGGACCCGCGCTGGGCGGCCGACGACGACCCCGAGTACGACGTGGCGTTCGTCACGGTGGGCCCGGTGGGCGGCCGGCAGGTCGAGGACGCCGTCGGCGGCAACCCGGTCGGCACCGGCCAGGGCTTCGGGCTGCCCGTCTCGGTCACCGGCTACCCGAACGAGAGCGACGAGCCGATCACCTGCGCGGCCCGGACCAGCTCGCAGAGCGCCACCCAGGAGCGCTTCGACTGCGGCGGCTACACCGACGGCACCAGCGGCAGCCCGTGGGTCGCCGCGGACGGCGGCGCGGTGATCGGCGTGATCGGCGGCTACCAGGAGGGCGGGAACACCCCCGGCACCTCGTACAGCATCGCCTTCGACCAGCGGGTCGCCGACCTCTACCGGAAGGCGACCGCCTGACCCGGGAGCCGGGAACCGGGAACCGGCGCGGATCCGGGAACGGGCACGGTCCGGGCACGGATCCGGAGAGGACGGGCGGGCGGGCGGGCGGTGTCGCGTACGTCACGTCACCGAACCCGGCGGGGACAACACGAAGGCCCCCCGGTCGACCGAGGGGCCTTCGCTCTGAGCAGTCACCGGGCAGGCCCGGTGCAGCTCCCGCAATTGGACTCGAACCAATAACCTGCCGATTAACAGTCGGCTGCTCTGCCAATTGAGCTATGCGGGATCGCGGTACAGAACTTCCGCACCACGGACGGGATCGGGGACCCGAAGGACCTCCTCCCGAGCTCCCCCAATTGGACTCGAACCAATAACCTGCCGATTAACAGTCGGCTGCTCTGCCAATTGAGCTATGGGGGATCGGCTTCCGCCTCGGGCCCCGGTTTCCCCGGGCTCCTCGGCGCTCGCTGCGGGACATACATTAGCGCACTCGGGGGGGTGGTCCGCCAATCGCTTTCCCCGGTTGCCCCCCGGTTGCCGCCCGACTGCCGCCCGGCGTGCCCGGCGCGCGCCCGGCGACGAGGCCGGGGATGCTGGGGCGCGGACGGTTCGCCGTCCCGACGGACGGGTAGGGCAATGCGGCAGAAGCCGCCAGGAGAGGGTGGATCCGACCATGTGGAAGCTGTCGTTGGCCGCGGGTTTCGCGGCCGGCTACGTCCTGGGCTCGCGGGCCGGGCGCCGGCGCTACGAACAGATCGCCAAGGTCACCCGGCAGATCGCCCGGAACCCCACGGTCCAGGGCGCGACCGACCGGGCCCGGCAGCAGGCCGGGGCGGTGGCCGGGAAGGCGGCCGGCGCGGTCGCGGACCGGGTCGGCGACCGACTGCCGAACGCCGTCACCGACCGGGTGCCGTACTTCAACCGCTCCCGGACCGGGGACGACGGCTGGGGCACCTTCCGGCCGTGACGGGCGGAAACCGGCCTGCCGGTGGCGCTCCCGCCGCCACGCCGGTCCGGGCCGCGTGACACGTGGCACGTGACACGCGGCCCGGCGGTTACCCCCCGTCCGTGACGGGACGGTGACGCCGGAGCCAAGCGCACCCCAACCCGGGGTCGCGAACCGGCAACGCCCCACCCGGCCCGGACGCGTCCCGGGCCGGGCTGAGGCATGATCTCGGCATGGCCATCGTCGCGGGGATAGACAGCTCGACCAACCGCACCCGGATCGTCGCGTGCGACGCCGACACCGGCGCCGTCCTGCGCTCCGGCAAGGCGCCCCATCCCGTCCCCGAGGACCAGGACCTGCGCCCGGGCGAGGCCGACCCCCAGGTCTGGCTGCACTCGCTCGGCGACGCCGCGACCGGCGGCCTGCTGGAGGGCGTCCGGGCGATCGGGGTCAGCGCCCAGCAGCACGGGATGATCGGCCTGGACGCCGGCGGGGTGCAGGTCCGCCCGGCGATCCTGTGGAACGACCCGCGCTCCAGCGGGGCCGCCGCCAAGCTGCTGGACGCCTTCGGCGGCCCGGCCGCCTGGACCGCCGCGATCGGCGCCGTGCCCGCCGCCACGTACACCATCGCCAAGCTGCGCTGGCTGGCCGAGTTCGAGCCGGCCAACGCCCGGCGGATCGCCGAGGTGCTGCTGCCGCACGACTGGCTGGTCTGGCAGCTGCTCGGCCACCCCAAGCGCCGCACCACCGACCGCGGCGACGCCTCCGGCACCGGCTACTGGTCGCCGATCACCGGCGAGTACCGGCAGGACCTGGTCGAGCTGGCGATCGGCCACCGGCTCAGGCTGCCCGACGTCCTGCCCCCGGCCGAGCCCGCCGGGCACACCCCCGAGGGCCTGCTGATCTCCGCCGGCACCGGGGACAACATGGCCGCCGCGCTGGGCCTGGGCCTCGGCCCGGGCGACGCGGTGGTCTCGCTCGGCAGCGCCGGAACGATCTTCGCCGTGCACGAGGAGGCCGTGGTGGACGCCTCCGGCCTGGTCTCCTCCTTCGCCGACGCCACCGGCCGGCACCTGCCGATGGTCGCCACCCTCAACGCCGCCCAGGTGCTGCGCTCCACCGCCGCCCTGCTCGGCCGGGACCTGGAGGGCCTGAGCGACCTCGCCCTGCACTCCTCCCCCGGCGCCTACGGCCTGGTGCTGCTGCCCTACCTGGACGGCGAGCGCACCCCCGCGCTGCCGCACGCGGCCGGCACCCTGACCGGACTGCGGGCCGAGGCGATGACCCCTCAGCACCTGGCCCGGGCCGCCGTCGAGGGCATGCTGTGCAACATCGCCGACGCCCTCGACGTGCTGCGCGCCCAGGGCGTCGCGGTGAAGCGGGTGTTCCTGCTCGGCACGGCCGGGCGGCTGCCCGCCGTCCGGCACATCGCGCCGATGCTGTTCGGCGTCCCCGTCGTGGTGCCGCCGCCGGGCGCCCACGCCGCCCGCGGGGCCGCCCGGCAGGCCGCCTGGGCCCTGGCCGGCACTCCGGCGCCGCCGGAGTGGGAGCTGCCGGACGCCGAGACCGTCGAACCCGACGGGGAGCAGGACCTGGCGATCGGCTCGGCGGTGCGCCAGCAGTACCGGGCCGCCCGCGACCAGATCCACCCGGAGGTGGCCTGACCCCGGCCCGGACGTGACGGACCGTGCGGATGCGTCGCCCGGCACCCGGTGGCAGCGTGGAACGGGACACGGCCACCGACGCGAAGGGCGGCAGGACGCCATGGCGCTGCACAAGGGGGCCGGCGGCGACCGCCGGCTGAGCATCAGCCCGTACCCGACCGTCGCCGACCCGCTGGGCGCGATGAAGCTGGCCCCGCCGCTGCACCGGCTCGGCGAAAGCCCCGTCGCGGCCGACACCACGTACCAGCTGATCCACGACGAGCTGATGCTGGACGGCAACGCGAAGCTCAACCTGGCGACCTTCGTCACCACCTCGATGGAGGCCCAGGCCACCCGGCTGATGACCGAGTGCCTCGACAAGAACATGATCGACAAGGACGAGTACCCGCAGACCGCCGAACTGGAGCGGCGCTGCGTGGCGATCCTCGCCGACCTCTGGCACGCCCCCGACCCGGACGCCGCGGTCGGCTGCTCCACCACCGGCTCCAGCGAGGCCTGCATGCTGGCCGGCATGGCGCTCAAGCGCCGCTGGATGCGCCGCAACCCCGACCGCTATGCCGCCGGGGCCCGGCCGAACCTGGTGATGGGCGTCAACGTCCAGGTGTGCTGGGAGAAGTTCTGCAACTTCTGGGAGATCGAGGCGCGCACCGCGCCGATGGAGGGCACCCGCTTCCACCTGGACGCCGAGCGGGCGGTCGCGCTGTGCGACGAGAACACCATCGGTGTGGTCGCCGTGCTCGGCTCCACCTTCGACGGCTCGTACGAGCCGGTCGCGGAGATCTGCGCCGCCCTGGACGCCTTCCAGGAGCGCACCGGCACCGACGTCCCGGTCCACGTGGACGGCGCCTCCGGCGGCATGGTGGCGCCCTTCCTCGACCCGGACCTGCTCTGGGACTTCCGGCTGCCCCGGGTCGCCTCGATCAACACCTCCGGCCACAAGTACGGCCTGGTGTACCCGGGCGTCGGCTGGGCGCTCTGGCGCGACAAGGAGGCGCTGCCGGAGGAGCTGGTCTTCCGGGTCAACTACCTGGGCGGCGAGATGCCGACCTTCGCCCTCAACTTCTCCCGGCCCGGCGCCGAGGTGGTGGCCCAGTACTACGTCTTCGTGCGGCTCGGCCGGGAGGGCTTCCGGGCCGTCCAGGGTGCCTGCCGCGAGGTGGCCACCTACCTGGCGGAACGGATCGGCGCGCTGGACTGCTTCCGGCTGCTGACCCGGGGCGACCAGCTCCCGGTGTTCGCCTTCACCACCGAGGGGGACGTCCCGTTCGACGTGTTCGACGTCTCACGGCGGCTGCGCGAGCGCGGCTGGCAGGTGCCCGCGTACACCTTCCCGGCGAACCGGGAGGACCTGTCGGTGCTCCGGATGGTCTGCCGCAACGGCTTCTCCCGGGACCTCGCCGACCTGCTGCTGGCCGACCTCGACCGGCTGCTGCCGGAACTGCGGCGCCAGCCCGTCCCGCTGCGGGAACTGGGGATCGCCGCCCGGCCGGGCTTCCACCACTGACCGACCCGTTCCGACCGACCCGTTCCTGCCGTCCCCTTCGCGGGCCCGGGAAAGCCTCACGGCGGGGAGGGCGCAGTGAAGCGCCCTCCCCGCCGGAGCATCCCGGGCGGACCGGGGCAGCCTCCCCCCGCGAGGCTGCCCCGGTCCGGTGGGGGGCCGGGAGCGGGTGCGGACCGACGACGGGTGATCGATCGGTGTCCGAACGGTTCCACCGACGGGTGGACCGCACCGGCCAGAGAACTCTGCACGATGACCACGTGAATGTTCGAGCGTCTCCGGGGGTTGTGAGACACTTCCGTCCGTCTCAGGCCCGGGACCTGGGGTTTGGGATGCCAGGCCGCTCAGGTTGGAGAAGCGCGGACACCGAACGGCCCGGGCCGGGACCTGCCGCTCACCCGTTCCCCGTCCCCCGTTTCTCGAGTTTGGAGCGCCGCATTGGGTTCCGCCTGGAAGCCACTGCCCGAGGAGCTGTCCGAGCCCGCCAGACGCCTGGCGGAGGAGCTCCGGGCCATCAAGGACACCGCCGGGCTGTCGCTGTCCGAACTGGCGGCCCGGACGCACTACAGCCGGGCCTCCTGGGAGCGCTGGCTCAACGGCAAGCGGGTCGTCACCGAGCAGGCGCTGGACGCGCTGGCCGGGACGGTCGACTGCGACGGGGCCGCGCTGCGGGCGCTGTGGCGGCGGGCGGTGGCCGGGCCGGAGGCCGCCGGGGCGCCGGGCGTGGGCGCGGGCGCGGGCGGTCACGACGGCGACGGCGAGGGTGTGAAGCGGTCGGCCATCGCCGCCGAGCCCTCGGGCCCCGAGGAGCCCGAGGAACCCGAGGAACCCGTGGAGCCCGAGGAACCCCTGGCCGGGAATCCCGCCCCCGAGGAGGACCCCGTCCCGGAAGCGGGCGCCGACCAGGCGCTGGTGCCCGGGCACGCCCCCGCCGCCTGGTGGCGGCGCCGGGCGGCGCCGGTCTCCGTCGCCGCCGTGCTGGCACTGCTGCTGGTGCTGGTGGGCCTGCGGATCAGCCGGCACGACGGGCAGGCCTCGGCGGCCGAGCCCACCGCGACGCCCGGCGTCTCCGCCGGTGCCAAGTCCGCCCCGGGCACCCCGGCCTGCCAGGCCGTCGGCTGCGCCCACAAGGACCCGAAGACCACCGGCTGCGGCAAGGACGCCCGGACCCTGCAGACCCAGGTGATCGGCAAGGTGGTCGTCTACCTCCGGTACAGCCAGACCTGCCGGGCCGCCTGGGCGGCCATCACCGAGGGCCAGCCGAAGGACTACGCGACGATCACCGACAGCAACGGCGACAGCGAGACGGCACTCATCCACTGGGGCTACGACAACTACTCGTCGATGCTGAACGCGGCGGACCCGACCCTCACCTTCCAGGTCTGCGGCTACCAGTCGGCCGGCCACGACTGCACCGGGGTGGTCTCCGACCTGGCCATGGTGGTGGCCTCCACCCCGATCCCGATCGGGCCCGCCTCTCCCCCGCCGGGCACCGGCGCGGGAGCGCCCACGACCCCCGCCCCGGCCACACCCGCCGCTCCGGCGCCGACCGACCCGGCGCCGACCGACCCGGCGGCGGCCCCGACGGAGCCGGCGCCACCGACCGGTCCGGTCGGTCCGACCGCGTCGCCGGGGCCGTCCTGACCACGGCCGGCCGCTGACCGGTCCGGCTAGTCCAGGTAGCCGCGCAGCTGCTCGGCGCCGGCGTGGTCGCGGAGTTTGACCAGGGTCTTCGACTCGATCTGGCGGATCCGCTCCCGCGTCACGCCGAACACCGCGCCGATCTCCTCCAGCGTGCGCGGGCGGCCGTCGTCCAGCCCGTAGCGGAGCTGGACGACCTGGCGCTCCCGCTCCCCCAGGGTCGCCAGGACGGCCTCCAGGTGCTGGCGCAGCAGCAGGAAGGCCGCGGACTCGGCGGGCGAGGCGGCGTCGGCGTCCTCGATCAGGTCCCCGAGCGCGACGTCCTCCTCCTCGCCGACCGGGGTGTGCAGCGAGATCGGCTCCTGGGCCAGCCGCAGCAGCTCGCGCACCCGCTCCTCGGTCAGCTCCAGGGCGGCGGCGATCTCGGCCGCCGTCGGTTCCAGGCCGCGCTCCTGGAGCAGGACGCGCTTGGCCCGGACCACCCGGTTGATCAGCTCGACCACGTGCACCGGCACCCGGATCGTCCGGGCCTGGTCGGCCAGCGCCCGGCTCATCGCCTGCCGGATCCACCAGGTCGCGTACGTGGAGAACTTGAAGCCGCGGGTGTAGTCGAACTTCTCCACCGCCCGGATCAGTCCCAGGTTGCCCTCCTGGACCAGGTCCAGCAGGGTCAGCCCGCGGCCGACGTAGCGCTTGGCGACGGAGACCACCAGCCGCAGGTTCGCCTCGATCAGCCGGCGCTTGGCGATCCGGCCGCGCACCACCAGGGCGTCCAGCTCCCCGGCCAGCGGGTCGGGCGGCGGCGGGTCCGCGTTCAGCCGCTCCTCGGCGAAGATGCCGGCCTCCACCCGGCGGGCCAGCTCGACCTCCTCCTCCGCGGTGAGCAGGCGGATCCGGCCGATCTCGCGCAGGTACTGGCGCAGCAGGTCGGCGGCCGGCCCTGTGTCCTCGGCGGGGCCCCGGCGCTCCCCCCGCGCCCCGGCCCCGGCCCGCGCACCGGGTCCGGGTCCGGGTCCGAACCCGCGCTCGGGTGCCGGCTCGGGGGGCGGGCCGTCCGGGCCGTCCGGGTGCCCTTCCGGCAGGCCCTGGGCGGGAACCCGGGCACCGTCCGGGGGCGCGGCCCGGGCCCGGCCGTGGTGGGTCTCCTGCTCTCCGGTCTCCTGCTGCCCGGCCGGTCCGGCGGGCTTCACTCTCGTACTGGTGGTGGTGGTCGCTGCGGCGAGGCCTTGCTCCACGGGCATCCCCTCGGGGCGGGCGCGACTCTGGCGGACCCGCGCTGTACGGAGGTGGGACGCCCTCCAGTGTGCGGTACGCCACACTCCGTGGCCGAGACTCGTGCGCCGACTTTCTGCGTGCGGTTCCCGCGGCGGGTGGCGCGGGAGGCGCTACAGCGCCGCGGCGCCCCGGCTGCGCAGCTGCTGCCCGTACTGCTGGAGCTGCCAGAGCTCGGTCTGCACCGCGTGCAGCTGCTCGGCCCCGGCCCGGGGGCCGAGCCGCTGGAGGTAGCCGCGGACCTCGGTGATCCGCCGCTCCACCGCCAGCAGGCGCAGCTTGACCAGGAACTCCCCGGCGTAGATCGCGTCCGCCTTGCGGCGCGAGCGCACCGGCTCGACGGTCAGCTCGGTGACCAGCGAGCGCACCTGGTCGTCCGGGGACGCCTCGCGCACCGCGCTGGTGAAGTCGGGCAGGCCCGCCCCGTACGCGGCGCCGCCGGCCTTGGCGATGGCCTGCCGGACGGCGGTGTACGGCGGGGTCGGGAACTCGTCCTCGCCGTAGTGGTCGAAGGCCGGGCTGACCAGGTCCGGGTGCTGGAGCGCCAGCTTGAGCAGCTCGCGCTCGACGAACTGGGCCGGGTCGCGCGGGTTGAGCCGGAAGGAGGGCTGCGCGGGGCGCTGCGGCTGGGCCGGCTCCGGGCGGCGCTGGGCGGCCGCGCCGCGCGGGTTCTGCTGGCGCTCGCGGTCCCAGCGGGCCAGCTGGGAGATCCGGCGGACGACGAACTGCTCGTCCAGGATGCCGAGCATGCCGGCCAGGCGGACGGCGTACTCGTGCTGGATCGAGCGGTCCTTGATCTTGGCGACGATCGGGGCCGCCTCCTCCAGCGCCGCCGAACGCCCCTCCGGGGTGTCCACCCGGTGCCGGGCCACCACCGAGTTCAGCGCGAACTCGAACAGCGGGACCGGGTTGTCGATCAGGTGCTTGACCGCCTCGTCGCCCTGGGCCAGGCGCAGCTCGCACGGGTCCATGCCGCCGGGGCTGACCGCGATGGAGGTCTTGGCGGCGAACTTCTGGTCGTCCTCGAAGGCGCGCAGGGCGGCCTTCTGGCCGGCCGCGTCGCCGTCGAAGGTGAAGACGGTCTCGCCGCGGTACTGCGAGGTGTCCATCAGCAGCCGGCGGATGATCTTGATGTGGTCCTCGGCGAAGGCGGTGCCGCAGGTGGCCACCGCCGATGTGACCCCGGCCAGGTGGCAGGCCATCACGTCGGTGTAGCCCTCGACCACCACCGCGCGGCCCGACTTGGCGATCTCCTTCTTCGCCAGGTCGATGCCGTACAGCACGTGGGACTTCTTGTAGATCGGGGTCTCGGGGGTGTTGAGGTACTTCGGGCCGTTGTCGTCCTCGCGCAGGCGGCGGGCGCCGAACCCGACCACCTCGCCGGCGATGTCCCGGATCGGCCAGACCAGCCGGCCCCGGAAGCGGTCGATCAGGCCGCCGCGCTGGCCCTGCGAGGCGAGGCCGCCCAGCAGGATCTCCTTGTCGGTGAAGCCCTTGCCGCGCAGGTAGCGGACCAGGTGCTCCCACCCCGCGGGGGCGTAGCCGACGCCGAAGGCCGCGGCGGCCTCCTCGTCGAAGCCGCGCTCGGCCAGGAAGCGGCGGCCGATCTCCGCCTCCGGCGAGGTCAGCTGCTCCCGGTAGTAGGCGGCGGCCACCTTGTGCGCCTCGACCAGCCGGGTGCGCTCACCCTGCTGGTGGCGGGGGCTGTAGCCGCCCTCCTCGTAGCGCAGGGTGATGCCGGCCTGGGCGGCCATCCGCTCGACGGCCTCGGCGAAGGTGAAGTGCTCGATCTTCATCAGGAAGGCGATGGTGTCGCCGTTCTCCTGGCAGCCGAAGCAGTGGAAGACGCCCTTGGCGGGGTTCACGTAGAAGGAGGCGGACTTCTCGTCGTGGAAGGGGCAGACGCCCTTGTACTCGCCACCGCCACCGTTGGTCAGCTGTACGTAGTCGCCGACCACGGCGTCGATCGGCAGTGCGCTGCGCACCGCCTGCACGTCTTCGTCCCTGATCCGCCCGGCCACCCCGGAAGTCTACTGGGGCGGCCGGGCATTCGAGCCGCGGCGGCCGCGGCCGGGCGGCACCGGACGGGCGCTACGCCCAGGCGGCGCCGACGAGCTTGGCGTGCAGGGCCAGGGCCGAGGCGTCCGTGAGGGTGGCGATCTGGTCGATGACCGTGCGCAGGGCGGCGCGGTCGTCCTCGGCCTCGCGGTACATGGCGGCGAACACCGGGTCCAGCCCCTCGGGGGCGCGCTGGGTGAGCACGTACGCCAGCTCGGCGATCACGATCCGCTGGCGGGCCCGCAGCTGGGCCTGCTCGTCGCGCTGCATGACGTAGCGGACGGCGACCGCCTTGAGCACCGCGCACTCCAGCCGGACGTCCCTCGGCACCACCAGCTCGGCGGCGTAGCGGCTGAGCCGGCCGGGCCCGTAGCGGGCACGGGTGGCCTGCTCGGCGGCCAGGCAGAAGCGGCCGATCAGCTGGCTGGTGAGGTCCTTGAGCCCGGCCCGGGCGCGGGCGGTGCCGTCGTAGGAGCTGGGCCACCACTCCTGGGCGAGCAGCCGGTCCAGGGCGGCGGACAGCTCCTCCGGCTCGGCGTCCCGGGCGTAGCGCTCGGCGACCTTGAACAGCTCGGCGCGCTCACCGGGCGCGCGCAGGGCGGCCGGGTCGATGTGGCCGGCCTGGAGGCCGTCCTCGACGTCGTGGGTGGAGTACGCCACGTCGTCGGACCAGTCCATCACGGTGGCCTCGAAGCACTTGCGGCCGGCCGGGGAGCCGGCCCGCAGCCAGCGGAAGACCGCCAGGTCGTCGGCGTAGACGCCGTACTTGGGCGAGGCCGGGTCGGTGGGGTGGGCGCCCTTGGTCCACGGGTACTTGGTGGCGGCGTCAAGGGCGGCCCGGCTCAGGTTGAGGCCGACGCTGCGGCCGGGCCAGGGGGCGAGCCGGGCGGCGGGCTGCTCCTCCTGGGGTGCGAAGCGCTTGGGTTCGAGCCGGGTCAGGATGCGCAGCGACTGGGCGTTGCCCTCGAAGCCGCCGCAGGCCTCGGCGGCCTGGTCGAGGGCCTCCTCGCCGGTGTGGCCGAACGGCGGGTGGCCGATGTCGTGGGCCAGGCAGCCGGTCTCCACGAGGTCCGGGTCGCAGCCCAGGGCGGCGCCCAACTCCCGCCCGACCTGGGCGCATTCGAGGGAGTGGGTGAGCCGGGTGCGCGGGAAGTCGCTGCGCATCGGGGCGACCACCTGGGTGGTGCCTGCCAGCCGGCGCAGTGCGGCCGAGTGCAGCACCCGGGCGCGGTCGCGCTGGAAGGCGGTGCGGCCCGGGCGCTTGTCGGGTTCGGGGACCCAGCGGGCCTCGGCAGCGTGGTCGTACGGGATCGGGGCGGCGAGGCGGTGCGTGGTGTCGTCCATATGCCCTTCACCGTACGCCGGGCCCCCGACACGCGGGGTGTGCCGCGCACGAAGGAGTGCGGGCCGGGGCGTGAACGGTGCGCGGCGCGCGGGTGCCCGCCCCGGCGAGTCGGCCCCACCCGGACGGCGCAGCCCCGCGCGCCCCCTGCGTCCCGTACGTCCCCAGCCCCGGCCCCATCACCGGTACCGCCACCGGCCCCGGCGTCCGTCAGCCCCTGATCGCCTTCAGGACCACGCCGGACACCGCCTCCTGCCCCCTGGCGTTGGGGTGGATCGGCGCCAGCCCCTGGGCCGGCAGGGGCGGCTCCACCCAGCGCCGGTCCTCCCCCGCGCACATGTCGTGCCCGGCCGAGGGCCCGGCGAGGTCCACGAACAGCGCGCCGGCGGCCTCCGCGCGCTTCTTGAGCATGCCGTTGAGCTGCTGCTGCTTCTCCACCAGGAAGCTCAGGTCGGAGGCGGCCACGGCGTTGCCGAGCACCGGCAGGCAGCTCGCCGGGTCGGCCGGGAGCAGGCCCGGGTACCCGATCACGTACACCTCGGCCTTCGGGGAGCGCTTCTTGACGTCCTGGAGCACCTGGCCGATCCGGTCACCGGCCGCGTCCACCTTGCGCTGGACCTCGTCGGTGCCGTTGCCCGCGGCGTAGTGGTCCCGGCAGGGCGAGTCGCTGATCCGGTCCTCGCTGTCGGTGATCACGCCCTTGACGATGTCCACCAGGTTCTCCTTGGCGCACTCCGTCACGACCTCCATGAAGCCGGCGTCGTTGCCGCCGATCCCGAGGGTGACCAGCCGGGTGTCCGCGGTCAGCGCGTCCAGCTGGGCCGGGTTGGTGCCGTCCGCGACCTTCTGCGGGCCGGTGAGGTCCCCGGTACGGGCGCCGCTGCAGCTGACGTCCTTGAACTGCCCGGCGGCGAGCGAGAGCGCCTTCGCCACCAGGGACGGGTAGTTGGCCCCGGAGCGGTAGCAGGCGCCCGGCTCGCCGACCTGCGGGGCGATCTTCATTCCGGCGGTGTACGAGTCGCCGAGCGCGACGTACGGGCCGGTGGGCGGCGCGGCGGCGGTCGGCGACGAGGTCGTCCCGGCCTGCGCGCGGGCGGGCGTCGCGCCCGCGGCGCCGCTCCCCCGGCTGTCCGAACCGGCGTCGTCGGTGCAGCCGGCCAGCAGCGCTGCGGCCAGTCCGACGGTCAGGGCGATGGTCGGGCGTGCGGTCCTCGGCATGGTCTCCCCCCGGGGATACGGGTCACGGTCGGCTCCTTACGGCGGCCCGTCCCCCGGGCACATCAGGGGCCAACGAACGGTCGCGGCCGATGACTCCCGCCCGGGCCCGATCGTCTCCCGGCGCATCGTAACCGGCCGGAATCCGACCCTCGGACCCCGCCCGGCCGACCTGTTCCGGCCGGTTCCGCCCGCTCGAGCGATTCCGCCCGCCGCGCCCGCTCGGCTACTCCGCGCCGCGCTCGTGCTCGGCCAGGAACTGCTCGAAGCGCCGCCCCAGTTCGTCCGCCGAGGGCAGGTCCACCGGCTCGGCCAGCAGGCTCTCCCGGCCCTCCGCGCCCGCCACGGCGTCGTACTGGCCCTCCATGCCGCGGATCGCCGAGCGCAACTCGCCGTCCCCCTGGGCCAGCTGCTCCTCGATGTCGGCGTAGACCTCGGAGACCCGCTCGCGCAGCCCGGTGCCCGGCAGCACCAGCCCGGTGGCGGACTGCACGGACTCCAGGATCTGCACGGCCGCCGCCGGGTAGGCGGAGCGGGCCACGTAGTGCGGGACGTGCACGGCGAAGCCCAGGACGTCGTGCCCGGCCTCGCCCAGGCGGTACTCCACCAGCGCCTGGGCACTGCCCGGGACCTGCGCCTGCTCGAACCACTGCGGGTAGCCCGGGGCGAGGTCCAGCCGGTTGCCGTGCGGCGTCAGGCCGACCGGGCGGGTGTGCGGCACGCCCATCGGGATGCCGTGGAAGTCGATCGAGAGCCGCACCTCGAAGCGCTCCACCAGCGCGCGGACGGCCCGCGCGAAGCGCTCCCACTCGACGTCCGGCTCGGGGCCGGTGAGCAGCAGGAACGGCGCGCCGGCGGCGTCGTGGAGGAGCTGGAGCAGGATCTCCGGCGGGTCGTAGGACGTCCAGCGGTCGTGGTCGAAGACCATCGCCGGGCGGCGGGCCCGGTAGTCCACTAGGCGGTCGTGGTCGAAGCGGGCCACCACCTGCGGCGCGCCCGTCTCCAGCAGGTGGGCCACCACCTGGCCGCCGGCCTCCCCGGCGTCCATGAAGCCCTCGAAGTGCTGCAGCAGCACGAGGCCGGCACCGGTGTCGCGCAACTGCTCGTTGGCCGCGGCAACGGCGGCCACGCCCCGCTGATCCAGCTCGTACAACGCCTGGAAGTCACGCACCGCGCACCCAACCCCGTCCTCAGCTCGTCCCGGTCGACTCCGGCTCGTCCCGGCCGACCGGCTTCTCGTCCTCTCCAGCGTGTCGGGAGCCGCCGGAATTCCCGGCCCCGGCCCCGTCCTGCCCGCATCCCGCCGCGGACCGCCGCGGGACCCGTCCGGCGGCTCCCCCGAGGGCTCGCCCGACGGCCCCGGGAGACCGCTCCGGACCATGATCGCACCCGGCACGAGACCCCCTGGTCACGGCCCTGTCCACGGCCCCGGACGGGGGCCGTCCACGGGGCACGCGAACGGCCCGCGCGGCCATTCGCGTGCCGCGAAGTGACGCACCGCCTTCTGGCGGGTATCGTCCTCTCGCTGCCTCGCATCGTCGCGTCGTCGCCACGTCGTCCGTAACGCCGTCGGCCACGTCCCGGTCCGCTGCTCGGCCAGCCACCCACGACGCATCTTGCCTTCACCTGGCCGCCTGCTTCCCTTCGCGCTCTCGTACCCTTCTCGGCCATCTCGCGGACGCACACTGTCCCCTCGCTCTTCCCGCCGGACCGGTCCGAGGACCCGTGTCCGTTCCGGCACCCCGCGCCGCCCGTTCCGGGCCGCCGCCCCCACCCCGCACGACCGGACCTCCGGCGTGCGCGGGCAACCGGCCGGCGGACCCGGGCCCAGGCGTACCCACCCCAGCGCACCCCGTGCCGTACCCCGGCCCGGGAGGCACCCTCCGACCGATGAAGGACCAAGGTTCCGTGCCCGTACCTGTCATCCTCACCGGCCGCACCGTGCGGCTGGAGCCACTCGCCGCGCACCATGCCGAGGCCATCGCCGAGGCCGGCGCCGAGGACCGTACGACCTACGCCTTCACCCCCGTCCCGCACGGCCTGGAAGCCGCCCGCGACTACGTCGCGCGGGCGCTCGCCGACCAGGCCGCGGGCCGGTCGCTGCCGTTCGCGACGGTGAACGTCGCCGACGGCCGGGTGGTGGGCTCCACCCGGTTCCTGGAACTCGACTACTGGCAGGGCCCGCTGGTCTGGCCGCCCGCGCCCGGGGTCCCGTTCGGCGATCCGGCCACCGCCGTCCCGGACGCGGCCGAGATCGGCAACACCTGGCTCTCGCCGCGCGCCCAGGGCACCGGCATCAACACCGAGGCCAAGCTGCTGATGCTGCGCCACGCCTTCGAGACCTGGGGCGTGCAGCGGATCTCGCTGCGCGCGGACGCCCGCAACCTGCGCTCGCGCACCGCCATCGAGCGGCTCGGCGCGACCTCCGAGGGCGTCCGCCGGGCGCACTCGCGCGGGCTGGACGGCGTGGTGCGCTCCACCGCGTTCTACTCGATCCTGGACGACGAGTGGCCGGCCGTCCGGGACATCATCGAGCTGCGGATCGCCGCCGCCACCTCGCCGAGCGCCCCGGATCCGGCGATCAACCAGGAGTGCCTTAGACAGGGCGGCAGCGGCGCCGGGCAGCTGATGATCACGGCCTGAGGCCGGGCTACGACGGGTCGCACCCCCCGGACACCAGGCGCAGGACGCCCACGAGCGATGCGTGGTCGCCGGTGAAGTGTCCGGGGTGGGCCTCGACCGACGCCGACACCGGCCGCCAGCCGCCACCCGGCGCCGGAGCCACCCGGACGTTCCAGATCGCGGAGCCGGGCCGGCCGCGGTGCAGGTACAGGACTCCGTCGGCGGTGTGGAAGTCCCACCGGCCGTCAGTGTCCCCGGGGATCCGCCCGGACCTGATCCGCTGCCACTGCCCGTCCGTCCAGACCACGTCCGGCACCCGGCACGGACGAGGCAGCACGAGCGGCTCCAGGTGCGGCCCGCCGGCGCGCCGGACTCCGCCCGGCTCGGGGAACGCCCAGCCCGGCAGCGGCTCGCGGGCCGCCAGCCAGGCGGCCGGGATGCCCTCGGTGCCGGTGTGCGCGGCGACCACCCCGCCGGTGATGGCGGCGACGGTGTCCATGTCGCCGCCGGCCGCGACCGCCTCCCACACCGCGGCCCGGTAGTCGGTGAGGTTCCGGGCGGCGCACCAGAGGGCGTACGGGACGGTGTCGACGGCGGAGGTCCGGCTGCCGTTGCCGAGCACCCGCGCGACGGCCCGGAGGTCCGGTGCGGCGAGCAGGTCGACCGCCTCGGTGAGGGCGCTGCGGACGGCGCCGTACGGGGTGAAGCCTGCCACCGCCCGCAGGAAGCCCTTCGGCGCCATCGGCTCGGTCCGCGCCCGGACCGCGAACGCGGCCGCCACCGCGACCGCGACCGCGCCGTCCACCGCCTGCGGGTGGGTGTGCGTGATGACCGCCGTGCGCGCGGCCTGCCGGACCACCTCGTCCAGGTCGTCGGCGAGTGCCGCCCCCAGCGGGGCGACCCGCATCGCGGCGCCGTTGCCGTACGAGCCCTGGCCGTCGAAGAGTTCGGCGGCCGGCCGCTTCGCGTCGCCGCCCTCGCGGACCAGCCGGAGCAGCCGGTTGGCGGCCGGGCCGTAGCCGCGGTCGAAGTCGTGGCGCCGGGCGAAGGCGTGGGTGAGGTCGAAGGTGTCGATCGCGCCGCGCTCGGCGTGGGCGGCGTACACCGAGCAGGCCATCTCGGTGTCGTCGGTCCACGGCCAGGGTCCGGGCGGTTCGGTGCGGGCGGCGAGGTGGGTCCGGGCGGTCTCCGGGACGAAGACCTGGGCGCCGAGGGCGTCGCCCACGGAGAGGCCGTTCAGCGCGTCCAGCGCGGGGCCTGCGTGGGTGGATGGAATGGTCATATGGCATCCAGCTCAGCGGTTCTACCGCCGCCGCGTCAACACCCGTGACCACCGGCCCCACCGACGGGGGATGTTCCGCATACCTCCGATCGCGGCGGGCAGTCACCGGGCATGACCCGCGCTTATCCCCTCGACCCGGTCGCCCTGCTCGGTGCCGACCAGCAGCACATCGCCACCCGGGCGCAACTGCGCCGCCTCGGGGTGCCCTCCGGCACCATCGCCCACCGGCTGCGGCCGGGCGGGCCCTGGCAGCAGGTGCTGCCCCGGGTGATCTGCCTCCAGAGCGGGAGACTGACGATCCATCAGAAGCTGCGGGCCGCCCTGGCGTACGCGACGCCGAAGGGGCGCGAACCACGGTCCGGGGAGGTGCTGCTGACCGGCTTGGCGGTCCTGGCCGAAGCCGGGTTGCCGAGCGCCGGCCACCCGTCCGACCTGAACGCCGTCGACATCCTGATCCCAGGTCAACGGCGGGTCGGCGACAGGGAGTTCGTCCGGATCCACCGGGCCTCCGGGGCGATGCCGGGCGGCTTCGAGCGGCGCGACGGGCTGTGGAGCGCCACGGTCGCCCGGGCGCTGGCGGACCTCGCGCCGAAGGAGACCGGGCAGCGCCGATTCCGGGCGCTGTGCGCGGAGGCCGTCCAGCGGCGCCACTGCGAACTCGGCGAACTGCTCGACCAGTTGCTGTCCCGGCCGGGTGCGCTCGGGCTGCCCCAGGTGGCCAGGGTGGTGGAGGACCTGACGGTCGGGGTGCGCTCGGTGGTGGAGGGCGAGGCCCGTGAACTGCTGGCGCACGCCGGGCTTCCGGACCCGTTGTGGAACCCGGTGCTCTTCCTGGACGGCCGGTTCCTCGCCGTCCCGGACGCCTACTGGCCGCACGCCTGCGTGGCCCTGGAGATCGACTCCCGCGCCTGGCACCTGCGCCCGGCCGAGCACGAACGGGGCCTGGCCCGCGCCAACCGCCTGACCGCCGCCGGCCTCCCGGTGGTCCGCACCACCCCGGCCCAGCTCCGCCGCGATCCGGCCCCGGTGCTCCACGAGCTGACCGCCCTGGTCACCACCGGTCCGCACGCACCGCACCCCCGGATCACCTGGCGGCGGGCGCGGTGAGGGGCGCCGGCGCGGCGCGGGCCGTCCGTGGGGTGCGGGCGGCCCGCGCGGCCGTGCTCAGCAGCGGGAGTCGATCTCCAGGAAGGTGGCGTAGTGGTCGGCGGACCAGTACTGCTCGCCGGAGTCGCCGGTCACCACCCGGCGGGCGCCGCGGTCGTTGGAGCCCGGGGTGACCACGGTGTACTCGTGGTAGTAGCCGTCGGCCTTCTTGGGGAGGCGGCTCTCCCGGTTCTCGAAGACGATGCCGTCGCGGCTGTACGGGTAGGGCCCGCCCTTGGCGATCAGGCCGAGGGTGTCCTGGGCCTGGCCGGGGAGCTTGGTGCGGCAGACGTCGGCCAGGGAGGAGTCGCTGGGGACCCAGGTGCCGGCCGGGGCCGGAGCGGTGCCGGCGCCCCCGGCGGGCGGGGTCGGCTTGGGGGCCGAGGGCTTGGGCGCCGTGGACCCGGCCGCCGCGGGGCCGGCGGTGGCGCTCGCGGCGGGGCTCGCGGCGGCCTTGGGGTGGCTGCTCCCCTTGTCGGTGAGGAGGTAGCCGACCCCGGCCAGGACCGCCAGGATCAGCACGGCCACGACGACGAGCGGGTTTCTGCGGTTGGTCATGCGATCCAGCTTGGCAGGCGGCCGGGCCGTACCGGGCGAGCTACACACGTGGCCGCCGCCACACGGCCCGCCACCCGGGTCCGGGCGCGAGTCCGGGTCCGGGTCAGCGATGTGGCCGGGCGCAGACGTGCGGCCGGGCGGGAACGGACGCCGTTGTCCGTTCCCGCCCGGCCGTGTCACGTACGCCGGTTCTCCTGCGCCGAGCTCCGGTGTACGCCCTCCCGACGGGAGGGTGAGCGGTCAGTCGTACCCGCGCGTGCGGAGGGGATGCCTTCCCTCACTCAGCGCGAGTCGCTGCCCGCCGACTCGATGGCGGCGCGGCCGGCCTCCAGGCGCGCCACCGGGATCCGGAAGGGGGAGCAGGAGACGTAGTCCAGCCCCACCTCGTGGAAGAAGTGGACCGAGTCCGGGTCGCCGCCGTGCTCGCCGCAGACGCCGAGCTTGAGGTCGGGGCGGGTGGCCCGGCCGGCCTCGACGGCGTGCTTGACCAGCGAGCCGACGCCGTCGCGGTCGATGGTCTCGAACGGGGAGACCCCGAAGATGCCCTTCTCCAGGTAGGCGGTGAAGAACGAGGCCTCCACGTCGTCCCGGGAGAAGCCCCAGACCGTCTGGGTCAGGTCGTTGGTGCCGAAGGAGAAGAACTCGGCGGCCTCGGCGATCTGCCCGGCGGTCACCGCGGCGCGCGGCAGCTCGATCATGGTGCCGAGCTTGATGTCCAGCTGGACGCCGGTGGTCTGGGCGACCTCGGCGAGCACCCGCTCGCACTCGTCGCGGACCAGCTCCAGCTCCTGGACGGTGCCGACCAGCGGGATCATCACCTCGGGGCGCGGGTCCCCGCCGGCCAGCTTGCGCTCGGCGGCGGCCTCGGCGATGGCCCGGACCTGCATGCCGAACAGGCCGGGGATGACCAGGCCGAGCCGGACGCCGCGCAGACCCAGCATCGGGTTCTGCTCGTGCAGCTTGTGCACCGCCTGGAGCAGGCGCAGGTCGTTCTCGTTCGGGTCCTTGCGGGCCTCGGCGAGGGCGACGCGCACCGACAGCTCGGTGATGTCCGGCAGGAACTCGTGCAGCGGCGGGTCCAGCAGGCGGACGGTGACGGGCAGGCCGTCCATCGCCTGGAAGAGCTCCAGGAAGTCGCCCTTCTGGAGCGGCAGCAGGGTGGAGAGGGCGAGCTCGCGGTCCTTGTCGTTGTCCGCCAGGATCAGGTGCTCGACCTCCTTGCGGCGCTCCTCGCCGAGGAACATGTGCTCGGTGCGGCACAGACCGATGCCCTGGGCGCCGTAGCGGCGGGCGCGCGAGCCGTCCTCGGCGTTGTCGGCGTTGGCGCGCACGGCCAGCCGGCGGCGGCCGTCGGCGTGCGACATCAGCCGGTGCACGGCCTGGACCAGCCCGCCCTGGACGTCGGCGCCGGCGTGCAGGGTGCCCTCGAAGTACTCGACCACGGGGGACGGCAGGACGGGCACCTCGCCGAGGTAGACCTTGCCGGTGGCGCCGTCGATGGAGACGACGTCGCCCTCGTGGATCACCTGGCCGTCGGCGGTGGTGAACTTGCGGGCCTTGGTGTCGACCTCCAGCTCCTCGGCGCCGCAGACACAGGTCTTGCCCATGCCGCGGGCGACGACGGCGGCGTGCGAGGTCTTGCCGCCGCGCGAGGTGAGGATGCCCTCGGCGGCGATCATGCCGTCCAGGTCGTCCGGGTTGGTCTCGCGGCGGACGAGGATGACCTTCTCGCCGGAGCGGGACCACTTGACGGCGGTGTACGAGTCGAAGACGACCTTGCCGATCGCGGCGCCCGGCGAGGCGGCCAGGCCCCAGGCGATCTGCTGCGACTCGGTGTTGGGGGCGAAGCGGGGGAACATCAGCTGCGAGAGCTGGCCGCCGGTGACCCGCATCAGGGCCTCGTCCAGGTCGATCAGGCCCTGGTCGACCAGCTGGACGGCGATCCGGAAGGCGGCCGCGGCGGTGCGCTTGCCCACGCGGGTCTGGAGCATCCAGAGCTTGCCGCGCTCGATGGTGAACTCGATGTCGCAGAGGTCGCGGTAGTGGTTCTCGAGCTTCTGCATGATCGCCATGAGCTCGTCGTACGACTTCTTGTCGAGCTTCTCCAGCTCGGCCAGCGGCAGGGTGTTGCGGATGCCGGCGACGACGTCCTCGCCCTGGGCGTTGGACAGGTAGTCGCCGTAGACGCCCTGGGTGCCGGTGGAGGGGTCGCGGGTGAAGGCGACGCCGGTGCCGGAGTCCTCGCCGAGGTTGCCGAAGACCATGGTGCAGACGTTGACCGCGGTGCCCAGGTCGTTCGGGATGCGCTCCTGGCGGCGGTACAGCCGGGCGCGGTCGCCGTTCCAGGAGTGGAAGACGGCGTGGATCGCGAGGTCCATCTGCTCGCGCGGGTCCTGCGGGAAGGCCCGGCCGGTCTCGCGCTCGACGATGCCCTTGAACACCTCGACCAGTTCCCGGAGGTCGGAGGCGTCCAGGTCCAGGTCGTTGGTGGTGCCCTTGGCGTGCTTGGCCTCGTCCAGGGCCTCCTCGAACAGCTCGCCGTCGACGCCCAGCACGGTCTTGCCGAACATCTGGACCAGGCGGCGGTAGGAGTCCCAGGCGAAGCGCTCGTTGCCGGACTGGGCGACGAGGCCGGTCACCGAGACGTCGGAGAGGCCGATGTTGAGGACGGTGTCCATCATGCCGGGCATGGAGAACTTGGCACCGGAGCGCACCGAGACCAGGAGGGGGTTGTCGGCCTGGCCGAGCTTCTTGCCCATCTCCTGCTCGAGGGCGTCCAGGTGGGCGCTGATCTCCTCGTGGAGGGAGGACGGCTCGCTACCGGTCTCCAGGAAGACCTTGCAGGCCTCGGTGGTGATGGTGAACCCCGGAGGGACGGGGAGGCCCAGGTTGGTCATCTCGGCCAGGTTCGCGCCCTTGCCGCCGAGAAGGTCCTTGAGGTCCTTGTTTCCTTCGGTGAAGGAGTAAACAAACTTCTGCTGGGACGTCACGGGATGGTCTCCTCGTAAGCGGTTGCCCTGACGCCGGAGAACATACCCATTTCGAAGGCACTTCTCTGCCCTGAATAGGCCACCCGAGGCTGGTACCCAGCGGTAACCCGCTAGATCGAATGCGCATAAAGGCGTTCACCTCTGTTGGTGAAATCGTCCGCCTGACGCGAGCAAGTGTTCAACTCTTGAACGCAAGCCACTCCGAAGATCGTACGATCCGGACGCACCGTAACGATTGCGAGTCCATGGCGTTGCCCCGGCTTGATTTCCTGCACCCGGATCGCCCGATCACCGGCCGACCGACTTCGGGAAGCGTTTCACAGCCGACCTGTCCATTTCGTCCACTGACCGGCCGTCAGCCCCCACCCTATGTGGCAAGCGTCACCAGCGCATCTCACGGGTCGAACGTAGAGCGCCTCCGCCGATCGTCGCACATCGTCCAGAAATGTGCTCTCTCCGTGACATTCGAGCGCCGAAAAGGAGCCCTCTTGTCCAGGATGGACAAGAGGGCTGGGACTTGGTGGCAGTCGGTCCCTCAGGGGCGTTTTTGCCGGTCCGTATAGATCATCCGCCGGAGGTGTCCGATTCGGCGTCCGCGCCCGGTCGGGCGCAGTCGTACGGATCGTCCAACCAGCCCTCGGGCAGGACCACCCGGTTGTTGCCGCTGGTCCGCCCGCGCGGGCCGTCCGCACCGTCCGGCCAGCCCTGGGACTGCTCCACCTGGGAGAGGGTTTCGGCCAGTTCGGCCAACGAGGAGGAGCCGGCCAGCCTCACCCGCAGCTCGGAGCCGACCGAGAAGCCCTTGGTGTACCAGGCGACGTGCTTGCGGAAGTCGATCACGCCGCGCGTCTCGTCGCCCAGCCACTCCCCGAGCAGCTGCGCGTGCCGCACCATCGCCTCGGCCACGTAGCCGAAGTCGGGGCGGGCGTAGTCCACGTCGCCCTCGAAGATCGCGACCAGGTCCTTGAACAGCCACGGCCGGCCCAGGCAGCCGCGGCCCACCACCACGCCGTCGCAGCCGGTCTCGCGCATCATCCGCACCGCGTCGTCGGCCGACCAGATGTCCCCGTTGCCCAGCACCGGGATGTGCGCCGGGACGGACTCGCGCAGCCGGGCGATCGCCGACCAGTCGGCCGTCCCGCCGTAGTGCTGGGCGGCGGTGCGCCCGTGCAGGGCGATCGCCGCCACGCCCTCCTCGGCGCCGATCCGGCCGGCGTCCAGGTAGGTGAGGTGGTCGTCGTCGATGCCCTTGCGCATCTTCATGGTCACCGGCAGGTCGCCCGCGTTGGCGACGGCCTCGCGCAGGATCTCGCGCAGCAGGTTGCGCTTGTACGGCAGGGCCGAGCCGCCGCCCTTGCGGGTGACCTTGGGGACGGGGCAGCCGAAGTTGAGGTCGATGTGGTCGGCCAGGCCCTCCTCGGAGATCATCCGGGCGGCCTTGCCGACGGTCACCGGGTCCACCCCGTACAGCTGGATCGAGCGCGGCTTCTCGCTCGGGTCGAACTTGATCAGCTGCATGGTCTTGGCGTTGCGCTCGACCAGCGCCCGGGTGGTGATCATCTCCGAGACGTACAGGCCCCGGCCGCCGCTCTGCTCACGGCACAGGGTGCGGAACGGCGCGTTGGTGATGCCGGCCATCGGCGCCAGCACGACGGGCGGCCACACCTGGATCGGGCCGATGTCGAGCGGCGCGAAGTCGGTGTCGGACGCGGTGGGTGCGGGCGTGGCTGTCATGCGCGGCTGACCTCGGGTGATGGGGACGGGACTCTCCATTGTCCCCCACCCGTCCCCCGCCCGGACGAGCGGCCGCCGCCCGCACCACTCCCGCCACGGAGCCGACGGCGGCACGGGCGCCGACTACTGCGCGGGCTGCTCCGTCGGAACCGGCCTCACCGGCTGCTCCTGCGGCTCCGACGCCGACGCCGACGGGACGACGGTGATCGATCCGGAGGTGACCGCGGCGTGCACCCGGTTCGGGCCGGCCGGGTCCGCCAGCTGCGGGTCGATCCGGCCGTTGCCGCTGCCGATCTCGCTGGAGACGACGTACCGGCTGCCCTTGGGCACGGTCAGCTCCACCGAACCGGAGGTGGCCGTGGCGTCCACGTCGCGCGGGGCCTTCGCGAAGCCCAGGTTCACCGAGCCCGAGCCGACCTTCGCCGTCACCCGCCGCATGCTCAGGCCGGTCCCCCGCACCTGGCCGGAGGTGGCGTGCGCGGACACGTCTCCGGAGGTGTCGAACAGCAGCAGCTGCCCGGAGGTCAACTCCATCCGCACGTCCCCGCTCAGGCCCTCCACCTGGACGGAGCCGGAGCCCACCGAGCCGGACAGCTCCGTCGCGGCCGGCACCTCCAGCTCGATCTCGGCGCCGCAGCCGAAGTCCGCGAACGGCAGGACCTGCCGGCAGCGCATGGAGACGTTGAGCACCCCGTCGACGACGATGGCGGACACCACCGGCTTGCGCACCAGCCAGTCCAGACTCTGGTGGACCACCACAGGGCCGTCCCGGCCGGCCCGCACCCTGACCGAGGCGCTGCCCGTCTCCAGGTGGACCCCGTGGATCGCCACGTCGTACGGCCGGGTGGTGCTGGTGCGCTGCTGCACCGCCATCGCCCAGGTCTGCAGTCCGGCCCCCAGCATGACCAGCACGATCACGACCGTCCCGGTGAGCCGCCAGCCCTTCACCCCCGTCGCCCCCTTCACCGTCACCCGACCTCCAGGAAGCGCAGCACCGCCATCACCCGGCGGTGGCTGTCCTCGGCCGGCGGCAGGTCGAGCTTGGTGAAGATCGAGTTGATGTGCTTGGCCACCGCGCTGTCGCTGACCACCAGCGAGCCCGCGATCGCGGCGTTGGACCGGCCCTCCGCCATCAGGGAGAGCACGTCGCGCTCGCGCGGGGTCAGCTTCTCCAGCGGGTCCCGGTGGCGGCGCACCAGCAGCTGGGCGACCACCTCGGGGTCCAGCGCGGTGCCGCCCTCGGCGACCCGCTGGAGCGCGTCCACGAAGTCGTCGACATTGGCCACCCGCTGCTTGAGCAGGTAGCCGACGCCGCTGGTGTTGGTCGCCAGCAGGTCCGCGGCGTAGCGCTCCTCCACGTACTGGGAGAGCAGCAGGACGGCGGTGTCCGGCCACTGCCGGCGGATCACCATCGCCGCCTTCACCCCCTCGTCGCTGAAATCCGGGGGCATCCGGACGTCGGCCACCACCACCTTCGGACGGTGCTCCTCGACGGCGGCCAGCAGTTCGGTGGCGTCCCCGACGGCGGCCACGACCTCGAAGCCCACCGCCTCCAGGACCTTGACCAGACCGACCCTCAGCAGGACCGAGTCCTCGGCGATCACAGCGCGCACGGCAACTCCACGGTGATGGTGGTGGGGCCCCCGAGGGGGCTGAGAACGGACAGCGTGCCGTCGACCGAGGCGGCGCGCTTGCGCAGACCGGTGAGCCCGGTACCGCGCGAGGGGTCCGCGCCGCCGACGCCGTCGTCGCTGATGACCAGGCGCAGCCGGCCGCCGGACGTCCGCACCGAGAGGTCGACCCGGCCGGCCCTGGCGTGCTTGGCCACGTTGGTGAGCGCCTCGGAGACGGTGAAGTAGGCCACCGCCTCCACGGTCGGGGCGACCCGCTCGGAGAGGTCGACGTCCAGGCGCACCGGCAGCGGGGCGCGGGCGGCGACGCCGGACAGCGCCGCGTCCAGGCCGCGGTCCTCCAGGACGGCCGGGTGCAGACCGCGGACCAGGTCGCGCAGCTCGTCGATGGCCGCCTGGGCCTCCTCGTGCGCGTCGACGATCACCTGCATCACCTCGGGCCGCACGTCCTTGAGGGTGCGCCGGGCCAGGCCGAGGTTCATCGCGAGGGAGGTGAGCCGCTGCTGGGCGCCGTCGTGCAGGTCGCGTTCGATCCGGCGGCGCTCGGCGTCCACCGCGTCGACCAGCCCGGCCCGGCTCTCGGCGATCTCCTCGACCCGCCGCTCCAGCGCCTCCGCCCGGTCCGGGCCGAGCAACCGCCGGGCCACCCACACCTCCAGCCGGGCCAGCTGGGTGCCCGCCGGCGGGAGGGCCACCAGCAGCAGCAACCCGCCGAGGGTGAGCAGCACGTCCTCCCCGGCCAAGCCGGAGCGCGGCGCCGTGCCGGCGGGCAGCAGCCACATCCAGCCGTACACGGTGGCCAGCACCACGGCGGCCGCCCAGGCGTACAGCACCGCCAACGCGCCCGCGGCCAGCAGCGGGCCGGCCACCAGGTGGTGGAGCACCTGGCGCCAGGTCATCCCCAGCCACCAGACCTGGCGCCCCGTAGGCGGACGCAGCGGCGGCACCTCCACCCCGTGCAGGGCGCGCAGCCGGCCGCGCTGGACGGCGGTCAGCGGGCGGGCGCAGAGCAGGACGGCGACGAGCACCGGGAGGAGCAGCGTCGAATCGGTGACGGCCAGCCAGACCGGCAGCGCCATGGGTATTCCGGCGGCGAGGAAGCGGACGTCCCGCCAGACCCCGGGCGACCACGGTGGGCGCCGGAGGCTCCTGACGAGCGCTCGGCGCAACGTGGTGGAGGACATGGCCGACAGCGTAGGGCCCGGTGATCACGAGCCGCCATGAAGGGGGGTTCCGGGTGGGGGTGTAGCTAGATACACCCCCGATTCGGTGTGGGGCACCACCGACAGGAAGGGGGTCCCGACGGAAGGCTTGGGGGCATGACGAGCACTGCATCGCACTCCGCCACTCCGCCGCACGGGCGGCCCGGCCCCGGGAGTGCTTCCGGAGAGCCGGCGGGGGCGCCGGCGCTGTTCGAGGGCGCGATGTCCGAGGGCGCGATGTCCGGGGGCGCGATGTCCGGGGCGACGCTGTTCGACGGAGCGCTGCCGGAGGACGCGCTGCCGGCCGGGGCCGGGCCGTGGTCGGTCCGCAGCGTCGGGTCCGGCCGTGGCCGGGCCGCCCTGGAGCTCTACCAGTACGGGGAGTTGGCCGACGTCGTGGTCGCCTCCCGGCTCACCCCGTACCTGCTGCGCGGGGCCCGGCGCTGTCCGTCCACCGGGCGGAGCCGGCACGTGCTGGCCTGGGGCCGGCTGGCGGCCGACGGCGGCGCGCCCACGGTGGTGTTCACCGGGCGGCGGCCGTTGCGCCGGGTGCGGTCGACGGCCGAGGTGGTCCCGGTGGTCGGCCGGTTCTGGATCGCCTGGGCCGAGGGCCCCTTCGACGCGGTACGGGTCGAACACCCGGCGGGCGGGACGGCCGAACGGCTGCCGCTGGAGCGGGTGCGCGACCGGAACCGGGGTGCCGCATGAGCACCGCCGTCCTCGCCGCCCGTCCCGCCTCCACCTACGTCCCGCCCCCGCGCCTCGCCCGGCTCCCGCTCCTGGCCGCGATCGCGCTGCTGCCCTGGCTGGCGGTCCTCGCCGTCTGCCACGAGACCCCCTGGGTCGTGCTCGACCTCACCGAGTTCGCCGCCCTGCTCTCGCTGGACGCGCTGCTGCGCCGGCGCAGCCCCGCCGCCCTCTGGGCCGGCGCGGCGGTGGCCCTGCTGCTCACCGGGGACGCGCTGGCCGACATCGCCTGCGCCGGGCCCGGCGTCGCGATGCTCGCCGCGCTGGTCATGGCCTCCTGCATCGAACTGCCGCTCGCCGTGGTGTGCCTGTGGCTCGGCCGGGACGCGGCGGTTCGGGCCGCCTAGGCCGTTTCCGAGAGGTCCCGCCGCGTCGGCAGCCGGTCCATCAGCGCGCGGGTCTCGTCGTCCAGCGGGGTGTACGTGATCAACCGGGTCCCCAGCCGCGGGCTGAGCCAGAAGTTGGTGTACTCGCAGCGCAACAGCCCGACGCCCGGCACCTGGAAGCGCTTGATCCCGTTGCCCGGCCGCATCACGTCGTGCCGCTGCCAGAGCTCCGCGAAGTCCGGCGAGGCCTTGAGCATCCGGGCCAGCAGCGCCTTCCGGGCCGGATCCGAGCTGTGGTCGGCCATCCCCGAGCGGAACCGGGCCACGATGCCGAGGCGCTCGGTGCGGTGGTCGACCAGCACGTCCCGGAAGCGCGAGGGCGTGAACGCCATCCACATCAGGTTCCGGTCCTCGGGCGCCATGCGGTCGAGGTCGCCGACGATCGCGGCGTACTGGTCGTTGTACGCCAGCACGTCATAGCGGGAGTTGAGCACCAGGGCGGGGAACGGCGCCAGGTGGTCCAGCAGCAGCCGCACGCTCGGGGTCACCGAGGGGCACTCCTTCAGCGGCGCCGGGTCGTCCGCGCCGGCCAGGGTGAACAGGTGGGCGCGCTCGCTCGGGTCCAGCAGCAGCGCCCGGGCCACCGAGTCCAGCACCTGGGTGGACACCTGGATGTCCCGCCCCTGCTCCAGCCACGTGTACCAGGTCACCCCGACCGCGGCGAGCTGCGCGACCTCCTCCCGGCGCAGCCCCGGCGTCCGGCGGCGGCCGGTCATCGGCAGGCCCACCTGCTCGGGCGTCAGACGCTCGCGGCGGCTGCGCAGGAACGCGGCCAGCTCGTGCCGGCGGGCGTCGTCGGGAGTGGCCGGACGCGGACCGGTCGAACCGGTGCGGGCTTGCGCGGGGGGCGTGGCGAGACTCATGCTCCCCAGCATGCGTCAGCCGTCAGCCTGTTGCCAGGTACTTCTTATACCCGGATAACCACACTCTGGTACCAGGGTAAAGCGCGGCGGATCGTAGGACCCGTGACCCAACAACTCGCCGTCGCCCCCGCATCGGGCCGCACCGCCACCACCCCGGGCACCGCGGCCGCCCCTACGACCGCCCCCGGACCGGCCGGCCCCACCGGTCCCGCCGCCCCCCTCGGCACCGCCACCCTCGGTACCGCCGGGCTGGTCACCGTCCTGCTCGGCGCCTTCCTGCCGATGCTCGACTTCTTCATCGTCAACGTCGCCCTGCCCACCGTCGGCCACGACCTGGCCGCCGGGCCCGCCGTCCTGGAACTGATCGCCGCCGGCTACGGCATCGCCTTCGCCGTACTGCTCGTCCTCGGCGGGCGCCTCGGCGACAGCTACGGCCGCCGACGGCTCTTCGTCACCGGCGCCGTCGCCTTCGCCCTCACCTCGCTGGCCTGCGGCCTCGCCCCCGACGCCTGGTCACTGGTCGCCGCCCGGGCCGCCCAGGGCGCCTCGGCCGCGCTGCTGATCCCCCAGGTGCTCGGCACCATCACCGCCGCCACCGAGGGCGCCCGGCGCGGCCGCGCGCTCAGCGTCTACGGCGCGGTCGGCGGGATCGCGGTGGTGATCGGGCAGGTGCTCGGCGGCATGCTGGTCGCCGCCGACCTGTTCGGCACCGGCTGGCGCTCGGTGTTCCTGCTGAACACGCCGTTCGCCCTGCTCGCCGTGGTGCTCGCGGCCCGCTACGTCCCGGAAAGCAGGGCCACCACGGCCGCCCGGGTCGACGTCCCCGGCACCGCCCTGCTCACCGCCACGCTGCTCTCCCTGCTCATCCCGCTGATGGAGGGCCGGGCCGCCGGCTGGCCGCTCTGGTCCTGGGTGCTGCTCGCGCTGTTCCCCGTCCTCGCCATCGCCTTCACCGCCGTCGAGCGCCGGGCCGAGCGGCGCGGGGACACCCCGCTGCTACCACCGTCCCTGCTGCGCATCCCCGAGATGCGCCGCGGTCTCGGCATCGCCCTCCCCTACTTCGCGGGCTTCGGCGGCTTCATGTTCGTCATCGCGGTCGCCCTCCAGCAGGGCCTGCGGCTCGGCCCGGTCGCGGCCGGCTGGGCGCTCGTCCCGATGGCGGTCGGCTACTTCTCCGCCTCGCTCTCCGGCCCCCGGCTGATCGGCCGCTGGGGCAGCCGGGTGCTCAGCGCGGGCGCCGTCGTCCAGGCCACCGGCCTCGCCACCCTCGCCCTGACCGTCCTGGCCGACTGGTCGCACCTGTCTCCGCTGCGGATGGCCCCGGGCGTCGCCCTCGCCGGCATCGGGCAGGGCCTGATCGGCACCCCGCTGTTCCGGGTCGTCCTCTCCAAGGTGCCCGCCGCCCGGGCCGGCGTCGGCAGCGGCGTCCTGGCCACCGGCCAGCAGTCCAGCCTCGCCCTCGGCGTCGCCACCCTCGGCACTCTCTACCTCTCGCTCTCCCCCGTGCTCGGCATGGACCGCGCCCTCGCCCTGTGCCTGGGCGTCCAGCTCCTCGGCTCCTTCACCGTCCTCTACCTGACCACCCGTCTTCCCCGGTCCATCGGCTGAGCCCGGGTCCGCCGGGGCCGGGTCCGGGGCCCCGGGTCGGCGGCGACCTCGGCGGCGCCTACCGCTGCGACGGCGGCGACCGCTGCGACGGCGGGTGGTGAACGGCCCCGCGACCGGAACGACCGGTCGCGGGGCCGTCGGCCTTCCCGGGCCGGGCGTCAGCTTCGGAGTGCGTCGAGCCAGTGGCCGAACAGGGTGCGGACGGTCCCGGCGGCCTCGACCTGGGGGTTGTGGCCGACACCGTCCAGGACGGCGGCGGCCATCCGGGGGTAGTGGTCGAGCAGGGCGAGCTGGTCGCGCCAGCCGACCAGGGCGTCCTGCCGGGTGGTGACCAGCAGGTGGTGGCCGCGGTGCGGCGGTGCGGCCCGGTGCTCGGGCCACTGCGGCAACAGGAAGTCGCCTTCGAGCTCGGCGGCGGCCGCCCGGTCGTGCGCCTGCCAGCCCGGCCGGACGTAGCGCTCGAAGAGCTCCCAACTCTCCGTGGTGTGGCGGGCCATGACGTACCGGAACAGCTCGCGGTCGGCCGCCGGGAGGCGGGCGAGGAGGTCCTCGTCGCGTTCGACCACGGACTCCTCGGGCAGGGACCGGTCGGCTCCCCAGCGCACCACCGGCACCAGCAGCGCCGAGCCCAGCACCTGCTCGCCGAACCGCGCGGTCACCGCCCGGGCCAGCTGGCCGCCGAAGGACTGCCCGACCACGGCGAAGGGCCGCCGGCCGACCCGCTCCCCGATCCATCCGGAGACGGCCTCGGCGAGCGCGCCGGCCGAGGCCCGGCCCGGCAGCCGGGGGCTGGCGCCGTGGCCGGGGAGGTCGAGGTAGAGGCGCTGCCAGCCGGGGCGGTCGGCGAAGGCGGGTTCGAGCGGGAGCAGCACGCGGTGGTCGACGGTGTAGCCGTGGATCAGGACGATCGGGGTGCCGTCACCGAAGGCGGTGTGGCGGATCGGGGATTCGTTCATGACGACAGGGTCCGACCATGACACCGATGGCAAGGTCAAGCGGCGGCTTCCGGGCGGGCGGTCAACCGGTCGGCTGCCCAGCTGCCCAGCCCGTCAGCCCGTCAGTTGATCAGCCGGGCAGGAGAGGCCCCTGACCACGTCCAGGTACTCCCGGATGGCATCCCGGTTGCGCGTCAGGCACTGGATCCGGCGGGTCATCCGGTCCGTCTCGGACTCCAGGGTTTCGAGCATGTCCGGTGTGGCGTCGGCGAAGTGGATCGTCCGCGGGGTGTCCAGACAGGGCAGGACCTGCTTGATGATCCGGGTCGGCAGCCCCGCGTCCAGCAGCCCGCGGATCTGCAGCACCCGGTCCACGAGGTACTCCTCGTACTCGCGGTAGCCGTTGGCCTCCCGGCGCGGCGTGATCAGCCCCTGCTGCTCGTAGTAGCGCAGCAGGCGCGGAGTGGTCTCCGCCCGCCGGGCGAGTTCGCCGATGCGCATGTGTGACCACCCTCACCCCGGGCCGGTGCCGTCCCGGCTAGACCTTGACACGTATGTCAACGATAGACGATCGGGCCCATGCCCACCTCTGAACTCCGCACCCCCGACCGGCCGGCGGCCGCCACAGCGAGGCTGCCCTGGCCCGCACTCCTGGCCATGAGCACCGGCGGATTCGTCACGATCATGACCGAGGCCCTCCCCGCGGGGGTGCTGCCCGCGATGAGCGCCGACCTCGGCGTCAGCCAGTCCGCCGCCGGGCAGTCCGTCACCGTCTACGCGGTCGGCTCCATCGCGGCCGCCATCCCACTGACCGCCGTCACCAGCCGCCTGCCGCGCAAGCGCCTGCTGCTCGTCGCCGTCGGCGGCTTCGCCGCGGCGAACGCCGTCACCGCCGTCTCGCCGAGCTACCCGCTCACCATGGCCGCCCGGTTCGCGGCCGGTCTGGTCGCGGGGCTGCTCTGGGCACTGCTGGCCGGGTACGCGCGGGGCATCGTCGCACCGGAGCAGCGCGGACGGGCGATGGCCGTCGCCATGGCCGGCTCGACGGTGGCCCTGTCGGTGGGCGTGCCCGCCGGCACCCTGCTCGCCGACCTGGTGGGCTGGCGGGTCACCTTCGGGCTGATGAGCCTGATCGCCGCGGCACTGACCGGCTGGATGCTGCTCGTGCTCCCGCAACTGCCCGGCCCGGCCGACCAGGCCCGCACCCCCGTCCTGCGGGTGCTGCGGATGCCCGGCGTGACCGCCGTCCTGGCCGTCACGGCGACCTTCGTCCTCGCCCACAACGTCCTCTACACGTACGTCGCCGCGCTGCTCGAACCGCTGGGGCTCGACGGCCGGACGGACACCGTCCTGCTCGTCATCGGGCTGTCCTCGCTGCTGAGCATCCTCGGCACCGGCGTCCTGATCGACCGGCACCTGCGGCCCCTGACCATCACCGCCTCCGTCCTGCTCGCCGTCGCGGCCCTGCTGCTCGCCGCCGCCCTGCTCGGCTCGACCGGCCGGCCCGTCTACGCCGCCGCCGCGCTCTGGGGCCTCGGCTTCGGCGGCGCCGCCACCCTCCTCCAGACCGCCGTCGCCGACGCGGCCGGCCCGGCCGGGGACATCGCCCAGTCGCTGCTCGTCACCTGCTGGAACCTCGGCATCGCCGCCGGCGGCCTGGCCGGCGGCCTCCTCCTCGACCACGCCGGCCCGACCGCCCTGCCCTGGTCCGCCCTCGTCCTCCTGGCCGCCTCCCTGGCCGCCACCCTCGGCGGGCGGCGCCACGGGTTCCCGCGGCGGGGATGACCACTCTTCCGCGTGAACCCGCCGCACGTTCCTCGCAATCGCCGCACAGTCCGCTCTACCGTGAGTCGTATGACAGCCAGAGTCCCCATCCGACAGCTCCAGCAACACGCCAGCGAGTTGATCGACCGGGTCGCGGCCGGCGAGCGCGTGGAGATCACCCGCAACGGCCGACTGATCGCCGTCCTCGCGCCGCCCGACCCCGAGCAGCGAGTGCTGGAGGACCTCGTCCGCGACGGCACCATCGACCCGGAGAATGCCGCCACCGCGCGCGGTCTGGCCGACTGGACGTTGCCCGAGTCCGGCGTCGGACTCGAGTCGGCCGCTGACGCCCTGCACGCCATGCGGGAGGAGGAGGACCGTTGATCTACCTCGACTCATGCGCGATCCTCAAGCTCCTGATCCCTGAGAACGAATCCACCGCTCTACGCACATTTCTCTCCTCGCACGGGTCCGAGGGGCATGCGACCAGCGCACTGGCCCAGGTCGAGGTGCCACGCGCATTGATCCGGGTCGGCGCACCGCAGGATTTGCTGGACACGTCGACCGATCTGCTCGACCGGTTGCTTCGCGTCCGGCTCTCCGATGCCGTCCTCCGAGCCGCCTGCCAGTTCCCCACCCGGCACCTCCGCACCCTCGACGCCATTCACCTCGCCAGCGCCGAACACCTGGAGCACGCGCTCACCGCCTTCGTCACCTACGACAAGCGCCTGGCCGACGCGGCGGAGGAGCGCGACCTGCCGGTGGTCGCGCCTGGTCAGCCGACCGGCTCACAGTAGGCGGAAGTCCGGGCCGGACCGCCGGATCCGGGCTACCTCCCCGCCGCCAGGGAGGCCACGAAGCGGTCCAGGCGGGCGGCGACCCGCCGAAGGACGTCGATCGAGCCCAGGGGGTCGTCCGGCAGTTCGAGGCCGTGGTCGGCGGCGGGCACGTCCAGGACCTCGTGCCCGGTCGACTCGGCGATCCGGCGGTCCCACAGCTGGTCGGCTCCGCCGCCGAGAAGCGGGTGGGGAAGGCGAGCGGGGAGGAAGCCGGCATGGCCGCAGGCCACTTGGCCGGTCATCGCGCTGTGATGTGCTGTCAACCCTGACCATCGTCAGGGGTGCTGCTTGACTTTCGGGTCGGGCGGCAAGGGGGTCTCGGCTTCTACCGTCCGGACCATGACGTACACGGACGGGAATTCGAGGAAGAACAGCACACCGAGGAAGGCGGGCGCGCGAGAGGCCACCACCAGACCCAGGCCCAGGCCCGTCCTGGCCGCGGCCCTGCTCTGTGCGGGGGCCGGGGTGGTGGCGTGGCTGGCGCCCGAGCGGGGTGGCGGGGCGGAGCCGGTGCGGGTCTCGGCCGGGTGGTCGGCCGGCGGCTACCGGCGGGTGGCGGAGGCCGTCGGCGACGCCCCGCACGCGGTGGCCTCGCTGCTGGAGCCTGCCACCGAGGTCGGGTTGCTGGTGCTGGGGCTCCTGCTGGCGTTCTGCTGGTGGACGGCCCGGGCCCGGCGGGCCACCGGGGTGGTCGCGGGGGTGGCGCTGGTGGGGCTCGGCACGGTGCTGGCCTACGGGGCGAGCGAGGTGCTGAAGGTGTTCCTCGACGAGGAACGGCCCTGCCGGGCGCTGGCCGGACTGCCGGGCACGGCGGTCGCCGACTGTCCTCCGCCGGGTGACTGGTCGTTCCCGAGCAACCACGCCACCCTGGCGGTCGCGCTGGCGACGGGGCTGGTGCTGCTGCGCCCGCGTTGGGCGCTGCTGGTCATACCCGTCGGCGGTGCCACGGCCGCGCTGCGGGTGGCGGCCGGGGTGCACTACCCGCACGACGTGCTCGCCGGTGCCGCACTCGGCGGCACGGTCACCGCGGCGGCGGTCCTCGCCCTGCGGCCTGCGGCCACTGCCCTCGTGACGGCCCTGACCGGGGTGCCCGTCCTCGGACGGCTGCTGTCGGCGCCGCCGGCACCGTCGATACCGCCGGCACCGGGCGCGGGCTCGGGCTCCGGCACGGCCCCGGGCGCGGCGGGCTCAGTCCCGCGGGCCGCCCGCGCAGTTCGCGCCGAGGGTCAGCCCGGCCTCGTGCGCGAGGACGGCGGCGGCCGCCCGGTTGGCCACGCCCAGCCTCGCCAGGATGGAGCTCACATGGGCCTTCACGGTGCCTTCCACCACCCCCAGCCGACGGGCGATCTGACCGTTGGACAGCCCGGCGGCGATCAGCGTCAGTACGTCCCGTTCCCGGGTGGTCAGGGCGGCCACCTGTTCCCGGGCGCCGGCGCGCCGGTCGGCGGGGCCGCCGGCCCCGGTGGCGGCCAGGTGGGCGACCACCCGGGCGGCCACCTTGGGTGAGAGGTAGGCGGCCCCTCCCGCCACCGCGTGCACCCCGGCGAGCAGCTCCTCGGGCTCGCCGGATTTGATCAGGAAGCCGTTCGCGCCGCCGCTGAGCGCGCGCAGGATGTAGTCGTCCTCACCGAAGGTGGTCAGCATGAGTACTCCGGTGGCCAGGCCGTTCCGGCGGATCTCGGCGGCGGCCGTGATGCCGTCCGTCCCGGGCATCCGGATGTCCAGCACGGCGACGTCCGGCCGGTGGCGCCGGACCAGTTCGACGGCCTCCCGGCCGTCCCCGGTCTCGGCGACGATCTCGATGCCCGGGTCGGTGGCGAGCACCGCGCGCAGTCCCGCGCGGATCATGGGCTCGTCGTCGGCGAGCAGCACCCGGATCGGTGCGGTGGTCATCGGTGGCTCCTGTCGGTCGCTCGGTACGGCGGTGGTGGTGGAGGTGGTCTGCGGAGGGAGGTGCTGCGGCGGGTGGGTGCTTCGGCGGGTGGCGCCGCGGCGGGCGATCAGGAGACGAGCACGTCGCGCGAGACCAGGCGGGAGTCCCGGAAGCAGAGCCGGTAGGCGTCGCCGGCCCGGTCCACGAACAGCTGGGAGGTGATGGCGTAGTGCACGCAGGAAACCCCTTCCCCCGTCGGCGGCGCGGGCGTCGACGGCCCGCTCGGCGGACGGTACGGCAGCCGGTGGCCCGGCAGCAGTCGCTCGACCGAGGCCTGGTCCTGCCCCACCTGGAGGGAGGCGTAGGCCTCCGGGTCCAGGACCGACAGGCTGACCACGTAGAACGTCCATACTCGCAGGGCCACGGTCAGCAGCACGGCCGTCGCCAGCGGGACGAGCACCACGGCGGCCAGCGTCCGCCCCACCCTGCGCCGCGCCCGGCGCAGCTCGCGCACCGGCGACGGCGGGGCGGCGGCCGCCGGCGGGACGGGCCCGACGGCCCGGCGCGGCAGGTCGGCCACGACCTCGAACCCGCCGTCCGGGCGGGCCCCGTGGGCAAAGGTGCCGCCCGCGAGCCGGACGCGCTCGGCCAGCCCGACCAGGCCGCGGCCTCCGGTGGGCGTTGCGCCGCGCGGGGTTGACGCGGGTACCGGAGAAGCCGCTCCGGCGACGGTGGCCGCGGGCGGGGCCATGGGTGGGACCGTGCGCGGGGCCGTAGGTGGGGCCGTGGGGCCGTTGGCTACCCGGAGGCGGGCGCCATCCGCCGAGTAGGCCACCTCCACGGTGACGGCCGCTCGCGGCGCGTGCTTGGTGGCGTTGGTCAGGGCCTCCTGCACCACCCGGAACGCGGCGTGCTCGGTGGCGCGCGGGAGCCCGTCCGGCTCCCCCGTGATCTCCGCGCGGACGTCCAGACCGGCCGCGGCCGCCTCGGCGACCAGGTGCGGGATGTCCGAGTCGGCCGGCCCGCGGGCCGCGGAGGTGCCGCCGCCGTTCTCGTCCCCGTCCCGCAGGATGCCGATCACCTCGCCGAGCCGCTCGACGGCGGCGGCCGCCCCCGCACGGATCTCCTGGGCGGCCTCCCGGTGGGGCTGGGCCAGGTCGGGGGCGAGTTTGAGGGCCCCGGCGCGCAGGGCGATCAGGCTGAGGTCGTGCCCGAGGGCGTCGTGCATGTCCTGGGCGATCCGGGCCCGTTCGCGCAGCCGGGCCTGCTCGGCGACGAGCCTCTGCTCGCGCTCCAGCCGCTCGGCCCGCTCCCACCCGGCGCGCACGAGTTCCTGCGACTGCCGCCAGAACCGGCCCAGCAGCCACGGGCCCATCCCGGTACTCACCGCGAGCGCGACGAACCGCAGTCCCAGGACGATCCAGGAGGGCACCGACCCGACCACCAGCACCCCGACCGCCACCAGGACGGCGAACACCACCGCCGCCGGCCGTACCCGCTCCGTCCGCAGCCCGGCCAGGAAGGAGAGCCCGATCGCGGGCAGCGCCCACCAGAGGCTCGTGACACCGAGCCCGATACACACCGCCGCCACCACGGGCAGCGCCACTCCACTCATCCGCATGCCCACGACCCTAGGAGGAGCGCCGTCGAACCGGATCTGTCGAAAGTCATGCCCGAGCCGCTCGGCGGCCAGGACAGCCCCCGCGCGGGGGAGTTCACCCGCGAACTGACCGCCCCGGTCGACGCACCCCTTGATCCGCCGCACGCCGAGAACGACGAGGAGCCGACATGACCACCACCGCCACCACCGCCGACCCCCGCCGCCACCACCACCGCCACCGCCCGCCGTCCGGCGGTTCGACGTACTCGAACCGGGGGAAGGTGACGTCATGGGTCTCGTCACGGTGTTCCTGCTCGCACTCCTCGGCACCGTGGTCGGCGCCACGGCCTTCCTGGTGCTCCGGGAACGCGCGCGGAGGCACCGGTTCGACGACGCCGAGGGCCTGCTGATCGAACAGCAGCGGACCGCCCAGGCCGCGCGCATGCGGGCGACGTACTCCAGCCTGTCCGTCCACCAGGGCAACGGTGTGATCGGCGACGAGGGGAACCACTTCCACTCCTGACCGCTCGCGGGCCCGGCGGGCCCGGCGGGCCGCTCAGCGGCAGAGGGCGGCGTCCACGACGTCTTCGACGTGCCGGGTGACGGCGTAGTCGGTCGGGATGGTGGTCACCGCGACGTTCACGGCGCGCCCGTCCTCGGTGACGCCGCCCCGGGTCTCGTAGCCCGGAATGTCGCCGCCGTGCCCCCAGTAGACCCCGCCGCAGGAGAGCGGTCGGCTGAAGACGCCCAGTCCGGCGCCCATACCGCCGTCCCCGACCGGCACGGTGGTGCGCATCTGGGCGAGCTGGGCCGCGGGCACCAGGCGGTCCGGGACCAGCAGTTCGGTGAAGAAGCGGTCGAGGTCCGAGTTGGTGGAGATCATCTGCCCGGCCGCCCAGCCCGCCGACGGGTCCAGCTCCGTGAAGTCGGCCGGCGGCCCGCCGGCGGAGTCCCTGCGGTAGCCGTGGGGGTGGGCTTCCCTGATGGTCCGGTCGCCCGCCGCCGGGAAGTAGGTGTGCCGCAGCCCGATGCGCCGGATGATCCTCCGGTCGATCTCCTCGGCGAGCGGCCGGCCGGTCACCCGCTGGACGATCAGCCCGGCCAGGACGTAGTTGGTGCTGCTGTAGCCGAACCTCGCGCCGGGCGCGAAGGCGGACTCCTGCCGCAGGGCCAGGTCCAGCAGCTCCCGGGGCTCGAAGTACCGGTGGCGGAGGGAGGCTTCGTCCAGCAGCCCCTCGTAGTCGGGCAGGCCGCTGGTGTGCTGGAGGAGCTGCCGGACGGTGATGCCGCGCCCGTCCCCGCCCACGCCGCGGACCAGGCCGGGAAGGTAGGTGTCGACGAAGCCGTCGAGGTCGACCTTCCCCTCGCCCACCAGCTGGAGCGCGACGACGGCGGTGAAGGTCTTGGTGTTGCTGCCGATCCGCACCTGCCCGTCGACGGGGACCTTGGCGCCGGTGGCCAGGTCCCCCACCCCTGCCGTGTGGTCACGGGTTCGGCCCTGCCGGTCCCGGACGGTCGCGAGCGCGGCGGGCACCCCGTCCGTCCGCACCAGCGCGTCCAGTCCCCGCTGCACGACGTCCGGCGGGGCGGCGGCGGACGCGGCCGGCGCAGCGGACGGTGTCAGCACCCCGACGGCGGCGGCGGTCGAGAGGGTGAGGGCGAGTGCCACGTGGCGGACACGCGAACGACGCACGAGTCAACTCCTCTGGAATCGTGGGGAGCAGGAGAACCCCCGGTCACGATCGCCAGTCTGGTCGCGCCACGAACGGCCGGCCTCCCCCGATCGAGGGAGCGCCTTCGTCGCCTTCGCCCTCCCTGCCTTCGCCCTCGCCGCCCTCTCCACCGTCTCCCTCGCCCTCGCCCTCAGGGCCGGCCGGGCCCCCGCAGGGGCAGCGTCCGGCTGTAGACGACGCTCGTGGTGGTGCTGCCGAAGCCGGCCAGTTCGTCCACCAGGCTCTCCAGGTGCTCCATGGAGGTCGCCGCCACTTTGAGGGTGTAGCAGTCGTCGCCGGTGGTGCGCAGGCACTCCAGGATCTCCCGCCGCTCGGCGAGCAGCCGCCGCAGCGGCTCGTGCCGGTTGCCCGGGTACTTCAGCCGGACGACGGCGAGCACCGGGTAGCCGACCTTCGCCAGGTCCACCGTCGCGTGGTAGCCGGTGATGACGCCCAGCGACTCCAGGTTCCGCACCCGTTCCGTGGTCGCCGACGCGCTCAGGGACACCCGCCGCCCCAGCTCGCTCAGCGAGATGCGGGCCTCCCGTTGCAGCTGCTCGATGATCGCCCAGTCGGTGTCGTCAAGATTCACGGCCATGACGCGAATCTACCGGGAGAACCACGGCGATCAGAAGGTCACAGCGGGAGAAGTCCGTTCCCTCCGCCATGATCACGGGGATAGCCTCGGATCATGCAACTTGGCGTCAACGTACCGAACTTCGGCCCCGGCACCGACCCCGGCGTGCTGCGCGAGTGGGCCCGGACCGCGGAGGGCCTCGGCCTCGGCCTCCTCATGGTGTCCGACCACGTGGCGGTGACCCCGGAGGTGGCCGAGCGGTACCCGGAGCCGTTCTACGAGCCGTTCACCACGCTGTCCTGGCTCGCCGCGACCGCCCCCGGTCTGCGGCTCGGCACGACCGTCCTCGTCCTGCCCTACCGCAACCCCCTGCTGGTGGCGCGGATGGCGAGCACCCTCGACCGGCTCAGCGGCGGCCGGTTCGTCCTGGGCGTGGGGGTCGGCTGGTCCCGCCAGGAATACGCCGCCCTCGGCGTGCCGTTCGGCGCCCGCGGCCGGCTGACCGACGAGTACCTGAGCACCCTGCGGGACGCCCGCGCGGAGGAACCCGGCCACCGGTCCGTCCCGGTCTGGGTCGGCGGCCACAGCGACGCCGCGCTCCGGCGGGCGGTCCGCTTCGGCGACGCCTGGCACCCGCTGCGGCTCCCCGTCGCCCGGATGCGGTCGGTCCTGGCCGACCATCCGATGCCGGGGTTCGCGCCCCGGATCGCCCTGCGCCCGACCACCGCACCGGTCGACGACCCCGAGCGGCCCGCCGGCGTCGGCACCGTCGACCAGATCCTCGACGACCTCCGCCGGCTGCGCGATCTCGGCGCCGAGACCGTCGTCCTCGACCCGTACCACGGCGATCCGGAGGAGACCCGCCGGCCGCAGCGGGCCTGGCAGGCCCTCACCACCGTCGCCACCGAGTGGAGGAACGCGTGATCACCGAAGCCGACGAGGCCCTGCTGCGCCGCGCCATCGCCATCGCCGCCCAGGCGATCGCCCTGGGCGACGCCCCGTACGGCTCCCTGCTGGCCGGCCCCGACGGCGAGATCCTCGCCGAGGCCCACAACACCGTCCGGCGCGACGACGACATCACGGCCCACCCCGAACTGAAGCTGGCCCGCTGGGCCGCCCGCGAACTGCCCCCGGACACCGCCGCACGCACCACGCTGTACACCAGCTGCCAGCCCTGCGGCATGTGCGAAGGAGGCATCCTCCGCTCCGGCATCGGCCGGGTCGTCTACGCGCTCTCCACGGAGCAACTCGTCGCCCTCAACCCCGACTCGGGCGCCTGGCCGGCGGTGCCGGCCGACGGCCCGGCCCTGTCCGAAGAGGCCCGGGCCCCGATCGCGGCCTACTACCGGCCGCACTGAGCACCGGCCCCGACCGGCCCGCTCCCACCGGAACGACCGAGCGGTGAGCGGCCGAGCCACCGGGCGGCCGCGTCCCCAACCTCACGGGCCAGAACACCTAGCCGAAGATCAGCAGGAGCCAGCCGACGCCCGAGAGCCCGGCCGCCGACCAGCCGACCACGGCCAGGCCGCGGCCGTACTCGACGCCATCGGCCCTCCGGTAGGCGGCGGCCAGTGGGGCGACCGCCGCGACCGGCAGCGTGAACCCGAGCAGGACCCCCGCCGCCGTGCCGAACTCCGCTCCGAGCACGAGAAGCCCCAGTGCGGCGGGCGCCGCCACGACCCCCACCGCACACCCGGCGACGACGGTGGCGATCCGGAAGCCCCTCGGGTGGGCACAGAGCAGCGCCACCGCGCAGGGGACGAGGCAGGCCGCCACGGCCACGTGCACGGGCGCGGGGCGGTAGCCGAACCTCACGATGAAGACCGCCACCGGCCAGACGCACACCGCGACCGCCAGCCCGACGAGCCCTCGGGCACTCACAGGAACCACCGCCATGGTTCTCCCCCTCCTGGCGCAATATATTTGAACGCGTTCAACTTAGCAGGGATCCCCCGCCGCCGCCCCCGATCGCGCCCGCTCCGCAGCGGGACCGGTTCCGGCGCCGCGGTGTCAGTGGCCTCGGGGAGACTCGGTGGCCCGCACCGCCGACGAGAAGGAGCCCCTGGATGCCGATCCACGTCGCGAGCCGCCGCCGTACGACGGCCTCGCTGACCGCCGCGTTCCCCGGCGCGGAGATCATCGACGTCACCTCGAAGGCGCCGGACCCGTGGGTGCGGCTGAGCCCGTTCCATCCGCACGGCGGCATCCCGGTCCCCGGCGGCGACGGCGTGACCAGCCAGTCCGTGGAAGGCATCTGGCAGGCCCTCAAGGTCTTCCAGGACGCCGATGTCGACCCCGCGAAGTTGTGCGTCACCTCGATGAAGGGCCTCAAGCGGACGGTGCGCCGGTACGGCCCCGTCCGGGGCCACCGAGCCGGCCTGCACGGCGACCGGCTCCTGCCCTACGAGACGGCCCGCCGCCGGATCTACCTTCCGGCCTACCGCTGGGTCCTCGAACACCGCGTCGCCGACCTGGTCGAGCGGCTCCGGGAGAAGGACGAGGTGGTGCTCCTCGACTACACCACCAACGGCGACGTCGCCGACCCCACCAGCCCGCTCTCCCATGCCGCGCTCATCCGGCTGCACCTGGAAGGCCGTTGGCCCGATGAGGACGCCCCGGACGAACACACCCGATGACGCCGGGCGCGCCGGCCCCCACCCGCGGGGGAGTTCGTCGAGGTGCTCGCGCGCCCAGCCGCAGGCCACGTCCATCGGGGCCACCTTCCCCAGCACCCGCCCGCGCGAGGGAAAAGCCTCCGCGAGCTCCTCCGCCCGCTCGTCCCCGCCCCAGCACCCGCCCGCGCGAGGGAAAAGCAGTTGGTCCGACCGCGTCCGGGTTCGACAATCGCCGGATGACCGATGACCAGAACGAGGTCCAGCGGCGCCGTGCGGCCCGGATGACCTGCAAGCGCTTCCTCTCCGGCGACCGCCTCCTGAGCATCCGCGAGCGCCTCGCCCAGCTCTCCGCCCTGGACGGCCTGGACGTTCCCCACGACTTCTACGGCAACGACGGTCCGGTGCGGCAGCTGGAGGAACGGACCGCCGAGCTGCTCGGCAAGGACGACGCCGTCTTCTTCCCCACCGGGACGATGGCCCAGCAGGTCGCCCTCCGCTACCACGCCGAACGCACCGGCAACCCGGCCGTGGCGCTGCACCCGCTCAGCCACATCGAGCGGCACGAGCGCCACGCCCACACCCAGCTCACCGGCCTGCGCGGCCTCTGGCCCACCACCGAACAGCGCCACCCCACACCCGAGGAACTCCACGCGCTCGGCGAGCCGTTCGGCACCCTGACCGTCGAACTCCCGCTGCGCGACCCCGGCTACCTCCTCCCCGGCTGGGACGAGCTGACCGCCCTCGTCGCCGCCGCCCGCGAGGCCGGCGCCCGGGTGCACTTCGACGGCGCCCGGCTCTGGAACACCACCGTCCACTTCGACAGGCGGCTCGACGAGATCGCCGCCCTCGCCGACAGCGTCTACGTCTCCTACTACAAGGACCTCGGGGGCATCAGCGGCGCGGCCCTCGCCGGCGACTCCGCTCTCGTCTCCTACGCCCGCACCTGGCGCCACCGCTACGGCGGGCAGGTCTTCCAGCAGTGGCCGGCCGCCGTCGCCGCCCTCCACGGCCTGGACACCGTACTGCCCCGCATCCCGGACCTCGTCCGGCACGCCGCGACCACCCTCACCCCCGCCCTGGCCGCCCTCCCCGGCGCCCGCCTCCACCCGGAGGTCCCGCCCACCCACGAGTACCAACTCTGGCTCCCCCACCCGGCCGAGGCCCTCAACGCCGCCCACCTGGCACTGGCCGAACAGGAGGGCATCTGGTTCGTCTCCCACTGGGAGGACGCCGCCCCCGGCCTCGCCATGGCCGAGGTCAGCCTCGGCGAACCGGCCCGGGCGTGGACGGCCGACGAGGTGACGGAGGTCGGCCTGCGCTTCCTGGAGCTGGCCGCCACCGCCTGACGGAGACGACGGACCGTCCGACGCGGAGCGGGCGCCCGACGCGGAGCCACCGGCCGCAAGGCGCCGCGATCAAACGGTTAGCGGGCACCGAACCCTTTGTGTCAGACTGACGATATGAGCGAGATGCACGTGGGGGACCTGGCCGCCGTCCGCAGCCGCGAGGAGCTGGTCGCGGCTATGGCCGACGGGGTGCGGCCGAAGTGGGTGATGTTCTGGGGGCACACCGAGCGCAAGGGCGGCGGGACGCGGCAGGAGTGCCTGAGCCAGTGGTGGCCGGGCGAGTTCACCGTGGACGGGGTCACGTACGCCTCCGCCGAGCACTGGATGATGGCCGGCAAGGCCCGGATGTTCGGTGACGAGGAGATCGTGCGGCGGGTGCTCGCGGCCCGGACGCCCGCCGAGGCGAAGAAGCTGGGGCGGCTGGTCGAGGGCTTCGACAACGAGGTCTGGGCGGCCGGCCGCTTCGAGCTGGTGGTGGCGGGCAACGTCGCGAAGTTCGGGCAGGACGAGGCGCTGCGCGGCTACCTGCTGAGCACGGGTGACCGGGTGCTGATCGAGGCCAGCCCGCTGGACCGGATCTGGGGCATCGGGCTGGCCGCCGACGACATCCGGGCCCAACAGCCCACCGAGTGGCGCGGGTTGAACCTGCTCGGCTTCGCGCTGATGGAGGCGCGGGCGCGGCTGGCCGCGTGAGCGGGATCGCTCCGCTGCTGGACGGGACGGTGGTGGCCTCGGCCGCTGCCGCCCTGCTCGTCGCCCCGAGGGTGCTGCGCCGGACGGCCCCGGCCGGGCGCGACGGCGGCACGCCGGGGCCGGAGCCGGTGCTGGCGGCCGTCGTCGCGCTGATCTACCTCAACCAGGTGCTCGTCGCGGTCTACGTGAACCGGGTGCACCACGGGGACGTCTCCTTCATCGCCCGCCACCTGCCGCCGGGGTGGTTCGACGTCCCGCGCCTGGACTCCCTCGCCGCCCGCTTCCCGGCCCCGGAGCTGCTGGCCCCCTCGGTGCTCCGGGTGCAGGCGTTCCTCGAACTGCCGCTGGTGCTGCTGGCGTTCGTCGCCGTCGTCCGGCGGCTGGACCGCGCGCTGTACGTCCGGCTGGCCCGTTCGCCGCTGATCCCGCTCGCCGCCGCCTCGTACACGGTGGCGTTCTGCGCGGTGGAGTGGGACCTGCGGAACCCGTACACGGTGGACGATCTCGTGCTGCGCGTGCTCGCGGCCTGCCTCACACCGCCCCTGATCGCCCGGCTGGCCCGGCGCGAGCCCGCAGCCGGCACCGCAGCCGACACCGCGCCCGCCCGCGGCCCGTTCCGCTTCGCGCTCGACCTGTGGGCGTACGGCCAGCTGATGCTGGTGCTGTACGACACCGCGCTGCTCTACAACCTCGCCCGGATCGGCGAGCATCTGCCCTCCGCAGCAGCCGCGTTGGCGGTGCTCGTCGCCACCCGCACCGTCCCGTCCCGGGACCCGCGGCCCGGCCCGTACACCGCCGCACTCACCGGAACGGTCGGCCGGGCGCTCGCGTTGTTCCTCGTCCCCGCCCTGTCGATCCGCTACGCGGAGAGCTTCGGCACGCCCGAACTCGCCGCCCTGGCCGGGCTCCTGGTGATCGGGGCGGCGGTCCGCCGGGACGCGCCGCGCCTCCTGCTTCCCGCTCTCGGGGGCGCGGTGGTCGGATACGCCGTCGCGGCCCTCGCGCCCGGCCCGTACTACGAGGCGACCCTCCTACGGAGCGCGACCGGCGCACTTCTCGCAACGACCGCCGTCTGCGCGCTCCTTGACATCACTCGGACACGACTGGTCGTGCACTCTTAACTCCCACGCCACATACTGACGCCAGGATGTCACACAGTCAGGGTGCAGATGGACAGGTTGGGGCGATCATGCGCATGCGGCCGACGGCACAATCCGCAGGCCAGCAGCCGGAAGGCGAGCGGCAGGCCGAGGAACTCCGCGCAGAACTGGACGAGTTACTCCGTGCGAGCCGCTACGCGAGCCAGCGCGAGCGGCGCCTGAACGAGGCGATCCGGGCCACCCCGGGGCGCCAGCGGCCGGACGGGGAGTTGCTGCGCCAGCTCGCCCAGGCCCGCACCCTCCGCGAGGGCTTGGGTACCCGATGCCTCCAACTCAGCGACCAGCTGGAGGAGTTGGAGAGCCTCATCAGACAGCGGCAACAGCCGCCGCCCCCGGCTCCGCAGCAATACCCGCAACACCCACAACAGCAGCAGCCATACGAACAGCAGGCCTCGCGGCACCACCAGCAGCCACCGTGGCAGCCGGCGCCGCCGACGCCCGCCCGTCCCGACCTCGGCGCCCTCACCGAGCGGATCACCACCCTCCACCGGGCCGGCTCCCTCGCCGAGGCCACCGAGGTGATCGACGCGGCCGCCGCCCGCCTCACCCCCACCGACGCCGCGCTGCTGGTCGGCAGGCTCGCCCGGTCCGGCCCGGCCGGCGGCTCGCTCCTCCTCGCCCGCAGCATCGCCCGGTCCGCGCCCGACCACTGCGTCACCGTGCTCACCGAGCTGCGCGAACTGGGCCTGGCCGAGGAGGCGGCGGAGGTGTTCCACACCTTCTGGAGCTACCCGGCCGTCTCCGTCCCCGGCCTGCTCTCCGCACTGGACCGGGCCGGGCTGGCCGCCGACAGCGCGACACTGCTCTGGGAGTGGGGGTCGGCGCCGGTGCCCGAGCTGACCTCCCTGGCCGCCTGCCTCCAGCAGCACGGCCGGTCCGCCGACGTCCGGACCCTGCTGCGCCAGGCCGCCGGCCGCTCCAGCGCCGACCTCGCCGACCTCGCGGCCGGGCTGCCGCCGGCGCTCGCCACCCTCCTGCTGAACGAGCTGGCCGTCCTGCGCCCGCCCGTCGAGGTGGCCCGGCTGGCCGCCGCCCTGGACGGCGCCGGCCGTTCCGAGCTCTACGCCCAGCTGCTGGCCGCACTGCTCGCCGACGAGGCCCGCCACCGCACCACGCTCGCGGCCCTGCGCACCGCCGGCCTCCCGACCCGCCCGCCCGCGGCCCCGCGCTCGCGCTGGGGACGGCGGTAGCGGCGGCCCCACGGAAGAGCGGCACCACGGAAAAGCGGCCCCACGGGAAGGCCGCCCGAGGCAACCCGGCGCCCCCGCCCCCGAACGGCAAGGAGCCCCCGCCCGCCCCACCAGGGCGGACGAGGGCTCCCGAGCCGTGCGGGGGCGGGAGGCTGCTAGCAGCCGATCAGCCGCGCGCCCAGGTACGCCTTGACCTGGTCCAGCGAGACGCGCTCCTGCGACATGGTGTCGCGGTCGCGGACGGTCACCGCGTTGTCCTCGAGGGTGTCGAAGTCGACGGTGACGCAGAACGGCGTGCCGATCTCGTCCTGGCGGCGGTAGCGCTTGCCGATGGCGCCGGCGTCGTCGAACTCGACGTTCCACGCGGTGCGCAGGTCGGCGGCCAGGCCGCGGGCCTTCGGGGACAGGTCGGCGTTGCGCGACAGCGGCAGGACGGCGACCTTGACCGGGGCCAGGCGCGGGTCGAGCCGCATGCCGACGCGCTTCTCCATGACGCCCTTGGCGTTCGGCGCCTCGTCCTCGAAGTAGGCGTCGATCAGGAAGGCCAGCATGGCGCGGTTGAGGCCGGCCGCCGGCTCGATGACGTACGGGAAGTACCGCTCGCCGGACTCCTGGTCGAAGTACTTCAGGTCCTGGCCCGAAGCCTCGCTGTGCACCCGCAGGTCGTAGTCGGTGCGGTTGGCGACGCCCTCCAGCTCGGAGAACTCGCTGCCGCCGAAGTTGAAGCGGTACTCGATGTCCACCGTGCGCTTGGCGTAGTGGGAGAGCTTCTCCTTCGGGTGCTCGAAGAAGCGCATGTTCTCGGTGCGCAGGCCGAGGCCGACGTACCAGTCCCAGCGCTGCTGGAGCCAGTACTCGTGCCACTGCTCGTCCTCGCCCGGCTTGACGAAGAACTCCATCTCCATCTGCTCGAACTCGCGGGTCCGGAAGATGAAGTTGCCGGGGGTGATCTCGTTGCGGAAGCTCTTGCCGGTCTGGGCGATGCCGAACGGCGGCTTCTTGCGCGAAGTGGTCTGGACGGCCTTGAAGTTGGTGAAGATGCCCTGGGCGGTCTCCGGGCGCAGGAACGCCAGGCCGCTCGCCTCCTCGGTGACGCCGAGGTGGGTCTTCAGCATGCCCGAGAAGTCCTTGGGCTCGGTGAACTGGCCCTTGGTGCCGCAGTCGGGGCAGTTGACGTCCTTGAGGCCGTTCGGCGGCGGGAAGCCGTGCTTGGCCTCGTACTTCTCCTCCAGGTGGTCGGCCCGGTGGCGCTTGTGGCAGGAGAGGCACTCGGTCAGCGGGTCGTTGAAGGTGGCGACGTGGCCGGAGGCCTCCCAGACCTCGCGGGCGAGGATCACCGACGAGTCGAGTCCGACGACGTCCTCACGGGCCTGGACCATCGCGCGCCACCACTGGCGCTTGATGTTCTCCTTGAGCTCGACGCCCAGCGGCCCGTAGTCCCAGGCGGCACGCGTGCCACCGTAGATCTCGCTGCAGGGGTAGACGAAGCCACGGCGCTTGCTCAGGCTGACGATCGTGTCGATCTTGTCGGCGGCCACAGTGCTCTCTTCAGTACGTACGGCACGGTCAGGGCACGGCTGGTTACGCGTACCCGAATACCTCAGGTTACCGGCCATACGGGTACGTGGTTCAAATCGGTATCGTCCGCCGGCCCCCGCCCTCCGCCACCCTCCGTTCACCCGCCCGAGTGATTTGACAATCATTTCCATGTGAGATGAGAATGATTGTCATGATGATCGGACTGCCTCGACTCGGACTGTCTCGCCGGACCCGCCGTTCCATCGCCGTCGGCACCGCCGCCCTCGCCGCCTCCCTCGCCCTCACCGCCTGCGGAGGCAGCAGCAGCGCCGACAGCGGCAAGGGCAGGCTGAAGGTCGTCGCGTCCTTCTACCCGATGGAGTTCCTGGCCCAGCAGATCGGCAAGGAGCACGTCGCGGTCACCGATCTGACCGCCGCCGGCGTCGAGCCGCACGACCTGGAGCTCACCGCCAAGCAGGTCGGCACGGTCCAGAAGGCCGACGCGATCGTCTACCTCAAGGGCCTTCAGCCCACCGTCGACCAGGCCGTCGCGCAGTCGTCCAGCAAGCACAAGATCGACGCCACCGCCGCCGGCCCGCTGGTCGACCACCACCTCGACGAGGGCACCGAGGACGGGGCCCACGGCGCCGAGGCCCACGGGGGCGACGGCCACCAGCACGAGGGCCCGGCCGGCGACCCGCACATCTGGCTCGACCCGACCCGCTACGCGGCCGTCGCCAAGAACGTCGGCGAGGAGTTCGCCAAGGCCGACCCGGCCCACGCCGAGGACTACCGGAAGAACACCGACGAGCTGGTCACCAAGCTCACCGCGCTCGACCAGGAGTTCCGGGCCGGCCTGGAGTCCGCCACGACCAGGACCTTCGTCACCAGCCACGCCGCGTTCGGCTACCTCGCCGACCACTACGGCCTCACCCAGGTCGCGATCAACGGCGTCGACCCGGAGTCCGAGCCCACCCCGGCCCGCCTCGCCGCGGTGCAGAAGGCCGCCAAGGACAACGGCGTCACCACGGTCTTCTTCGAGACCCTGGTCAGCCCCAAGCTCGCCGAGACCGTCGCCAAGGACCTCGGCCTCAAGACCTCCGTCCTGGACCCGCTGGAAGGCGTCAAGGACACCTCCAAGGACGACTACCTGACCGTGATGAAGCGGAACCTGGCCAACCTCCAGGCTGCCCTCGGCACCCCGGGCACAACCGCCTCGGGCGCAACCGCCCCGGCCACGACCGCTGCGACCGCGACCGCCCCGGCCGGCACCACCCCCGCCGGGACCGACGTCACCACCCCCGCCCCCGCGAACTGACGGGACCGAGCACCATGACCGACCCGATACCCCCGGCCGTCCGCCTCCGTGACGCCGTCGCCTCGCGCGGCGGCCGGCCGGTGCTGCGCGGCGTCGACCTCACCGTCCGGCCCGGCGAGGTCGTCGCCCTGCTGGGCGCCAACGGCTCCGGCAAGTCGACCACCGTCAAGGCCGTGATCGGCTCCGTCCCGCTGGAGCAGGGCACCCTGGAGCTGTTCGGCACCCCGTACGGCTCCTTCCGCGCCTGGCACCGGATCGGGTACGTCCCGCAGCGCACCACCGCCGCCTCCGGCGTCCCCGCCACCGTGCGCGAGGTGGTCTCCACCGGGCGGCTCCCGCAGCACCGGCTGCTGCCCTTCCGGCGCAAGGACCGCGAGGCGGTGGACCGCGCGCTGGCCGCCGTCGGCATGCTGGAGCGGGCCGGGGACGGCGTGGCCGACCTGTCCGGCGGCCAGCAGCAGCGGGTGCTGATCGCCCGCGCCCTGGTCGGCTCCCCCGACCTGCTGATCATGGACGAGCCGATGGCCGGCGTGGACGCCGCCAGCCAGCAGGTGCTCGCCGACACGCTGCGCGCCGAGGTCGGGCGCGGCGCCTCCGTCCTCCTCGTGCTGCACGAACTCGGGCCGCTGGAGCCGCTGATCGACCGCGCCGTGGTGCTGCGGGACGGCTGCGTCGCCCACGACGGCCCGCCCGTGCCCAACACCGGCCTGCACGCGCTGCCCGGCCACGACCACGTCCACCCGCACGCCGACCTGACCCCGCCGAGGCTGCTCGCATGACCGAGATGCTGTCCTACGACTTCATGCAGCGGGCGCTGCTCGCCGCCGTCCTGGTCGGGATCACCGCCCCGGCCGTCGGCATCTACCTGGTGCAGCGCCGCCAGGCACTGATGGGCGACGGCATGGGCCACGTCGCGATGACCGGCGTCGGCCTCGGCTTCATCTTCCAGACCAGCCCGGTCTGGATGGCCGTCCTGGTCTGCGTGCTCGGCGCCGTCACCATGGAGCTGGTCCGCTCGCGCGGCAACCAGCGCGGCGACATCGCCCTCGCGATGCTCTTCTACGGCGGCATGGCCTGCGGCAAGCTGCTGGTCTCGCTCTCCGCCCAGGCCGGGTCCGGCTCCCTGGAGAGCTACCTCTGGGGCTCGATCCTCACCGTCGCCCCCGCCGACCTGGCCGCCATCGCGGTGCTCGGCGCGGTGGTCATCGCGGTCACCGTCGGGCTGCGCCGCCAGCTCTTCGCGATCTGCCAGGACGAGGACTTCGCCCGGGTCACCGGCCTGCCGGTGCGCACCCTGAACCTGCTGCTCGCGGTGATGGCCGCGGTCACCGTCACGGTCGCCATGCGGGTGGTCGGGCTGCTGCTGGTCAGCGCGCTGATGGTGGTCCCGGTGGTCGCCGCCCAGCAGCTCACCCGCTCCTTCGCCGCCACCCAGGCCGCCTCGATCGCACTCGGCGTGGTCGTCTCGACGGCCGGCGTCACCGGCTCCTACCACCTCGACGTGCCCTCCGGCCCGGCCATCGTGCTGCTCGCCATCGCGGTCTTCGCGGTGTTCAGCCTGCTCGCCGCGCCACTGGCCCGACGGCGCCACCGCGGCGCGGGCGAACAGGGACCGAAGGTCTGCGACGTCGAACTGCCGGAGCAGGCCGTCTCCGGGCCCGCCGACACGACCACCCCTGGGCGACGGGCCGGGCTGGCACAATGATGTGCGAGACGCCCACGACCCCAGGAGGACCCACGGTGACCACCGCAGGCCCGTCGCCGCGCGCCCGATCGACCCGGCAGCGTGCCGCCGTCTCGGCGGCCCTGGACGAGATCGCGGACTTCCGCAGCGCACAGGAGCTCCACGACCTGCTCAAGCACCGCGGGGACTCCGTCGGTCTGACCACCGTCTACCGCACGCTCCAGTCGCTCGCGGACGCCGGTGAGGTGGACGTGCTGCGCACCGCCGACGGCGAGGCGGTCTACCGCCGGTGCAGCAGCGGGCACCACCACCACCTGGTCTGCCGGCACTGCGGCGCGACCGTCGAGGTGGAGGGCCCCGCGGTGGAGCGCTGGGCCAACTCGGTCGCCGCCGAGCACGGCTTCAGCGACATCGCGCACACCCTGGAGATCTTCGGGACCTGCGCGGAGTGCGCCAAGAAGGCCTGAGCCGCGGACCCGCGCGTGCGCGACGGAAACGGAGAAGGACCCACCGGGCAGCCGGTGGGTCCTTCCCGGTCGGGTACGCCCGTCAGCGCTGGGACGGCACCGGCGCGCCGACCTCGTTGGGGATGGCCCCGCCGAAGCGCCGGTCGCGCATCGCGAACTGCTCGCAGGCGCGCCACAGGTCACGGCGGTCGAAGTCCGGCCAGAGCACGTCCTGGAACACGAACTCGGCGTAAGCCGACTGCCAGAGCAGGAAGTTGGAGGTGCGCTGCTCGCCGCTGGGACGCAGGAACAGGTCCACGTCCGGCATGTCCGGGTGGTACATGTACTTGGCCAGGGTCTTCTCGTTGACCTTCTTCGGGTCGAGCTTCCCGGCCGCGACGTCCTGGGCGATCGCCTGCGCCGCGTCAGCGAGTTCGGCCCGGCCGCCGTAGTTGACGCACATGTAGAGCGTGACGGCGTCGTTGTCCTTGGTCTGCTCCTCGGCGACCTGGAGCTCCTGGACGACGCTCTTCCACAGCTTGGGCATCCGGCCCGCCCAGCGGATCCGCACGCCCATCGCGTCCATCTCGTCGCGCCGGCGGGCGATGACGTCCCGGTTGAAGTTCATCAGGAACTTCACCTCGTCGGGCGAGCGCTTCCAGTTCTCGGTGGAGAACGCGTACAGCGAGATGTTCTTGACCCCGAGCTCGATGGCGCCCTTGAGGACGTCCAGCACCACGGACTCGCCGACCTTGTGGCCCTCGGTGCGGGGCAGCCCGCGCTCCTTGGCCCAACGGCCGTTGCCGTCCATCACGATGGCGACGTGGTCGGGGACCAGCTCGCCGGGGAGCTTCGGGGGCTGTGCGCCGCTGGGGTGCGGGGTCGGGGGGACGTACGTCCTCTGCTTGCCGCCGCCGAAGAGCCGTCGCGCTGCCATGTGCTCACTTCTCCACGTATCTCATCGAGCGGATGCCCCGCTCCAGGTGCCACTGCAGATAGGCCGCGACCAGGCCGCTGCCCTCCCGCCAGTACCGCGGCTCGCAGGCATCGGCCGTCTGCCAGTCCCCTGACAGCAGCGCCCCGAGCAGTACCAGTGTCTCAGGGGAGGGTACGGCACATCCGGGCACTCGGCAGTCCCCGCAGAGCACCCCGCCCGCGGGGAGGGAGAAGAAGCGGTTCGGCCCCTCCAGGCCGCATTTGGCGCAGTCGGTGAAGCTCGCGCCGTACCCGTTCACCGCGAGCGAGCGCAGCAGGAAGGCGTCCAGCACCAGGTGCGACTCGTGCAGCCCGGCCGCCAGCGTGCGCAGCCCGCCGACCAGCAGCAGGTACTGCTGGACGGCCGGCTCGCCCTCGTTCTCGGCGAACCGCTCGGCGGTCTCCAGCATCGCGGTGCCGGCCGTGTAGCGGCCGTAGTCGGCGACGATCGGGCCGCCGTACGGCGCGATGGTCTCCACCTGGGTGCAGAGCGGCAATCCGCGGCCGATCAGCTCACTCCCCCGGCTGAAGAACTGCACGTCCACATGCGAGAACGGCTCCAGGCGGGCGCCGAACTTGGACTTGGTCTTCCGCACCCCGCGCGCCACCGCCCGCACCTTGCCGTGGTGGCGGGTCAGCAGGGTGATGATCCGATCGGCCTCGCCGAGCTTCTGCGCCCGCAGCACGACGCCGTCGTCCCGGAAAAGACTCATGGGGACCATTGTCCCCCACCGGTCCCCGGCGCCGGACAGCCGTGTTGCCCGCACCGGCGGCCGTGGGGGAGACCGCTGCGGTGCGGGTCACGGCGGGCCCGGGGTGGGGGATCCAAGGCCCGTTGTGGGGGATTCGGAGGTGGTCTGCGGATTCCGGAGGTCCGGACGGCGCTCGGCGGCGAGCACTGAGGGGCGGGCGATGAGGTGCGGGCGGTGCTTCGAGCGGTGCTTCGGACGAGCGGGCGGACGAAGGGGCCGCGCTACTTGTACGGGGCCCTGGCCGCCGCCTCCAGCAGCGCCCCGACCCGGGACTTCGGCAGGTCCAGGCAGCCCCCGACCGCGGCGAGCGCGTCGCGCTCCTGCGGCAGGTAGCGCCCGTCCGCGAGCGCGATCGCCGCGCCCTGCAGCAGCAGCCTCTCCCGGCCGTGCTGGGCCAGGTGCGGGGTGAGCGGTTCGAGCACCGCGTGCAGTTCGACGGCCAGGCCGCCGGACAGCCCGCGGGCGTCGTGGAGTTCGTCGCCGAGCCCGGAGAGCGCGGCGAGCGCGGCCAGCACCTGGGCCTCGCCGCAGTCCTCGAACCCGGCCTCGCGCACCGCCGCGCAGGCGGCGTCGCGGGCCGCCCGGTGGGCGGTGCCGCCGGCCGCGAGCAGGGCCAGCGCGACGGTGTACTGGGCGTCCCGCAGCATCGCGCCGAGGCGCACGCTGGTGGGCTGCTCCAGGCTCTCGACGCCGTACCGGCCGTGGCAGCTGGTGCACTGCACGCTGCCGATCACGGGACCGAGCGGGACCACCGGGGTCCCCAGCAACCGCAGCCACCGCCGGCCGTGCTGCCGACGGTAGTTGCGGTCCCCGCCACAGCCCGGGCAGAAGAAGTCACCGAGAACGTCAGTCCGCCACCGCGGGCGAACACCCCACAACCTGGTCACGGCGCCACTCCCCAGACATGGCAGGCGGCCTGCTCGACAATGGGCAGGTCACGCGACCGGACACCGAGGCCGTCCCACCGACCCGGCTTTCCGGTGGATCGATGTTGCCACGGTTACCGGCACGTGTCAGTACCTCGAACGGCTTCCGATCCGAAAAAATGTGGCGCAGGACACAACGCCAGGCTGACGCGGCGAAGGGCCGTCCCACGGGACGGCCCTTCGCACACCACCCGTTCGAATTAGCCGCGCTGCGAGCGGTTGACCGCGCTGATCATCGCCTTCAGCGAGGCCAGCACGGTGTTGCCGTCGATGCCCACGCCCCACAGCACCTTGCCGTCCACCGCGCACTCCACGTACGCGGCGGCCTGGGCGTCGCCGCCCTCGCTCAGCGCGTGCTCGGCGTAGTCCAGGACGCGCACGTCCACGCCGATCCGGGCCAGCGCGTCGGCGAAGGCCGAGACCGGGCCGTTGCCGGCCCCGGCCAGGGTCACCGGGGCGCCGTCCAGCAGGGCCTCCGCGGTCAGCGCGTCCCGGCCGTCCTCGGTGGTCAGGGTGCGCGAACCGCTCAGCGCGATCCGGCCCCACGGGTTGTCGGGGGTCGGCAGGTACTCGTCCTCGAAGACCCGCCAGATCTCGGCCGGGCTGACCTCGCCGCCCTCGGCGTCGGTCTTGGCCTGGATGATCCGGGAGAACTCGATCTGCATCCGGCGCGGCAGGTCCAGCTTGTGGTCGTTCTTCAGCACGTACGCCACGCCGCCCTTGCCGGACTGGCTGTTGACCCGGATGACCGCCTCGTAGGTGCGGCCGACGTCCTTCGGGTCGATCGGCAGGTACGGCACGCCCCAGGTGTGCTCGCCCACCGGTACGCCCGCCGCCGCGGCGTCCGCCTCCAGGACGTCGAAGCCCTTCTTGATGGCGTCCTGGTGCGAGCCGGAGAAGGAGGTGTACACCAGGTCGCCGGCGTACGGGTGGCGCGGGTGCACCTCCATCTGGTTGCAGTACTCGGCGGTGCGGCGCACCTCGTCGATGTCGGAGAAGTCGATCTGCGGGTCGATGCCCTGCGAGAACAGGTTCATCCCCAGCGTCACCAGGTCGACGTTGCCGGTCCGCTCGCCCTGGCCGAACAGGCAGCCCTCGATGCGGTCGGCGCCCGCCATGTAGGACAGCTCGGCGGAGGCGACGGCGGTGCCGCGGTCGTTGTGCGGGTGCACCGACAGGCAGACGAACTCGCGGCGGGACAGGTTGCGCGACATCCACTCGAACTGGTCGGCCTGGACGTTCGGGGTGGCCCGCTCGACGGTGGCGGGCAGGTTCAGGATGATCTCGCGGCCCTCGCCCGGCTGCCAGACGTCCATGACCGCCTCGCAGACCTCCAGCGCGAAGTCCAGCTCGGTGTCGACGAAGATCTCCGGCGAGTACTGGTAGCCGAAGACGGTGTCGTCGCCCAGCAGCTTCTCCGCGTACTCCATCACCAGCCGGGTGCCGTCGGTGGCGATCGCCTTGGTGGCCGCCCGGTCGTTGCGGAACACCACCCGGCGGAACAGCGGCGCGGTCGCGTTGTACAGGTGGACGGTCGCCCGCGGGGCGCCGACCAGCGCCTCCACGGTCTTCTCGATCAGCTCCTCGCGGGCCTGCGTCAGCACCGAGATGGTGACGTCCTCGGGGATCGCCCCCTCCTCGATCAGCGACCGCACGAAGGCGTGGTCGGTGGCCCCGGAGGAGGGGAAGCCGACCTCGATCTCCTTGTAGCCCATCTTCACCAGCAGGTCGAACATCATGCGCTTGCGGGCCGGCGACATCGGGTCGATCAGCGCCTGGTTGCCGTCCCGCAGGTCGGTGGACAGCCAGCGCGGCGCCTTGGTGATCACCTTCTGCGGCCAGGTGCGGTCCGGCAGGTCGACGGTGCCGAACGGCACGTAGCGCCCGTACCGCATGCCCGAGGGCCGCTGGCGCACCGAGGCGGCGGTGATCGGGGTGGGGCGGTCGACGAAGGGACGGCCGGCGGGAACGGACGCGGCGGAGTTCTGCTCGGTCATGGAGGTGACTCGGCTTCCTGTGATGCGTGATGCGGGCGGGTCGGGAGTGGTCGACACTGGTCGACACCGACTGGCCGGCCTCGGCTGCCGCTCGCGATACACCGTCGGATCGCCGATCGCGCGCACAGTCCGTTCCCCGCGGCGAGGGTGCCGGCCCGGTGGACTACAGGCCCTCGACGCGGCAGCTAAGAAGAAGCAGCCCGTTGCGCATGATGGCCCCAGCGTAACCCAGCGCCGCGCGCCCCCGAAGTGATCCGGGCTTCCGTTCCACCCCTTGAGACGTCGACCGGTCACGTCGAGGGAGGTGACAACCGGTCATCGAGGCCTCACCCTGGGCCACATGACTGCAGCAGTACCGCTCTGCACGATCGTCCCGCCGTACGTCCTGGACCACCTCGCCGAGGCCGGTCACGAACCCGCCGTCCACTCCCTGGCCCTCGACGCGGCGCACCGCGCGGCCCGGCTCTCCCCGCCCCCGCCCGTCGCCGCCGCCCCGGGCCTCGACCGGCGGATCTACGACGCCGGCCACGGCCAGCGGCTGCCCGGGCGCAGCGTGCGCACCGAGGGCCACGGCGCGTCCTCCGACGGCTCCGTCAACCACGCCTACGACGGCCTCGGCGCCACCTTCGCGCTCTACGCCGACGTCTTCGGCCGGCACTCGATCGACGACCGGAACCTGCGGCTGGACGCCAGCGTCCACTACGGCCGCAACTACGACAACGCCTTCTGGAACGGCCACCAGATGGTCTTCGGCGACGGCGACAACGTGGTGTTCGGCGACTTCACCGCCTGCATCGACGTCATCGGCCACGAACTCACCCACGGCGTCACCCAGTTCACCGCCGGGCTGGACTACCAGGACCAGCCCGGCGCGCTCAACGAGTCGGTCTCCGACGTCTTCGGCTCGCTGGTCAAGCAGTACTCGCTGCACCAGGGCGCCGCCGACGCCGACTGGCTGATCGGCGCCGGGCTGCTCGCCCCGGGCGTGCAGGGCGTGGCGCTGCGCTCGATGAAGGCGCCCGGCACCGCCTACGACGACCCCCGGCTCGGCAAGGACCCGCAGCCCGCGCACATGCGGGACTACGTGCACACCTCCCAGGACAACGGCGGGGTGCACATCAACTCCGGCATCCCCAACCACGCGTTCTACCTGCTGGCCACCGCGCTCGGCGGCTCGGCCTGGGAGCGCGCGGGGCGGATCTGGTACGACGCGCTGACCGGGCGCACGCTGCCCGCCGACGCCGACTTCACCGCCTTCGCCCGGGCCACCGTGGCCGCCGCCAAAGCCCGCTACCCCGACGACCGGTCGGTCGTGGACACCGTCACGGCCTCCTGGGCGCAGGTCGGGGTCAGCCCGGGGTGACCCGCCGTCCGGGGCCGGTCCGGGGTCGGCCCGGGTCGGCCCTCCGGGGCCCGCCCGGAGCCGCGGGCGGCGCGCCTGAAGGGTGGTTGAGACCGGGTTGAGGCGGGCTTAAGGTCACGGTCCGGGAAAAGCCCGGCAAACCCCCTCCCCGCGTAGCACCATGGACACCATGCGCATCCAGGTGACCAGGACCGGCGGATTCGCCGGGCTCGTCCGCCAGGCGGAGATCGACACCGCCGACCGCACGGACGCCCCGCACGTGCACGCACTCGCCCGCGAGGCCGTCGCGGGCGGGCTGCGCACGCCCTCGTACGGGGTGCCGGACGGCTTCCACTACGAGATCACCGTCGACGGCCGGTCGGTGTACTGCGCCGACCCGAAGCTCACCGACTCGCAGCGCGAGCTGGTCTCCCTGGTGCTGCGCGAGGGCGCGTAGCACGCCGCGTACGGCCGGAGACGACGGGGGCCCGCCCGGACGCGCGACGTCCGAACGGGCCCCGGGCCTCCCGAAGGCTCGAACTCCCCTGCGGGAGCCCGGAGTCAGAAGCCCAGCTTGCGCAGCTGCTTGGGGTCGCGCTGCCAGTCCTTGGCCACCTTGACGTGCAGGTCCAGGTAGACCGGCGTGCCGAGCAGGGCCTCGATGTGCTTGCGGGCGGTGGTGCCGACGTGCTTGAGCCGCGAGCCCTTGGCGCCGATCACGATCGCCTTCTGGCTCTGCCGCTCGATGTAGACGTTGGCGTGGATGTCCAACAGCGGGCGGTCCGCCGGGCGGCCCTCGCGCGGCAGCATCTCCTCGACCACCACGGCCAGCGAGTGCGGCAGTTCGTCGCGCACGCCCTCCAGCGCGGCCTCGCGGATCAGCTCGGCGACCATGATCTGCTCGGGCTCGTCGGTGAGGTCGCCGTCCGGGTAGAGCTGGTCGCCCTCCGGCAGCAGCTTGGTGAGCAGGTCGGCGACCAGTTCCACCTGCTTGTCGCCGACGGCGGAGACCGGGATGATCTCGGCCCACTCGAAGCCCAGCTCGACGCCGAGCTGGTGGATGGCGATCAGCTGCTCGGCGAGGCGCTTGGAGTCGACCAGGTCGGTCTTGGTGACGATGGCGACCTTCGGGGTCTTCTTGATCCCGGCGATCTCCTTGGCGATGAACTTGTCGCCGGGGCCGATCTTCTGGTCGGCGGGCAGGCAGAAGCCGATCACGTCGACCTCGGCCCAGGTGGTGCGGACCAGGTCGTTGAGGCGTTCGCCGAGCAGGGTGCGCGGCTTGTGCAGGCCGGGGGTGTCGACCAGGACGAGCTGGGCGTCCGGGCGGTGCACGATGCCGCGCACGGTGTGCCGGGTGGTCTGCGGGCGATCGGAGGTGATCGCGACCTTCGTCCCCACCAGGGCGTTGGTCAGGGTCGACTTGCCCGCGTTGGGCCGGCCGACGAAGCACGCGAACCCGGAGCGGTACGAGGAGGAAGGGGCATTCATGGGCTCCATTCTCCCTGATCACCGGAGCCCCGCCGTCCGGGCCCACCCGCGGGGGCGCCCGAGGGCTCGCTCAGCCCTTCCTGCCGCTCTTCCCGCCCTTGCCGCCCTTGCCGTCGGTGGGGATCAGCGAGACCACCACCAGCACCAGCAGGAAGCCGAGCGAGCCGAACAGCCAGACCTCGGACCCGGTCTCCTGCCACTTGCCCAGCCCCATCACGAACAGCACCAGCCCGGCGAAGAACGCCACCGCCCCCATGCCCCAGCCCCCTCACCGCATCCACTCCCCCGGTGAGATTATCTGCCGGGCGCGGGCCGGGACCATGGCGGCCGAGGCCCCTCGACGGGACCCCGGCGGGACCACCCCGACGGGACCCGGCGAGCCCCTCGACGGGACCCCGACGAGCCCCGGCGGGCCTCAGCGCGCCTCGGCGGACACCCGCAGCGCCCCGTCCGGCCCGGCCAGCAGCACCGGCGTCCCGGCCCCGCCCAGGTCCCGTACGGCCGCCAGGTCCGCCTCCGCCGGCTGCTCCGCCTCGCTCACCACGGCCGCCGCCTCCAGCGACCTGGCGCCGCTGGCCACCGCCATCGCCACCGCCGTCTGGAGGGCGCTCAGCCGCAGCGACTCCAGTGCGACCGTCCCGGCCACGTAGGTGCGTCCGGTCTCGTCACGCACCGCGGCCCCCTCGGCCACGCCGTTGCGGGCGCGGACCGAGCGGGCCAGGGTGATGATCTTCTTGTCTTCGGGGTCGAGCTCGACGATGTCACTCATGCCGCCGAGCATAGGCACCCGGCGCCGCTCAGTGGCCGACCGGGTGGGTCCGGCCCGGGTTCGGGTTCATCACCTTCACGAACGTCTTCGGCCCGGACGGCAGCGGCTCCTCCTCCTCGGCGCGCTTGCGCCAGTACGGGTTGTCGTGCGGCAGGTGGCTGCTCACCCGTCCGTACATCCCGAAGGTCGTCAGGACGACCCCGAAGATGAACGCGAACAGCACGTTCGACATCCGGAAGTTGAGGATGTTGGCGTCCGGCCGCCCGAGCACCGTCAGACCGTAGAAGCCGGACAGGACGAACAGCAGGCCCACCACCAGGTTCAGGTTGGCCGCGAAGTTCCCGCCGATCACCGCCCCGATCACCAGGATCGCGCCCACCACGATGGACAGCGTGGCCAGCGCGCCGTTGGTCGACAGCCCCGCGATCCGGTCGCCCTCCGTGTCCAGGAAGCCCGGGTGGTCGGCCAGCCCCAGGCTGCCGAACACGATCAGGAAGATCCCCCCGAGCCCCGCCCCGATCCGCCACACCGTGACGAGCTTGTGATCGACGGGTAGTTCGTCTTGCAGCTTCATGGCGACCTCCAGAGCCCGGCCATGGTCCAAGCCGTTTGCCTAGCTGTAGGGATGGCTCCCCTGCATGTGCGGCACCTCGTGCATGTAGAGCGAGCCGCACTGCTGGCAGCAGCGCAGCCCGGTGCCCCACTCCTCCTCGGGCCGCGTCTCGGCGTCGTCAGGCATCGTCCGGCCGCAGAGCGCCACCGACAGGTCCTCGTCCCGCACCACGTGCCAGGACTTGACTCCGCCGGCCGCCCCCTGCGGGCCGTACTCCGCGCGAAGTTTGTGCGTCATGCCCTCCATGGTCGCGCGGCGACCGCCCACCCGCTACTCGCCCGCCGGCGCCCCGGCGTCCTCGGTGCGGCCGACGGGGGCGGCGACCATGGAGCCGATCCGGTTGCGGCGGCCGGCCGAGGACTCGGCGGTCAGCAGGATGCCGGTCAGGCCGCCCCCGACCGGCTCGGGCAGCGGGATCTCGCAGGAGGAGCCGGGGATCGGCACCCGGCCCAGGTGCTTGGCCAGCAGGCCGCCGACGGTCTCGACGTCCTCGTCCTCCAGCTCGATGCCGAACAGCTCGCCCAGGTCCTCCACCAGCAGCCGGGCGGTGATCCGGTACGAACCGTCGCCGAGGTCCTCCACCGGGGCGATCTCCCGGTCGTACTCGTCGGTGATCTCGCCGACGATCTCCTCCAGGATGTCCTCGATGGTGACCAGGCCGGCCGTGCCGCCGTACTCGTCGATCACGATCGCCACGTGCGAACGGCGCTGCTGCATCTCGCGCAGCAGGTCGCCGGCCGGCTTGGAGTCCGGGACGAAGACGGCCGGGCGCATCACCGCGCCGACCTCCTCGGACTCCGCCTCCCGGTTGATGTGGGTGCGCCGCACCAGGTCCTTGAGGTAGACGATGCCGACCACGTCGTCCTCGCTGTCACCGACCACCGGGATGCGCGAGAAGCCCGAACGCAGCGCCAGGGTGAGCGCCTGCCGGACGGTCTTGTGCCGCTCGATCATCACCAGGTCGGTGCGCGGCACCATCACCTCGCGCACGATGGTGTCGCCCAGCTCGAAGACCGAGTGCACCATCCGGCGCTCCTCGTCCTCGATCACGTCGTCCTTCTCGGCGAGGTCCACCAGGGCCCGCAGCTCCGCCTCCGAGGCGAACGGACCCTCCCGGTAGCCCTTGCCCGGGGTCAGCGCGTTGCCGAGCAGGATCAGCAGCCGCGGGATCGGGCCCAGCACCGCGGCCAGCGGCAGCAGCACGAAGGAGGCCGCGGTCGCGGTGGTCAGCGGGTGCTGGCGCCCGATCGTGCGCGGCGAGACCCCCATCGCGACGAAGGACACCAGCACCATCACCCCGAACGCCAGCAGCACGGCCTGCCAGGTCGGACTGACGTTGCGCACGCACACCACGGTGACCAGGACGGCCGCCGCCATCTCGCTGGCCACCCGGATCAGGGTGGCCAGGTTGAGGTAGCGGATCGGGTCGGAGGCGACGGTCAGCAGCCGCGCGGAACCGCGCCGGCCGCTGCGCACCGCCTCCTCCGCCCGGAACCGGGAGACCCGGGAGATGCCCGCCTCGGCGCACGCGGCCAGCCAGCCGAGCACGACGAGCAGAACGGCACCGAGGATGAAGCTCGTACTCTCACCACTCACAGGGGTTCGGGCTCCGCGCTCAGTGGGTGGTGGGCGCCGGGGAGATGCCGCCGAGGCCCCGGCCCGCCCGCCAGTCGTCCAGGATGCGCTTCTGGAGGGCGAACATCTCCTCCTCTTCCTCCGGCTCCTCGTGGTCGTAGCCGAGGACGTGCAGCACCCCGTGCACGGTGAGCAGCTGCAGCTCCTCGTCCATCGAGTGCTTGGAGGGGGCCGCCAGGCCCTGCTGCTCGGCGACCTCGGGGCAGAGCACGATGTCGCCGAGCAGGCCCTGCGGCAGCTCCTCGCCCTCCTTGCCGGGACGCAGTTCGTCCATCGGGAAGGACATCACGTCGGTGGGCCCGGGCAGGTCCATCCACTGGATGTGCAGCTCCTCCATCGCCGCACTGTCCACCAGGATCACGGACAGTTCGGACTGCGGGTGGATCCGCATCTTGTCCAGTGCGAAGCGGGCGACGTCGAGGATGGCTTCCTCGTCGGCGTCCCAACCGGACTCATTGGCGATGTCGATCGACATGACGGGCTGTGTGCTCAGCTTTCGGTGCGATGGGACTGTCGGGGAGCGCGGGGCGCGACGGTCTTGCCGGGGCGCCGCTGGGCGGGCTTGCGGGGGGCCGGGGAGCTCTCCTCGGCCTCCTGCCGGGCGTCCCAGCGCTCGTAGGCGTCCACGATCCGGCCGACCAGCTTGTGGCGGACCACGTCGGTGCTGGTGAGGACGGAGAAGTGGATGTCGGGCACGTCGGCCAGGATCTCCTGGACGACCTTGAGTCCGCTGCGGGTGCCGCCCGGGAGGTCGATCTGGCTGGTGTCGCCGGTGACCACCACCCGGGAGTTGAACCCGAGGCGGGTGAGGAACATCTTCATCTGCTCGGGCGAGGTGTTCTGGGCCTCGTCGAGGATGATGAAGGCGTCGTTGAGGGTGCGGCCGCGCATGTAGGCGAGCGGGGCGACCTCGATGGTGCCGGCCGCCATCAGGCGCGGGATGGAGTCCGGGTCCATCATGTCGTGCAGCGCGTCGTACAGCGGGCGCAGGTAGGGGTCGATCTTCTCGTAGAGGGTGCCGGGCAGGAAGCCCAGCCGCTCCCCCGCCTCGACCGCCGGGCGGGTCAGGATGATCCGGTTGACCTCCTTGGCCTGGAGGGCCTGGACGGCCTTGGCCATCGCCAGGTAGGTCTTGCCGGTGCCGGCCGGGCCGAGGCCGAAGACGATCGTGTGCCTGTCGATCGCCTCGACGTAGCGCTGCTGGTTGAGGGTCTTCGGGCGGATCGTGCGGCCCCGGTTGGACAGGATGTTCGCGGTGAACACCTGGGACGGCGCCGGGCTGTCCGGGTCCTGCTCCTGGCTGCGGAGCATGGCGATGGAGCGCTCCACGGAGTCCTCCGTCAGAGGCTGGCCGGTGCGCAGCACCAGCATCATCTCGTTGAAGAGCCGCTGCACGAGGGCGACCTCGGCCCGGGCCCCGGTGGCGGTCACCTCGTTGCCGCGGACGTGGATGTCGGCGGCGGGGAAGCCCTGCTCGATCACGCGCAGCAGCGAGTCCGCGGTGCCGAGCAGGGTGACCATCGGGTGCTTCTCGGGGATGACGATCCGGGCGCTGACGCGGCCGTCCTCGGCCGGTTCGGGGCGCGACTGTCCGTTGGTACGGGTCTGCGATGTGTCACTCATAGGTCGGCGCTGGGGCCTGCCTCATCCCATCCGTGGTGTCGGGTGCCGCTCGGTGTCTCCGGGGCACCAGGGTACGCCGCGAGCGTGATCGTCGTGGCGGGCGGCGGGGCCGCACCCGACGATGCTGCGGCAGATCGAAGGCCGATGCGAGCGCATTTTCCGCCGAAGGCCGCGGCTCGGGGTCCTCCGGGCCGTTCACGAGGGGCGGCGGGCCGGGACGGGCACCCGGTCGAGGTCGGCGGCCAGCACCAGTTCCCCGTCGAAGTGCTTGCGGGCGTCGGCCAGGTGCTGGCCGAGGTCCGGGTAGCGCTGGGAGAAGTGGGTCAGCACCAGGGTGCGCACCCCGGCCTCGGCCGCGACCTTGGCGGCCTGCCCGGCGGTGAGGTGGCCGTGCTCCTCGGCGAGGCGGGCGTCGGCGTCGGTGAAGGTCGCCTCGACGACCAGCAGGTCGGCGCCCTCGGCGAGGGTGTGCACGCCCTCGCACAGCCGGGTGTCCATCACGAAGGCGAACTTCTGGCCCGGCCGCGGCTCGCTGACCTCGCCCAGCGTGACGGTCCGGCCGTCCACCTCGATCGCGCCCTCGTGCTGGAGCCGGCCGACCGCCGGGCCGCGCACGCCGAGCGCGGCGAGCCGCTCCGGCACCAGCCGGCGGCCGTCCGGCTCGGACAGCCGGTAGCCGAAGGACTCCACCGGATGGTCCAGCCGGACGGCGTCCAGCGCGAAGCGGGCGCCGGGCGCGGGCAGCGGCCCGGGCTCGTCGATCGGCCGGGGCCGCAGCACGGCCGTCTCGTGGTAGGCGGTGGAGTGCCGCAGCCGCTCGAAGTAGACCTCGCCGGAGGCCGGGAAGTAGACGTCCACCGGGTGCGGGACCCGGTCGAGGTTGATCCGCTGGATCACCCCGGCCAGGCCCAGGCAGTGGTCCCCGTGGAAGTGGGTGACCGCGATCCGGGTGATCTGGGTGGCGGTGACCCCGGCGTGCAGCATCTGGCGCTGGGTGCCCTCGCCGGGGTCGAACAGCAGGCCCTCGCCGTCCCAGCGCAGCAGGTAGCCGTTGTGGTTGCGGTGCCGGGTGGGCACCTGGCTGGCGGTGCCGAGGACGACGAGTTCGCGCTGGGACACCTGCGGTCAGACCATGCGCTCGGTCATCGACATGCCGCCGAGCACGTGGACGTGGGCGTGGAAGACGGTCTGCCCGGCGCCCGCTCCGGTGTTGAAGATCAGCCGGTAGTCCTCGATGCCCTCGTCCCTGGCCACCGCGCCCGCCTCGGCGAGCAGTTCGCCGGCGATCTCCGGCTCGGCGGCGGCCAGCGCGGCCGCGTTCGGGTAGTGCACGTGCGGGATCACCAGCACGTGCACGGGCGCCTTGGGGGCGATGTCGCGGAAGGCGAGGGTGCGCTCGGTCTTGCGCACCACGGTCGCCGGGATCTCGCCCGCCACGATCTTGCAGAACAGGCAGTCGGGCTGCGGCTCGCCGGCCATGGAGTCCCTCCTCGGGATCGGTACGTCGGGTGGTGGGGCCGTACGGGCGCAGCCTAGCCGAGCGCGGCGACGGCCTGCCGGTACTCCTGGAGGTGCTTCCAGCGCACCGAGCGCATGCCGACGACGTCGCCCTCGTCGGTGTCGAAGTCCTCGGTGAGGAAGGCGACCGCGAGGATGACGAAGCCGATCAGCCAGCGCCTGGTGAGCCGCCAGGTGTTGGGCCGCGTCACGCCCTTGCGGCGCACCACCCGCATCGCCATGATCCCCTTGCCGACGCTGAAGCCGGTCAGCCGGGCGAGCACCACCTGGTTGAGGAAGGACGCGGCGAGGCCGACGACCAGCAGCGCCACGAAGTAGGGCACCACCGGCCCGCCGCTCTGCACGGCGTGGCCTGCCACGTACCGGGTCTTCGGGCGGCTCGCGGCGTTGGCGGCGACGAAGCCGAGGCCGATCGCGAACAGCCAGTCCAGCACGATCGCCAGGAACCGCCGGCCGCCGCCCGCCTCCTTGGGGCACGGCGGCAGCGCCCGCCGCTGCTGCTCGGGCCGCGGGTAGGGGCCCGGGTACGGCTGGGCGTACGCCTGCGGGGCCTGCCCCTGCGGCGGGTGGGGCTGCGGCGGTGCGTACCCCTGCGGCGGGTGGGGCTGCTGCGGGTACCCCTGCGGCGCGTACGGCTGCTGCGGGTACCCCTGCGGCGGGTACGGCTGCGCCGGCGGGTGGGGCTGCTGCTGCGGTGCGTAAGGATTCTGGCCGTACTGCGGCGGCGGGTAGCCCTGCGCCATGTGGTTCCCCCGTGAGCTGTGGATCAAGAAGCAGCCCCGCATCCTACCCACGCCCCCACGCACCGGAGCGGGAAGTCGGCCCGTCCGGCCTCCCGCTCCGACCCACCGCTGCGACCTCCCGCTCCGCGGGCCGCGCCCCGCTACCGCCAGGGCAGCGGCGGCGCCGTCCGGGCCGGGGTCTCGGCGAGCCGCGCCAGGGCGAGCCGGACGCCCTCGGACAGCTGGGGGTCCTCGCCGGCCGCCCAGTGGTGCGGGGCGAACGGCACCTCGACGTCCGGGTCGACGCCGTGGTTCTCCAGGCCCCAGCCGTAGTTCTCGATCCAGAGCGCGTACTTGGGCTGGGTGACCAGGGTGCCGTCGACCAGCCGGTAGCGGCTGTCGATGCCGATCACCCCGCCCCAGGTGCGGGTGCCGACCACCGGGCCGATCCCGAGCGCCTGGACGGCGGCGTTGACCACGTCGCCGTCCGAGCCGGTGAACTCGTCGGCGAGCGCGACCACCGGACCGCGCGGGGCGTCCGCCGGGTAGGGCACCGGGTGGTCGGTGTCCCGGATGACGTCCCAGCCGATGATCCGGCGGGTCAGCTTCTCGATCACCAGCTGCGAGGTGTGGCCGCCCCGGTTCCCGCGGACGTCGACGACCAGGCCCTCCCTGGCCATCTCGCTGCTCAGGTCGCGGTGCAGCTGGGCCCAGCCGGCCGTCTGCATGTCGGGCAGGTGCAGGTAGCCCAGCCGTCCGCCGGACAGCTCGCGCACCGCGGCCCGCCGCCCCGCCACCCAGTCGTGGTAGCGCAGCGCCTCCTCGTCGGCGAGCGGGACGACCACCGGGTGGCGCCGGTCGGTGCCGTCCTTCCCGGCCACGGTCAGCTCGACCGGCTGGCCCGCCGTGCCGGCCAGCAGCGGGGCCGGGCCGGTGACCGGGTCCACCGGGCGGCCGTTGACGGCCAGCACCGCGTCGCCCGGGCGGATCGCCACGCCGGGCGCGGCCAGCGGCGAGCGGGCCCTGGGGTCGGAGGACTCCCCGGGCAGGATCCGGGCGATCCGCCACCGCTCGCCGTCCCGGACCAGGTCGGCGCCGAGCAGGCCCTGGCGCCGGGCGGGCTCGGTGTACCGGCCGTAGGGCAGCACGTAGGCGTGCGAGGTGCCGAGTTCGCCGTGCACCTCCCAGAGCAGGTCGACGAGTTCGTCGTGCGAGCCGACCCGCTCGACCAGCGGCCGGTAGCGCTCCAGCACCCCGTCCCAGTCGACGCCGGAGAGGTCGGGGCGCCAGAAGTTGTCCCGCATCAGCCGGCCGTTCTCGGCGTACATCTGCCGCCACTCGGCGGCCGGGTCGACGGTCACCCGCAGCCGGGCGAGGTCGACGGTGGTCTCCTCGTCGTCGCCGCCCTTGTGGTCGGCCGGGACGACCCGCAGCTCGCCCTCGTCCAGCACCGCCACCCGGGTGCCGTCCGCGCTGACCGCGAAGTCGTCCAGGCCGTGCACCAGCTGCTCGACCCGGCGCTTGCGCAGGTCGAAGCGCTCCAGCACCGGGCGCGGGCGGTCGTCGTCCAACGAGGCGGCCTCGTCGCCGAGTTCGCCCATCAGCGGGGCCCTGGTCCAGAGCACGCCGTCCTTGGCGGCGGCCAGCTCCTCGAAGCGGCCGCCCTCGACCGGGAAGGCGACGATCCGGTCGGCGATGCCGTCCAGGTCCACCCTGGTCACCGGCGCGGCGTCGGCCGCCGCCTCCTCGCCGTCCGCCTTGCGGGCCTTCGGCTCGTCCTCCTCGCCGCCGAGCGGGCGCCCGGCCCGCTGCGGCCCGAACGGGGAGGGCGTGTCGGCGGCCAGGGTGACCAGGTAGGGGCGGCAGCCGTTCGGGAAGGACAGGTCGAAGACGTGCGCGTCGTAGACCGGGTCGAAGTTGCGCACCGACAGGAAGGCCAGGTAGCGCCCGTCCGCGGTGAAGGCGGGCGAGGTGTCCACGAAGCGCGGCTGGGTGACCTCGCCGATCGTCCGGGTGGCCAGGTTGGCCAGCACGATCTGGCGCAGCGCGTGGGGGCCCATCCCGCGCACCGGGCGCGACCAGGCCAGCCAGGCCGAGTCCGGACTGAAGGCCGGCCCGCCGGCCTCGCCGTCGGCGCTGCGGTCCAGCTCGTGCACGGCGCCGTCGGCCAGCGAGACCAGCAGCACCCGGCCGTCGTGCGCACCGATCGCGGCCTGCTTGCCGTCCGGGGAGACCGTCAGCGAGTTGACCCGGCCGAGCTGCCCCGCGGCCAGCCGGCGGCGCTCGGCGCCGTGCAGGTCGGGGGCGAACTCCAGGGCGTCCTCGCCCTCGGCGTCGGACACCCACAGCACGCCCTGGGCGCCGTCCTCGCCCGGCGCCACCCGCACCAGCCGTCCGCGCACCCCCGGGGTCTCGTCCAGCACCCGGGCCGGGCCCTCCCGGTGGGTCAGCCAGTGCACGCTGCCGCGCACCACCACGGCGCTGCCCCGGCCGGTGCGGTCCGGGGCGACGGAGTCCAGCCAGTGCGCGGCGGGCACCGGGCGGGGGCGGCGCCCGGCCCGCGGACCGGCGAGGCGGACGTCCAGCCGGCGCGGCTCGGCGCCGTCCAGGTCGTCCAGCAGCCAGAGGTCGCCGGCCCGGTGGAAGACCACCCGGGTGCCGTCGGTGGTGGCACCCCGGGCGTAGAAGCCGTCCGGGTCGGCGGTGTGGCGGCGCAGGTCGGTGCCGTCCGGGCCGCTGGACCACAGCTCGCCGACGCCCTCGTGGTCGGACAGGAAGGCGATCCGGCCGCCTCCCCCGCCCTCCCCGGTCACCCAGAGCGGCGAGTCCAGCTGCCCGTCCAGTTCCGCGTGGACGCGCGTGAACTCGTCCCGGCCCAGCCACAGCTTGCCGGCCCGCCCGCCCCGGTACCGCTTCCACCAGGCCGGATCGCGGCCGTTGACGCTGCTCAGCAGCACCCGGTCCCCGCCCGGCTCGAAGGCGAGCCCGCCGACCGGCCCGTACGGCAGCCGCTGCGGCTCGCCGCCGTCCAGCGGCACGGCGTGCGCCCAGGTGCGGCGGGAACTGGCCTCGCCGGCCGCGGTGGCGGCGATCGGGCGGCCGTCGGCGCTCCAGCCGAGCACCCGGGTCTGGTGGCTGCCCCAGTGGGTGAGCCGGCGCGAGGGGCCGCCGTCCACCGGCACCACGTGCACCTCGGGGGCGCCGTCCCGGGTGGAGGTGAAGGCGAGGTGCCGCCCGTCCGGGGAGAACCTCGGGTGGTGGACCGGCAGGTGGTCCGCCGTCAGCCGCCAGGCCCGGCCGCCGTCCAGCGGGGCGAGCCAGAGGTCGTCCTCGGCGACGAAGGCGACCAGGTCGCCGTGCAGGTGGGGATGGCGCAGGTAGGCGCCCGCCGAGCTGTTCGAGGAGGTGCTCAGGGAGTCCGTCACCCGGCCAGCCTAAGCAGGTGCGCGTACGATCCGCGCCGATTTTCCCAGAGTCCCGGCGCCGCCCGCGCAGGGCTGTTACAGGCTCCCGGGAACCGTCCGGGAAGCCGCTGCGCGAGCCGCCCCGGAGGCCGTCACGACCAGCGGCCGGTGCGCCCGAGCAGCAGCGCGCCGGCGGCCACCCCGGCGGTGGAGGTGCGCAGCACCGAGGGCCCCAGCCGGTACGGCTTGGCCCCCGCCTCGGCGAAGGCGGCCAGCTCCTCCGGGGAGACCCCGCCCTCCGGGCCGACCACCAGCACGATGTCCCCGCCCCGCGGCAGCCCGGCGTGCGCCAGCGGCTCGGCGCCCTCCTCGTGCAGCACGGCGGCGAACGCGGCCTGCGCCAGCACCGGCGTCAGCTGCCGGGTGGTCATCACGTCCCGGACCTCGGGGAAGCGCAGCCGGCGGGACTGCTTGCCCGCCTCCCGGGCGGTGGCCCGCCACTTGGCGAGCGCCTTGGCGCCGCGGTCGCCCTTCCACTGGGTGATGCAGCGCGAGGCGGACCACGGGATCACCACGTCCACGCCGACCTCGGTCATGGTCTCCACGGCCAGCTCGCCCCGGTCGCCCTTGGGCAGCGCCTGGACGACCACGATCCGCGGCGCGGGCTCCGGCTCCCGGCGCACGGCGGCGACCGTCACGTCGATCCCGTCCTTGCCGAGCACCTCGGCGACCGTGCCGTCCACCCCGAGCCCCAGCCCGTCGGCCAGGGTCACCGCCTCGCCCGGCTGCAGCCGCTTCACCGCGGCCGCGTGCCGCCCCTCCGGACCGTCCAGGCGCACCACGGCCCCGGGCGCGGCGGCGGCGATCCGCTCGGTCTCGACGAGGAAGACGGGCGCGGTCATGACGGGGAACCTCCAGGAGTGGGACGAGAACACCGAAAGGGGTGCCGGGGAGCTTCCCCCGGCACCCCTCCACGGACGACTACCGGCCGTTGAAGGCGTCCTTCAGCCGGGAGAACAGGCCCTGCTGGCCCGGCGCGAACTGGCCGGACGGCCGCTCCTCGCCGCGCAGCACCGCGAGGCGGCGCAGCAGCTCCTCCTGTTCGGCGTCGAGCTTGCTGGGCGTCTTCACCTCGACGTGCACTATCAGGTCGCCCCGGCCGCCGCCGCGCAGGTGGGTGATGCCCCGGCCGTGCAGCGGGATCGACTGGCCGGACTGGGTGCCGGGCCGGATGTCGACCTCCTCCAGGCCGTCCAGGGTCTGCAGCGGCACCTGGGTGCCGAGCGCGGCCGCCGTCATCGGGATGGTGACGGTGCAGTGCAGGTCGTCCCCGCGCCGCTGGAAGATGGTGTGGCTGGTCTCGGCGATCTCGACGTACAGGTCGCCGGCCGGGCCGCCGCCGGGGCCGACCTCGCCCTCGCCGGCCAGCTGGATCCGGGTGCCGTTGTCGACACCGGCCGGGATCTTGACCGTCAGGGTGCGGCGGGCGCGCACGCGGCCGTCGCCGGCGCACTCCGGGCACGGGGTCGGCACGACGGTGCCGAAGCCCTGGCACTGCGGGCACGGGCGGGAGGTCATGACCTGGCCCAGGAAGGACCGGGTGACCTGGGAGACCTCGCCCTTGCCGCGGCACATGTCACAGGTCTGCGCCGAGGTGCCGGGGGCCGCGCCCTCGCCACTGCAGGTGGTGCAGGTGACGGCGGTGTCGACCTGGAGTTCCTTGGTGGTGCCGAAGGCGGCCTCCTCCAGGGTGATCTCCAGCCGGATCATGGCGTCCTGGCCGCGGCGGGTGCGCGAGCGCGGGCCGCGCTGGCCGGCCGCGGCGCCGAAGAAGGCGTCCATGATGTCGGAGAAGCCGAAGCCCGCCGCGCCGGCGCCGAAGCCGCCCGCGCCGCCGCCGCCCGGGGACAGCGGGTCCCCGCCGAGGTCGTAGACCTGACGCTTCTGCGGGTCGGAGAGCACCTCGTAAGCGGCGTTGATCTCCTTGAACCGCTCCTGCGTCTTCGGGTCCGGGTTGACGTCCGGGTGCAGTTCGCGTGCCAGGCGCCGGAACGCCTTCTTGATCTCGTCCTGCCCCGCATCCCGTCGGACGCCGAGTACCGCGTAGTAGTCCGTGGCCACCAAATGCTCCGCTTGTTCCGCCTGTAGTAGTGCTGCGACTGGACGCCACCGTTAAATCTTTTAACGGTGACCTTTGCTAGGACTCGGCCAGGATCTGGCCCACGTACCGCGCCACCGCTCGCACCGCCCCCATTGTGCCCGGGTAGTCCATCCGGGTCGGACCGATCACACCCAGTTTCGCCACGCTCTCGTCGCCCGAACCGTAGCCGACCGAAACGATCGAGGTGGAATTCAGCCCTTCATAGGCGTTCTCCCGCCCGATCCGGACCGTCATCGCGGCGTCCGCGGTCTCACCCAGGAGGCGGAGCAGGACGACCTGCTCCTCCAGGGCCTCCAGCACCGGCTGGATGGTGAGCGGGAAGTCGTGCCCGAAGCGGGTCAGGTTGGCCGTGCCGGCCAGCATGATCCGCTCCTCGTTCTGCTCGGCGAGCGTCTCGAACAGGGTCGCCAGGACGGTGCTGACGGTCGGCCGGTCGACCTGCTCGAACAGCGCCGGCAGCTCCTCCAGCAGCCCCGGGACCTCCGGGAGGCGCCGGCCGGCGGCCCTCGCGTTGATCCGGGCCCGCAGGTCCGCCAGCACCGTCTCGCCGACCGTGCCCGGGCAGTCGACCATCCGCTGCTCGACCCGGCCGGTGTTGGTGATCAGCACCAGCATCACCTTGGCCGGGGCCAGCGCCACCAGCTCGATGTGCCGGACGGTGGAGCGCGACAGCGAGGGGTACTGCACCACCGCGACCTGCCGGGTCAGCTGGGCGAGCAGCCGCACGGTGCGGGCGACCACGTCGTCCAGGTCGACCGCGCCGTCCAGGAAGTGCCGGATGGCCCGGCGCTCGGGAGCGCTCATCGGCTTGATCTCGGCGAGCTTGTCGACGAAGAGGCGGTACCCCTTGTCGGTCGGGATGCGGCCGGCGCTGGTGTGCGGCTGGTGGATGTAGCCCTCCTCCTCCAGCGCCGCCATGTCGTTGCGGACGGTCGCCGGCGAGACCCCGAGGTTGTGCCGCTCCACCAGGGCCTTGGAGCCGACCGGCTCCTCGGTGCCCACGTAGTCCTGCACGATCGCGCGCAGTACGGCGAGCTTGCGTTCGTCCAGCTGGCGGACCTCACCGGCCATGGGGCGCGCACCTCCGTCCTCGCACGTCGTCCGACTGTGTCCCTTGCTGCCGCGGGCCGTTCCGGGAGGCCCTCGGCCTTGGCACTCTGAACGTACGAGTGCCAGAACCGTACCTGCCAGTGTAAGGCCCGGGTCCTACGGCAGGAACGGCCCGAGCGGGGTGATCCTCCCCGCAGTTCCGGACACGGCCCGCGGGGCGCCGCCGGTTCGATCCTCCCGGCACCGGGGTGGTGCCGGGAGGCCGTCCGGGTGGCAGCATCGAAAGCGACGGCGAACGGAGGAGCAAGCGATGTCGAGCTCGGGCCAGCACACCCGTTTCGCGCCCGACCGCGGCCTGACCGGCCGCATGGTCGCGACGATGTTCGTGATCGGGCTGCTGTACGTCGGTTTCACCGGCCTGCTGATCGCGCTGCTGCGCGGCGCCTGGCCACTGATCGTCCTGATCTCCGGCGGGCTGTTCGTGGCCCAGTTCTGGTTCAGCGACAAGATCACCGAACGGGCGATGGGCGCCCACCAGGTGTCCCCGGAACAGTTCCCCCAGCTGCACGGCACCGTCGACCGGCTCTGCGCGCTGGCCGACATGCCCAAACCCCGGGTGGCGGTCGCCGACAACGACATGCCGAACGCCTTCGCCACCGGCCGCAACCCGCAGAACGCGGTGATCTGCGTGACCACCGGGCTGCTGCGCCGGCTGGAGCCGGAGGAGCTGGAGGGCGTCCTCGCGCACGAGCTGTCGCACGTCGCCCACCGGGACGTCGCGGTGATGACGATCGCCGGCTTCCTCGGCGTCCTCGCCGGGGCGATGACCCGGATCGCCGTGTACGGCGGGTTCATGGGCGGCGGGCGCAACAACAACGACCAGAACGCCGCCATCCTGGCGCTGATCATCCCGCTGGTGTCGATGGTCGTCTACGCGATCAGCTTCCTGCTCACCCGGCTGCTCTCCCGCTACCGCGAGCTGGCCGCCGACCGGGCCGCCGCCCAGCTCACCGGCCGGCCCAGCGCCCTCGCCTCGGCGCTCACCAAGGTGACCGGGCAGATCGCGGCCATCCCCAGCAAGGACCTGCGCCAGGCGCAGCCGTACAACGCCTTCTACTTCGCCCCCGCGCTGGGCGCCCGGGAGGCCGCCACGCAGCTGTTCTCCACCCACCCGAGCCTGGAGAAGCGGCTGGCGCAGCTGGCGAGGATCTCCGAGCAGCTCGGCCGCTGAGCCCCTGACGCGAAAGGACCGCCGTGGGAATCCTGGACGCCCTCTTCGGCCGCACCAAGCCCGTCAAGCCCGACCTCGACCAGCTGTTCGGCGTGCCGTCCGCCGCGCTCACCCTGGAGGCCGGGGCCGGGTTCACCCCCACCGGGCTCGGCTCGGTCTGCTTCGCGGCCGTCGAGGGCGCGGCCTTCGTGCAGGTCGAGCAGCAGGTCCGGGCGCTGCTGGACGCCGACACCGAACGCGGCGGCGTCCCGGTGGAGGCCTCCAAGGACGACTACGGCTACTCCTGGCTGCTCGCCCGGCACCGGCCCGAGGAGCTGCCGGAGCTGGTCAACGACCTGCACGCGGTCAACAGCGAACTGGAGGCGAACGGCTTCGGGCCGCAGCTGCTCTGCTCGCTGGTGGCCTTCCGCGACGGGCAGGGGCAGTCGCTGGCCCTGGTCTACCTCTACAAGCGGGGGACGTTCTACCCCTTCGCCCCGATGCCCGGCGGCGGGGAGAAGCGCAACAGCCCGCTGGAGCTGCAGGTCAACGCGATGCTGGGGAACGACCTGCGGCTGGAGAAGGACCTGAGCCGCTGGTTCCCGGTCTGGGGCGCGCCGGGCCTCTGACGCGCCGTCCGCCCTCCCTATGATCACCCGTATGCGCAGTCGCCCGTACGGACCCGACCTGACCCCGCCGTGGAAGAAGCAGGCCCCCGCCCCGGAGGTGCCCGCCGAGCGGGACCTGGTGGTCGAGGAGGCGGCGACCGGCTTCTGCGGGGCGGTGGTGCGCTGCGAGAAGACCGCCGAGGGGTTCACCGTCACCCTGGAGGACCGGTTCGGCAAGCACCGGGTGTTCCCGCTGGTGCCGCGCGGCTTCCTGCTGGAGGGCGGGGTCGTCACCCTGGTCCGGCCCGCGGCGCCGTCCGCCCCCCGTACGCCCGGCCGCACCGCCTCCGGCTCGGTCGCCGTCCCGAACGCCCGCGCCCGGATCGCCCGGGAGTCCCGCATCTACGTCGAGGGCCGGCACGACGCCGAGCTGGTCGAGCGGGTCTGGGGCGACGACCTGCGGATCGAGGGCGTCGTCGTCGAGTACCTGCGCGGCATCGACGACCTGCCCGCGATCGTCGCCGACTTCGCCCCCGGCCCCGGCCGCCGCCTCGGCGTCCTGGTCGACCACCTGCTCCCGGGGACGAAGGAGCACCGCATCGCCGCCCGGGTCACCGGGGAGTCGGTGCTGGTCGTCGGCCACCCCTACATCGACATCTGGCAGGCCGTGAAGCCCGCGTCCGTCGGCATCCCCGCCTGGCCCGCCGTCCCGAGGGACGAGGACTGGAAGGAGGGCACCTGCCGCCGCCTCGGCTGGCCGGTGGACACCCCGGCGGCCTGGAAGCACATCCTGTCGAAGGTGAACAGCTACAAGGACCTGGAGCCCGAACTGCTGGGCCGGGTGGAGGAATTGATCGACTTCACGGCCCTGCCGGGTCAGGAGTAGGTCCGGAACTCCGAGGTGTCCAGCGTGATGCCCAGCAGGTCGAGCTGAATCGGATCACCGAACTTGGTGGTCCGCTCGGACCAGTACACCGGGGTACCCGTAGCGGTGTCGGTGGTCAGATCGGTGAGGAGCACACACAGGCCCTTGAGCGGATCGACGATGAGGTACACCGGAATCCCACCCTGGGCGTACATCTCACGCTTGATCCGGTAGTCCCGGTGCACGCTGGTCTTGGAAACCACCTCGACCACGACGGTCACCACGGAGGCGGGCAACAGACGGCCCGCCTCCGGGACGGCACCGCGCTCGAAGACGACAAGGTCCGGCTGCGGTTCGCTGGCCTCGCCGGAGATGATCAGATCCTGGGTCTGAAGCGCCCGCCACCTGGCGTAGGGGGTCTGGTGCTGGATCCCGGAGACGATGAGGTTGTGGACCATGTCCGGCCCGGCCATCATCACGATTTCCCCCCTGATGAGCTCGGCCTTGACGCCTTCCGGCACCTCCAGGTTCTCGAAGATCCCGGTCATCCGATCATCGATGGCGGTCATCGCGCGCTCCCTCCGACGGCTGACACCACGTTAACGACACTCAGTCCACCAAGTCACGTACGACGGCGTCCGCCAGGAGGCGGCCCCGGAGGGTGAGGGCGGCGCGGCCCCGCGCGTAGGGCCCGGCGGCGAGGAGGCCGTCGGCGAGGTGGCGGTCCGCCGCCTCGCGGCCGGTGTCCGTCAGCAGGTCGAGGGGGATGCCGTCGACCAGGCGCAGCTCCAGGAGGATGCGCTCGACGCGGCGGTCCTCGTCCTCCAGCACCTCGCGGGCCAGGGCCGGGGTGCGGTGTTCGGCGAGGGCCCGGGCGTAGGCGGCGGGGTGCTTGGCGTTCCACCAGCGGACGCCGCCGACGTGGCTGTGGGCGCCGGGGCCCGCACCCCACCAGTCGGCGCCGGTCCAGTACAGCTCGTTGTGGCGGCAGCGGCCCTCGGGGGTGGTGGCCCAGTTGGAGACCTCGTACCAGGAGTAGCCGGCGGCGCTGAGGGCCTCCTCGGCGATCAGGTAGCGGTCGGCGTGCACGTCGTCGTCGATCATCGGCAGTTCGCCGCGCTTGACCCGGGCGGCGAGCCGGGTGCCCTCCTCGACGATCAGCGAGTACGCGGAGACGTGGTCGGGCCCGGCGCCGATGGCGGCGTCCAGGGAGGCCCGCCAGTCGTCGTCGGACTCGCCCGGGGTGCCGTAGATGAGGTCGAGGTTGACGTGCTCGAAGCCGGCCGCGCGGGCCTCGGCCACGCAGGCCTCGGGGCGGCCCGGGGTGTGGTGGCGGTCCAGCAGCTTCAGGACGTGCGGGCGGGCGCTCTGCATGCCGAAGGAGAGCCGGTTGTAGCCGCCCTCGCGCAGTTCGGCCAGGTAGGCCGGGTCGACCGACTCCGGGTTGGCCTCGGTGGTGACCTCGGCGTCCTCGGCGAGCCCGAACTCCTCGCGGATCGCGGCGAGCATCTTCACCAGGTCGCGGGCGGGCAGCAGGGTCGGGGTGCCGCCGCCGAGGAAGACGGTCCGCACCGGGAGGTCGGCGTCCCCGAGCACCTCGCGGGCGTGGCGGATCTCGGCGACCACGTTGTCCGCGTAGGTCTCCTGCGAGGCGACGGCCCCGGAGGAGCGCAGCTCGGTGGCGGTGTAGGTGTTGAAGTCGCAGTAGCCGCAGCGGCTGGCGCAGTAGGGCACGTGCAGGTAGAAGCCGAACGGCCGCGAACCCAGCCCGTCGAGGGCGTGCGCGGGCAGGGAACCGTCGGACGGCACCGGTTCGCCGTCGGGAAGTGCGGAGGGCATGAGCCCATTGTCCCGTACGGCCCACCCGTTCGGGTGAGCCGTACGGGAGCGGGCGGCTCAGGGCCCGCCGTTACGCCTCGTTGGCACCCGCGTACATGGCGGTCACGGCGTCCGCGTACTCCCGCTCGACCACCGGGCGCTTGATCTTCAGGCTGGGCGTGAGCTCGCCGTGCTCGATGTCGAGGTCGCGCGGCAGCAGGTGGAACTTCTTGATCGTCTGCCAGCGCTGGAGGTCGCCGTTGACCCGCTTGACGAAGCCCCCGATCAGCTCGTGCACGGCCGGCTCGGCGGCCAGCTCGGCGTAGGACCGGCCGGCCAGGCCGTGCTCGGCGGCCCAGGGCATGAGGACCGCCTCGTCCAGGCCGATCAGCGCGGTACAGAAGTTGCGGCCGTTGCCGATCACCAGGATGTTGCTGACGAACGGGCAGACCGCCTTGAACTTGCCCTCGACCTCGCTGGGCGCCACGTACTTGCCGCCGGAGGTCTTGAACAGGTCCTTCTTGCGGTCGGTGATCCGCAGGAAGCCGTCCGCGCTGAGCTCGCCGATGTCCTCGGTGTGGAACCAGCCGTCCGGCTCCAGCACCTCGGCGGTCTTCTCGGGCAGGTTGTGGTAGCCGCGCATGACGCCCGGGCCGCGCAGCAGGATCTCGCCGTCCTCGGCGATCCGCACCTCGGTGCCGGGCAGCGGGCGGCCCACCGTGCCGATCCGCACGTCCTCCGCGCGGTTGACGCAGGAGCCCGCGCTGGTCTCGCTCAGGCCGTAGCCCTCCAGGATGGGCACCCCGGCGCCGATGAAGAAGTAGCCGATCTCCGGGGCGAGCGCGGCGCTGCCGGAGACCGCGCCGCGCAGCCGGCCGCCGAAGGCCGCCCGGATCTTCGCGTAGACCAGCTTGTCGGCGAGCGCGTGCTGCACCCGCAGGCCCAGCGGGGCCGACTCGGCGCCGGTGGCCACCCGGCTCTCCTGGACGGCCCGGGCGTACTCGCGGGCGACCTTGGCCGCCCACATGAAGATCTTGTACTTGGCGCCGCCCTCGGCCCGGGCCCGGCCCGCGATGCCGTTGTAGACCTTCTCGAAGATGCGCGGCGCCGAAGCCATCACGGTCGGCCGGATCGCCGGCAGGTTGTGGATGATCCGGTCCACCCGGCCGTCCAGCGCCATCACGTGCCCGGTGGCGATCTGCCCGGAGATCAGCGTCTTGCCGAACACGTGCGACAGCGGCAGCCACATGAAGTGCACGTCGTCGGCGCCCAGCAGCCCGCTGGCCTCCTGCGCCCGGCCCTCGTACGCCCAGCAGTCGTGCACCAGGCGCACGCCCTTGGGGCGGCCGGTGGTGCCGGAGGTGTAGATGAGGGTGGCCAGCTGCTCCTTGCCGAGCCCGTCGACGGCCTTCTCCACCGCGTCCGGGTGCTCCGCCAGGTACCGGGAGCCGCGCTCCTCCAGCTCGGCGAGGGTGAGCACCTCCAGGCCGGCGCTCTCGGGGGCCTCGGCGGGCGCGTCGAAGAGGATCACGGTGCGCAGCTCGGGCAGCTGGTCGATCTGCCCGACGGCCTTGGCCAGCTGGGCCGCGTTCTCGGCGAACAGGGCCCGGGAGCCGGAGTCGGAGAGGATGAAGGCGGTCTCGTCGGCGTTGGTGCTCGGGTAGACGGTGGTGATCGCGGCGCCCGCGCACATGGCGCCGAGGTCGGCGAGGATCCATTCGAGCCGGGTCGAGGAGGCCAGGGCCACCCGGTCCTCGGAACGGATGCCGAGGGCCATCAGGCCGGCGGCCACCGCCTTGACCCGGGTCGCGGTCTGCGCCCAGGTGAGCGAGCGCCACTGCTCGGCGCCGGGCGCGCCGTCGGCGGCCTGCTCGTCCACGGGCGAGGGGTACCGGTAGGCCTCGGCGTTCGGGGTCAGGGCGACCCGCTCCAGGAACAGGTGGGCGACGGAGGCGGGACGCCCGGCGACGAGGTCGGGCCTGCCGGAGTCGATCAGGGACTGCGCGGAACTCAACGAGGACCTCCGGTGGCGGGTGGCCGTCTGAGGGATTGTCGCGGCGTCCGTGGGGGCGGCCGCCGGGCCCCGGTTCACCTGGGCGGTACCGGTCGGTAACAAAGGGGCAATCAGCAGCCTAGGGGGAAACCGGTCATTCCGTAAGAGGGCAGCGCCCGACGGCACGCGGCCGAGCCACCGGTGCCGGACCCGGCCGTTCGGCAAAGGCCCGGCAAACCTACGGCTCCCGCACGCCGAATGGCCTGTACGACGCTACAGAACACCCAGAATTGGGGTGCGAACCCGTCCGGCGACGACAAGAGTGTGCTAGTGCTGATCAGACTGCTGAGGGCGTACCTGCGCCCGTACTCCCGACCGATCACCCTGCTGGTACTGCTCCAGCTGGTGTCCACCCTGGCGGCGCTCTATCTGCCGACCCTCAACGCCGACATCATCGACGACGGCGTGGTCAAGGGCGACACCGGCTACATCCTGCGCGTCGGCGGGGTGATGATCGCGGTCACCGTCCTCCAGGCCCTGTGCTCCATCGGCGCCGTCCTCCTCGGCGCGCGCACCGCCATGGCCTTCGGCCGGGACGTCCGCGCCGCCGTCTTCGACCGGGTGCAGAGCTTCTCCGCCCGCGAGGTCGGCCAGTTCGGCGCCCCCTCGCTGATCACCCGCACCACCAACGACGTCCAGCAGGTCCAGATGCTCGCCCTGATGAGCTTCACGCTCATGGTCGCCGCACCGATCATGTGCGTCGGCGGCATCATCATGGCGCTCAACCAGGACGTCCCGCTGTCCGGCCTGCTGCTCGCCGTCATCCCCGTGCTCGGCGTCGTCGTGCTCCTGCTGGTCCGCGCGCTGCGCCCCAAGTTCCGCAGCATGCAGGAGCAGATCGACACCGTGAACCGGGTCCTGCGCGAGCAGATCACCGGCATCCGGGTCATCCGCGCCTTCGTCAAGGACGACCAGGAGCAGGCCCGCTTCGCCGGCGCCAACGAGGACCTCACCCACGTCGCCCGCCAGGTCGGCCGGCTGATGTCCGTCATGTTCCCCGCCGTCATGCTGGTCGTGAACGTCTCCAGCGTCGCCGTGCTCTGGTTCGGCGCCCACCGCATCGACAGCGGCGCCATGGAGATCGGCGCGCTCACCGCGTTCCTCTCCTACCTGATGCAGATCCTGATGAGCGTCATGATGGCCACCTTCATGTTCATGATGGTGCCGCGCGCCGAGGTCTGCGCCGAACGCATCCAGGACGTCCTCGGCACCCACAGCAGCGTCGTCCCGCCCGCCGCCCCCGTCGACGAGGTGCTGAGCCGCGGCAACCTGGAACTGCGCGACGTCGACTTCCGCTACCCCGGCGCCGAGGCCTCGGTGCTGCGCGGCATCGACCTCACCGCCCGCCCCGGCGAGACCACCGCGATCATCGGCTCCACCGGCAGCGGCAAGTCCACCCTGCTCGGCCTCGTCCCCCGGCTCTTCGACGCCACCTCCGGCCAGGTCCTGCTCGACGGCGTGGACGTCCGCGAACTCGCCCCCGCCGTGATCGCCGAGAACGTCGGCATCGTCCCCCAGAAGCCCTACCTCTTCTCCGGCACCGTCGCCAGCAACCTCCGCTACGGCCGGCCCGACGCCACCGACGAGGAACTCTGGCACGCCCTGGAGATCGCCCAGGCCAAGGAGTTCGTCGAGAAGCTGCCCGAAGGCCTGGACGCCCCCATCGCCCAGGGCGGCGGCAACGTCTCCGGCGGCCAGCGCCAACGCCTGGCCATCGCCCGGACCCTGGTCCGCCGACCCTCCGTCTACCTCTTCGACGACTCCTTCTCCGCACTCGACTACGCCACCGACGCCAAGCTCCGCAAGGCCCTCGCCCGCGAGACCTCCGACGCCACCGTCCTGATCGTCGCCCAGCGCGTGTCCACCATCCGCGACGCCGACCGGATCATCGTCCTCGACGAAGGCGCCGTCGTCGGCACCGGAACCCACCACGAACTGATGGCCGACAACCCGACGTACCGGGAGATCGTGCTCTCCCAGCTCACCGAGCAGGAGGCGGCATGACCACCCCCGGAAAGCCCGAACTGGACAAGGGGCGGGCACCGAGAGACGCCGCCCCCGCGGACGCCCTCGGGAAAGACGCTCCCGAGAAGGACTCCCCCACCAGGGACACCGCGCAGCGCCCCGGACTGCCCAGCGACTCGCAGGCCGCCGCCGCCCGCCGCGGCCCGGCCGGCCCCGGCCGCTTCATGGGCGGCCAGGGCACCGAGAAGTCCATGGACTTCAAGGGCTCCGGCAAGCGCGTCCTCGGCCTGCTGCGCCCCGAACGCAACACCCTGATCGGCGTCCTGCTCCTCGGCGTGCTCGGCATCGGCTGCGCCGTCATCGGCCCCAAGATCCTCGGCACCGCCACCGACCTGATCTTCGCCGGAGTCGTCGGCGCCCGCTTCCCGGCCGGCGCCTCCAAGGAGCAGGTCGTCGAGGGCCTGCGCGCCCACGGCGAGGGCGGCGTCGCCGACCTGCTCTCCGCCGTCGACTTCACCCCCGGCCAGGGCATGGACTTCGGCGCCATCGGCACCATCCTGCTCTGGGTGCTCGGCGTCTACGTCGCCTCCGCCCTCTTCGGCGTCGTCCAGGGCCGGCTGGCCACCCAGGCCATCCAGGCCGCCAGCTACCGGCTGCGCCAGGACGTCGAGGCCAAGCTCTCCCGGCTGCCGCTCAGCTACTTCGACAAGCAGCCGCGCGGCGAGGTGCTCAGCCGGGTCACCAACGACATCGACAACATCGGCCAGTCCATGCAGCAGACCCTGGGACAGGTCGTCAACTCGCTGCTCACCGTGGTCGGCGTGCTCGCGATGATGTTCTGGATCTCCCCGCTGCTCGCCGTGATCGCCCTGGTCTCGGTGCCCGCCTCGGTGGTCGTCGCCACCAAGGTCGGCAAGCGCGCCCAGCCGCAGTTCGTCCAGCAGTGGAAGTCCACCGGTCAACTCAACGCCCACATCGAGGAGATGTACACCGGCCACACCCTGGTCAAGGTGTTCGGGCGGCAGCAGGAGTCCGCGGAGACCTTCCGCGAGCACAACGAGGCGCTCTACCAGGCCAGTTACAAGGCCCAGTTCATCTCCGGCGTCATCCAGCCCGCGATGATGCTGATCGGCAACCTCCAGTACGTGCTGGTCGCCGTCGTCGGCGGCCTGCGGGTGGCCAGCGGCTCGCTGTCCATCGGCGACGTCCAGGCGTTCATCCAGTACTCGCGGCAGTTCAGCCAGCCGCTCACCCAGGTCGCCAGCATGGCCAACCTGGTGCAGTCCGGCGTCGCCTCCGCCGAGCGCGTCTTCGAGCTGCTGGACGCCCCCGAGCAGAGCCCCGAACCCGCCATGCCCGAACGGCCCGACGCGGTGCGCGGCCGGGTCGCCTTCCAGGACGTGTCCTTCCGCTACGACCCCGAGAAGCCGCTCATCGAGGACCTCTCGCTCAAGGTCGAACCGGGGCAGACCGTCGCCATCGTCGGCCCCACCGGCGCCGGCAAGACCACCCTGGTCAACCTGCTGATGCGGTTCTACGAGGTCAGCTCCGGACGGATCACCCTCGACGGCGTGGACATCGCCGCGATGTCCCGCGAGGAACTGCGCTCCGGCATCGGCATGGTGCTCCAGGACACCTGGCTGTTCGGCGGCAGCATCGCCGACAACATCGCCTACGGCGCCGAGTCCGCCACCCGCGAACAGGTCGTCGAGGCCGCCAGGGCCGCCCACGTCGACCGCTTCGTGCGCACCCTGCCGGACGGCTACGACACCGTCATCGACGACGAGGGCACCGGCGTCAGCACCGGCGAGAAGCAGCTGATCACCATCGCCCGGGCCTTCCTCGCCCAGCCGTCCATCCTGGTCCTGGACGAGGCGACCAGCTCCGTCGACACCCGCACCGAGGTGCTGATCCAGCGGGCCATGGCCCGGCTGCGCACCGGCCGCACCAGCTTCGTGATCGCCCACCGGCTCTCCACCATCCGGGACGCCGACGTGATCCTGGTGATGGAGAACGGCTCGATCGTCGAGCAGGGCTCGCACGAGCAGCTGATCGCCGCCGACGGCGCCTACGCCCGGCTCTACCAGGCGCAGTTCGCCGAGGCCGCGGTCGAGGTGGACTGACGTGGTGGACCGGCGCGGTGAACTGGCGCGGTGGACGGACGCGGTGGACTGACACAGTGGACTGACGCCCGGCCGGCGAGCGGGCCGGGGCGGGGACTTCCCGCCCCGGCCCTTCGCTTTCGCCACACCCGCGCTACCTTGGGCCCGTGATCGACGACCAGGACCCGGGCCGCCCGGACGCCACCGCCACCCCTGGCACCCCTGGCACCCCTGGCACCGCTGGCACCCCCGGCACCCCCGGGACCGCTGGCATCCCTGGCACCGCTGACGCCGCGAAGACCCCGGACGCCTTCGAGGCGAACCGCCGCTACCTGGGCTCGGTCGCCTACCGGCTGCTCGGCTCGTTCACCGACGCCGAGGACGTCCTCCAGGACGCCTGGCTGCGCTGGCAGGCCGCCGACCGCACCGCCGTCGCCGACCCGCGCGCCTTCCTCACCACCGTCGTCACCCGGCTCTGCTACGACCAGCTGGGCTCCGCCCGGGCCCGCCGCGAGGCCTACTACGGCGAGTGGCTGCCCGAGCCGGCCGTCTCCTACACCGCCGGCCCCGCCTCCCCCGACGAGCTGGCCGAACGCGGCGAGTCCGTCTCGCTCGCCCTGCTCGCCGTGCTGGAACAGCTCACCCCCGCCGAGCGGGCCGCCTTCGTGCTGCACGACGTCTTCGCGGTCGGCTTCGAGGAGATCGCCGCCTCCCTGGAGCGCACCCCCGACGCCGCCCGCCAGCTCGCCTCCCGGGCCCGCCGCCGGGTCAGGGCCGGCGGCCAGCACACCGGCGACACCGACCCGGGCGAGCACCGGCGGGCCGTCGAGGCCTTCGCCGCCGCCAGCACCCGGGGCGACATCCTGGGCCTGATGGACGTCCTCGACCCGGACGTGGTCTGGCACGCCGACGGCGGCGGCATCGTCCGCGCCGCCGCCCGCCCGGTGCACGGCGCCGACAAGGTGGCCCGGCTGGTGGCCGGCCTGGTCGGCAAGTGGTTCACCCCCGAGTACGCGCTGGACCTCGCACTGGTCAACGACGAGCCCGGACTGGTCTGGTACGAGCGGGCCACCGGCACCGTCACCGGGGTGGTGGGCTTCGCCGTCACGGACGGGCGGATCACCGCGGCGTACACCGTCGTCAACCCCGAGAAGCTCGCCCGGATCAGCCCGATCACGCTGTGACGCGGGTCACCGTCACACCCTGACCGGCCGCGTCGTCCCCTTCCCGAACAGCGCTCCACCGGAGCGCCCTCGCGAGGAGGCGGACGAGATGAGCAGCACCACCAGCGGTCGGCGGATCGTCGTACTGGGCGCCGGGTACGCCGGGCTCACCGCGGCCAAGGGCGCCGGACGGCACCACGCCGTCACCCTGGTCGCCCCCGAGGAGCGGATCCTGCACCGCATCCGCCAGCACGAGACCGCGGCCGGCCGCGGCCGCGACTGGCCCACCATCGGCGAACTCACCCGCGGCAGCCGGGTCACCCACCGCCGGGCCCGGGCCGTCGGACTCGACCCGGACGCGCACGAGGTCCGGCTGGACGACGGCACCACCCTGGCATACGACACCCTGGTCCACGCCCTCGGCAGCCGCACCGCCTGGCACGGCGTCCCCGGCGCCGAACAGCTCGCCCACTCGGCGGAGCGCGCCGCCGAGCTGCGCCGCCGGATCGAGACGGCCGGACAGCCCGGCACCCTGGCCGTGGTCGGCGGCGGCGCCACCGGCATCGAACTGGCCACCGAACTCGCCGAGGCCCACCCCGCCTGGGAGGTGCGGATCGTCGCGTCCGGCCTGGTCGGCGGCGTCTACTCGGCCAAGGGCCGGGCCCACGTCCTGCGCGTCCTCGCCCGGCTCGGCGCGAGCGTCCACGAGAACACCACCGTCACCGAGGTCACCCCGGACGGGCTGCGCACCACCGCCGGCCCGATCGCGGCCGACCTCGTCGTCTGGGCCGCCTCGCTGGAGCCGCACCCGCTGGCCGCCGAGGCCGGACTGGCCGTGGACGAGCGCGGCCGGGCCCTGGTGGACGACCACCTGCGGTCGGTCTCCCACCCGGACGTCCATGTGGTCGGCGACGCCGCCGCGGTCACCGTCCCCGGCGTCGGCACCCTGCGGATGGGCTGCGCCACCGCCCTGCCGCAGGGCCAGTACCTCGGCAAGCTGCTGGACGGGCGCACCGACAGGCCGTTCTCGTTCCGGTACCAGGTGCAGTGCGTGAGCCTCGGCCGGCGGGACGGACTGCTCCAGGTGGTCCGTCCGGACGACTCGATGCGGCCCACCGTGTTCACCGGCACCGCCGGGCGGCTGGCGAAGGCGGCGATCGTCGGCGTGGTCCTCAGCAGCCTGAAGTAGGCCGCCGGAACGCCGGAAGGGCCCGGGCGGGTGCCCGGGCCCTTCCGGCGTGCGTCGCCGCCGTGCCGCTACTTCTTGTCCTTCGGCGTCTCGGCGTCGGTGGACAGCGCGGCGATGAAGGCCTCCTGCGGGACCTCCACGCTGCCGACCATCTTCATCCGCTTCTTGCCTTCCTTCTGCTTCTCCAGCAGCTTCCGCTTACGGGAGATGTCACCGCCGTAGCACTTGGCGAGGACGTCCTTGCGGATCGCGCGGACCGTCTCGCGGGCGATCACCCGGGAGCCGATGGCCGCCTGGATCGGCACCTCGAACTGCTGGCGGGGGATGAGCTTCTGGAGCTTGCCCGCCATCATCACGCCGTAGCTGTAGGCCTTGTCCTTGTGGACGATCGCGGAGAAGGCGTCGACCGCGTCGCCGTGCAGCAGGATGTCGACCTTGACCAGCTGGGCGGCCTGCTCGCCGATGGGCTCGTAGTCCAGCGAGGCGTAGCCGCGGGTCTTGGACTTCAGCTGGTCGAAGAAGTCGAAGACGATCTCCGCGAGCGGCAGGGTGTAGCGCAGCTCGACGCGGTCCTCGGACAGGTAGTCCATGCCCTGGAGGCTGCCGCGGCGGGACTGGCAGAGCTCCATGATCGCGCCGACGAACTCGTTGGGCGCGAGGATGGTGCCGCGCACGACCGGCTCGAACACCTCGGAGATCTTGCCCGACGGGAACTCGCTCGGGTTGGTGACGGTGTGCTCGGTGCCGTCCTCCATGACCACCCGGTAGACCACGTTGGGGGCGGTGGAGATCAGGTCGAGGTTGAACTCGCGCTCCAGGCGCTCCCGGATGATCTCCAGGTGCAGCAGGCCGAGGAAGCCACAGCGGTAGCCGAAGCCGAGTGCGACCGAGGTCTCCGGCTCGTACACCAGCGCGGCGTCGTTGAGCCTCAGCTTGTCGAGGGCGTCGCGCAGCAGCGGGTAGTCCGAGCCGTCCAGCGGGTAGAGGCCGGAGAACACCATCGGGCGCGGGTCCTTGTAGCCGCCCAGCGGCTCGGTGGCGCCCTTGTGCATCGAGGTGATCGTGTCACCGACCTTGGACTGCCGGACGTCCTTCACACCGGTGATGATGTAGCCCACCTCGCCGACGCCCAGGCCGTCGGCGACCTTCGGCTCGGGCGAGATGACGCCGATCTCCAGCAGCTCGTGGGTCGCGCCGGTGGACATCATCTGGATGCGCTCGCGCTTGTTCAGCTGGCCGTCCACGACCCGGACGTAGGTGACCACGCCGCGGTAGGAGTCGTACACCGAGTCGAAGATCATCGCGCGGGCCGGGGCCTCCGCGACGCCGACCGGGGCCGGGATGGTGTCGACGATGTGGTCCAGCAGGTCCTCGACGCCCAGGCCGGTCTTGGCGCTGACCTTGAGCACGTCGTCCGGGTCGCAGCCGATGATGTGGGCGATCTCGGCCGCGTACTTCTCCGGCTGGGCGGCCGGGAGGTCGATCTTGTTGAGGACCGGGACGATCGTGAGGTCGTTCTCCAGCGCCAGGTACAGGTTGGCGAGGGTCTGCGCCTCGATGCCCTGGGCCGCGTCGACCACCAGGATGGTGCCCTCGCACGCGGCGAGGGAGCGGGACACCTCGTACGTGAAGTCCACGTGGCCGGGGGTGTCGATCATGTTGAGGATGTGCGTCGCCCCGGCGTTCGGCCCGGTCTTCGGCGCCCACGGGAGGCGGACCGCCTGCGACTTGATGGTGATGCCGCGCTCACGCTCGATGTCCATGCGGTCGAGGTACTGGGCACGCATCTGCCGGGGGTCGACGACGCCGGTGATCTGCAGCATCCGGTCTGCGAGCGTCGACTTGCCGTGGTCGATGTGGGCGATGATGCAGAAGTTGCGGATCAGCGCCGGGTCGGTACGGCTGGGCTCTGGCACATTGCTGGGGGTCGCGGGCACCTTGGTCCGATTCTCCGTTGGTCCGGGGCCGGGGTGTCCGGATCATCGCTGACCGGTTTCCCGGGGACCGGACAGTCTCGTCCGATCGAAATAGTTCCTCCCATCTTCCCACGACCGCGGCCCATGGCACCGTCCGGGAGCATCGCGGGCGGCGGGGGCGATCCTCACGGGCCGCGGGAACGGTACGCGCGGGCGGCGAGGACGGGTCCTCGCGGGCGCCCGGGGCCGGTCCTCGCGGGCGCCCGGTTTGGGGCGGGCGGCGGGCCCCTGGTAGCGTGGGCTGCTGCACCTGGCCTCGGCATGCCCTCTCAGCAGGACGAAGGCCGCCGGTGCGAACCCGTTCAGACCTTTAGACAGACTGAGGCTCCTTCGTGGCGAACATCAAGTCCCAGATCAAGCGCAACAAGACCAACGAGAAGGCGCGCCTGCGCAACAAGGCCGTCAAGTCCTCGCTGAAGACCGCTCTGCGCAAGGCCCGTGAGGCCGCTGCCGCCGGCGAGACCGAGAAGGCCACCGAGCTGGCCCGCGCCGCCTCCAAGGCGCTGGACAAGGCCGTGAGCAAGGGCGTCATCCACGCCAACCAGGCCGCCAACAAGAAGTCGGCCATCACCAAGCGCGTCAACACGGCCGTCCAGGCCTGACGCCCCCGGGGGCGGTGACCCCCCACCGCTTCGGGACGACCCGGCCCTCTACCCGGACCCCCGAGGCGCGCAAGACTCGCACCGTACGCGGCCTGCGTTCGCCACGCGGGTGCGGTGCACAGGAGCAGTGCGACAGGCGTCGCAGTCGGCCTCTTCCCCGAGGCCACTGCGGCGCCTGTCGCGTTCCACGGTCCGGCCGCTATGGTCGGTCGGGTCCGTTCGGGGTGCGGGGAGCACCCCGACGCCAGGTCCAGGGGGGAACTTCCATGACGACGCCACCGCCGCCACCGGCACCGAACGGACCGGGGTACGGCTTCCCGCAGCAGCCGGGCGGGGGCGCGCAGCCCGTACCGGGCGCTCCGGGCCCGGCGGGTGCGGCCGGTACGGCCGGCTTCGGGCCGCCGCCGGGGCTGCCCACCGCCCCGGGCCTGGCCCCGGTCCTCAGCCCGGGCACCTCGATTCCGCCGGGCTCCGGGAGGAGCGGGAACCTGCGGCGCAACGCCGTCTGGGCGTTCGTCGGCGCGTTGATCGTCTCCGCCGGCTGGGCCGCCGCCGTGATGACCGTCCCCGGCCTGGTGACCAGCGAGTCCTCGCCGCGCGGCCTGCACGGCTACCACCTCTCCGACGACTTCTGCACCACCGGGAAGCCCACGAAGATCCTCCAGACGTACTCCGTCTCGGACACCTCCGCGCCGACCCACCACGCCGACCGGCACCCGGCCCTGGACACCATGAGCTGCTCGATGTCGCTCAAGCGCACCGGCGGCAACAACGACAGCGAGTACGCCACCCTCTTCTTCCGCACCGACCTCCACAAGGCGATCAACCCGGAGCCCGAGATGGAGGCCAACAAGGAGCTCTACCGGGGGCGCGGCTACCAGGTCACCGACATCGCGGGACTCGGCGAGCAGGCGTACTACCTGTACAAGGACGACGGCTCGGACCAATACCACAGCGTCTACGCCGAACTGGACATCCGCGACGGCGGGATGACGTACTACATCAACTACACGGCGAGCTACACCCAGGGGAAGGGCAAGCCGCCGTCCAAGGACGAGCTGCGCAGCACCCTGCAGTCCGACGCGCAGGACGCCCTCCGGGCGATGAAGAAGTAGGCCGGGACCCGCTCGCGCTGCCGCGCACTGACAGCAGGCGGGACGGTGTCAGGAGGCGCCGCCAGTCAGCGGCGTCAGTAGGCGGGCCGTCAGCAGGCGGGACGGTCAGTAGGCGGGCCGGTCAGTAGGCGGGCCGGTCAGTAGGCGGGCCGGGAGCCGGCCCGGGCGGCCCGGGCGACGGCGACCACCGCGCGCTCCAGGGCGAAGGCCGGGTCGTCCGACCCGCCCTTGACGGCGGCGTCGGCCTGGGCGATCGCGGTCAGCGCGGTGGCCACCCCGTTGCCCGTCCAGCCGCGCATCTGCTGACGGACCCGGTCGACCTTCCACGGCGGCATGCCCAGCTCGCGGGCCAGGTCGCCCGGGCGCATGTTCCGCCCAGCGCTCGCCAGCCGGCCGATGCTGCGCACGCCCGAGGCCAGCGCGTAGGTGATGCCGGTCGGCGGCTGGCCGACGGCCAGCGCCCAGCGCAGCCGCTCCAGCGCCTCCGCGGCCCGGCCGGTGACCGCCAGGTCCGCCACCTCGAAGCCGGTCGCCTCGGCCCGGCCGCTGTAGTAGCGGGCCACCACCGTCTCGTCGATCGTGCCCTCGACGTCCGAGGTCAGCTGGTGGCAGGCGGCGGCCAGCTCGCGCAGGTCGCTGCCGAGCGCGTCCAGCAGCGCCTGGCAGGCCTCCGGGGTCGCGGAGCGGCCCAGGGTGCGGAACTCGCCCTTGACGAAGGCCAGCCGCTCGCTCGCCTTGGCCAGCTTGGCGCAGGCCACCTCGCGCCCGCCGGCCTTGCGCCCGGCGTCCAGCAGGCCCTTGCCCTTGGCGCCGCCGGCGTGCACCAGCACCATGATCACTTCGTCGGCCGGCGCCTCGATGTACGCCTTGACCTCCTTCACCGAGTCGGCGGAGAGGTCCTGGGCGGCCCGGACCACGATCACCTTGCGCTCGGCGAACAGCGACGGCGTGGTCAGCTCGGCCAGGCTGCCGGGCTGCAGACCGCCGGGCGGCAGGTCCCGCACGTCGGTGTCCGGGTCCGCCGCCTTCGCCGCCGCCACCACCTGGGCGACCGCGCGGTCCAGCAGCAGCTCCTCCTGGCCGACCGCGAGGGTCAGCGGGGCGAGCAGGTCGTCGGGTGCACTCTTCCTGGCCATCGCCTACCAGCATCCCACGGGCCGCGGACACTCCCGCCCGACGGAGCGGACGGCCCGACCTGGACAATGGCCGGGTGAGCGAGAACCAGACCACCGACCTCCCGGACGTCGACGACCCGTACGCCCGGCAGCTGCTCGTCCTGCCCGACCGTGACACCGCCCAGGAGGCGGCCGAGGAACTCGGCGCCACCCAGCCCGACCTCGGCGAGCTCGAAGTCGTCCGCGACGCCCTCGCGGGCGAGGACGACGCCGAGGACGCCCAGTGGCTGATCGTCGCCGAGGCCCCGGAGACCGGCTGGACCCCCACCCTGCTGCACGCCCTCGACACCCTCGCGGCCGGCTACGAGGGCTGGCGCGAGGAGGCCTGAGAGCCCTCGGCCGTACCCGACGACTGCCGGACCGGCCGCACCGAGCCCCCACCGCCCGCCCCTGCGGCGCGCTCCGGAGCCGGCCCGGCATCGATCACCACCGCGCTGTCCGGTTCCCCCGCCGCCAGGGCCGGCACGTCCCCCTGACCGACGCCTTCCCCGTCAAGTTCTTCGTGTTGAAGTTCCGCCCCCGTTCGGCTGTCTTCGCCGGGCAGCGTGATGGCCTCGCCCTCGTCAGGGGCGAGGCCATCGGTGTCGGTGAGGGTCAGCCGCAGGCGCATCCGGTGGCAGCGGCCGGTTCGGCGGTCCGCTCGGTGCTGGTGCAGCAGGTGCCGGGGGCGCCGTCGGCGCTCTTGCCGAGGGTGTCGGCATCGGCCTTGACGACATAGACCTCCCAGGGCTCCTTGCCGGGGCCGTGGACCCAGACCTTGTCCTGGAGGGCGTAGCAGCAGGAGGTGTCGCTCTCCTCGAAGGTGGCCAAGCCGGCGTCCTTGAGGCGGGTGGCGGCGGCGGTGACCTGCTCAGCGCTCTCGACCTCGACGCCAAGGTGGTCCAGGCGGGTGTCCTCGCCGTCCCCGCCCTCGATGAGGACGAGCTTGAGCGGCGGGGTGGCGATGGCGAAGTTCGCGTAACCGGGCCGGCGCTTGGCGGGCTCGGTGCCGAACAGTTTGGAGTAGAAGGCGATCGAGCCTTCGAGGTCGGCGACGCGCAGGGCGAGCTGAACGCGGGACATGGCGGTTCTCCCAGGGACCGAGGCCTTGATTCGACAACTGTCGATATGGACGACGTTGCCACTTGAATCAATGGCTGTCAATATAGACATATGTCGAATCTGGAACATGAGGTGCTCGACCGGGACGACGCGGCCGCGTGCTGCTCGCCGATGGTCCACGAGCCCCTGGGCGAGGACGCCGCCGCCGACCTGGCGAAGATGTTCAAGGCCCTCTCCGACCCGGTGCGCCTGCGGCTGCTGTCGCTGATCGCCTCGCACGAGGGCGGCGAAGCCTGCGTCTGCGACCTGACCGGCCCGTTCGACGTGTCCCAGCCGACGATCTCCCACCACCTCAAGGTCCTGCGCGAGGCCGGCCTGGTCGGCTCCGAGCGCCGCGGGACGTGGGTCTATTACTGGGTGCTGCCCGCCGCGCTGGCCAAGCTCTCCGCCCTGCTCCAGGCCCCCACCGGGGAGTCCGGATGACCGGGACAGCGCCGCTCGGCCGCCGGGCCGCCGTCGAGTTCGTCGGGACCGGCGCGCTCGTGGCCGTCGTGGTCGGCTCCGGCATCCAGGCCGCCGAGCTGTCCCAGGACGTCGGCGTCCAGCTGCTGGCCAACTCGCTCGCGACCGTGTTCGGCCTCGGCGCGCTGATCCTGCTGCTCGGCCCGGTCTCCGGCGCCCACTTCAACCCGGCCGTGACCCTGGCCGCCTGGTGGAGTGGCCGCAGCCACGGGAACGGGCCCGGGCTGCGGGACGTCGCGGCCTATGTCCCCGCGCAGACCGTCGGCGCGATCGGCGGGGCGGTGCTCGCGGACGCGATGTTCGCCGAGCCGCTCGTGTCCTGGTCGACGCATGACCGCTGGGCGCCGCATCTGTGGCTGGGCGAGGTCGTCGCGACCGCCGGCCTGATCCTGCTGATCTTCGGCCTGGCCCGCATCGGCCGCGCGCACTTCACCCCGGTCGCGGTCGCCTCGTTCATCGGCGCCGCCTACTGGTTCACGTCCTCGACCAGCTTCGCCAACCCCGCGGTGACGATCGGCCGGGCGTTCACCGACACCTTCGCCGGCATCGCCCCCGCCTCGGTGCTGCCGTTCATCGCCGCCCAGCTCGTCGGCCTGGCCGTCGGCATCGTCCTGGTGGTGGTGCTGTTCGGCCGCCCGACCCCGGCCGCCGAGGACGCAGCCGTCCCGCATGGCGACCACCACCGAGCCGAAGCCGCCCGCTGACCTGCTGCCCTCCGCCCGTCCCGCCTCGAAGACCAAGGACCCACTTCCGTGAGCACTCCCGCCGTCCCGTCCGTGCTGTTCGTCTGCGTGCACAACGCCGGCCGGTCCCAGATGGCCGCCGCCTTCCTCACCCGCCTCGGCGGCGACCGGGTCCAGGTCCGCTCCGCCGGCTCCGCCCCGACCGAGACCGTGAACCCCGCGGTGGTCGAGGCGCTGGCCGAGGTCGGGATCGACATCTCCGCCGAGATCCCGAAGGTCCTGACCGCCGAGGCGGTCCAGGCCTCCGACGTGGTGATCACCATGGGCTGCGGCGACGCCTGCCCGTTCTTCCCCGGCAAGACCTATCTCGACTGGAAGCTGGAGGACCCGGCCGGCCAGGGCGTCGACGCCGTGCGCCCGATCCGCGACCAGATCGAACAGCGCATCCGCGGCCTCCTCGCCGACCTCGGTGTCGAAGCTGCCGCCTGAGCATCACCCGGAGGACCGTGGACAGCCCCCCAGGTCGTCGTACACGGCTACGGGGCGTGAGGCTTTTCGCGGCGCGCTGCGGGCCCGCCCGGAGCGCGCCGCAACCGCCTTCGGGCCCTCGACACCCCGCGGCACGATGCTGCGGGCCGCCCTCGGCCCCGAGCCCGTGGTTTTCTTCCGGCGCGCTCCGGGCTGGGCCCGGAGCGCGCCGGAACGTTTCTGCTTGCTCTGCTCCGCCTCCTCCCACCACCCCCTTCTACTTTCCATGCCCCCACGTGATGGGTGGGAGGAGGAGAGCGCGGGGGTCACACGGGCGGGGCCCGCGGGTCGGCGGAGGTCCGCCCGGGGTGGGCGTGGGCTGTGGAGGTGTACCCGGCGTGCCCCGCGGGCCCGCCGGGCCCGCCGTGGGGGCGGGGGTGGCGGGCGTTGTGGGCGGGCTGGGGGTGGACGGCCACGCCGAGAGTGGCCGGGGAGTCGCCCGTCACCGCGATGTCTCCCTCGCGGTCGGTGCGCAGGACGGTGGCGCCGAGTGCGCGCAGGTGGTCGACCGTCTTCGGGGACGGGTGCCCGTACGGGTTGCCCTCGCCGCAGGAGATGAGGGCCAGCCGGGGACGCAGGGCACCCGCCAAGTCCCAGTCCTGGTGGGCCGATCCGTGGTGCGCCACCTTCACGACGTCGGCCCTTCCCAGCCGGCCCAGCAGCGCCGACTGGGCCTGCGGTTCGAGATCTCCGAGCAGTGCCATCCGTAGTCCTCCTGTCAGTGACACCATCAGCGCCACACTCGCGTTGTTCGGTCCCGGTGCCTCGACCGCCGCACCGGGGACGGGCCACACCACGTCCCAGGCCAACTCCGCTCCCGCCGAACGCCGTTCACCCCGACCGGCTCTCAGCAGCGGGAGGCCCACACCTGCGGCCCAGCCCGTCACCCTGGCCGCCTCGCCCGGCGGGTCGTCCAGCGTGGTGCCCTCGACCGCACCGACCCTGCGGCCCCGCAACACCCCCGGCACGCCCTCGACGTGATCGGCGTGGAAGTGCGTCAGCAGCAGTAAGGGGACCGTCCGGATGCCGAGGTCGCGCAGGCATCTGTCGGCGGCGTTCGGATCCGGCCCGGCATCGATCACCACCGCGCTGTCCGGCTCCCCCGTCGCCAGGGCCAGCATGTCCCCCTGCCCGACGTCGCACATCACCAGTCGCCACCCCGTCGGTGGCCAGCCGGTGGCGATCCGGGCGAGCTGTGGCGGGCGCAGCAGCACGGCCAGCAGGACCACCACCAGGGCCCCCGTCACCAGGGCCCGGGCCCAGCGCCGCCGCCCGGGTGCCGGCCGCGGACCGCCCGACTCTGCCCGTCGGGGCAGCAGCAGCGGCGCCGCCCAGCAGCCGGCCAGGACGGCCAGCGCGACCGTCGCCGTGCCGAACCACCCTCCCGGCCAGGCCAGTTGTCCGCCAGGCAGCTCGGCGCCACGGCGTGCCACCAGGGCGAGCCAGCCCGCCGGCACTCCGGCCGCTTCCGCGAGCAGGCCGGCCGGGGCCGGGAGGAGCGGGTGCAGGACGAGTACCCCGAAGCCGAGCAGCGTCGCCGGGGCCACCGCCGGCTCGGCCAGCAGGTTGCAGGGGATGCCGACCAGACTGATGTGCCCGGACAGCACCACCGTCACGGGCGCGCACAGCGCCTGGGCGGCCGCCGTCGCCGCGAGCGCGCCTGCCAGGTGGTACGGCCAGCGGCGGGCCCGCAGGGCCTCGGCCCAGTGCGGTCCGAGGACGAGCAGCCCGGCGGTGGCGAGCACCGACAGCAGGAAGCCGAACGAGCGCGCCAGGAACGGGTCCAGCAGGACCAGTGCCAGGACCGCCCCGGCGAGCGCGGGCACCGCCTTGCGAGGTCGGCCGACGGCCAGGGCCAGCATGCCGATCAGACCCGTCCCGGCCGCCCGCAGCACGCTGGGTTCGGGCCGGCAGACGGTGACGAAGGCCAGTGTCAGCGCGGTGCCGAGCAGGGCGCCGGTGCGCAGCGACAGCCCCAGCACCGCGGCCAGCCCGCGCCGTTCCGGGGTGCCGGCCTGCCCGGGCGCGCCCAGCAGCGCCCCGAGGACGATCGCCAGGTTGGCCCCGCTGACCGCCACCAGGTGGACCAGGTCGGTGGCCCGGAAGGCGTCGTCGAGGTCGTCGGGCAGCCGAGAGGTGTCGCCGACCACCAGCCCCGGGAGCAGCCCGCGCGCGTCCGCCGGCAGCCCGTCGGTGGCCGAGCGCAGGCCTTCGCGCAGCCGGCCGGCGATCCGCTGCGGCAGGCTCGGCGGCGCCAGCTGCCGGGGCGGCCCGTGGACGACCAGCAGCGCGGCGGACTCGGTGTCATGCCCCTCCCCCGCCGGCCGTACCTCGGCCTCCGCCGTCAGCCGCTGGGAGGGCAGCAGCCGCTGCCAGGGCTCGCTCTCCGCCCCTCGGGCCATGACGGTCACGGGCGTGCGCGTGCGGGTGCTCCGCCCGTCCGGGAGCAGGGTGACGCGGTCGGCCACCGCGTCCACGGTGACGAGCGCCTGCCCGCCGGTGAGGCCGCCCCGGGAGGTGTGGGTCTTCGGATCCCCCGCGACGGTCAGCTCCACCTCCACCAGTGGGGAAGGGGTTCTCGGCTCGGCGGCCACGGACGCGCGGGCGAGCTCCGGCAGCGGGCCCCGGTGCAGGTCGGAGGTGTGCAGCGGGGTGGCGATCGCGGCCGCCGCGCCGGTGAGCAGGACGGCGGACAGCGTCGCCGCGGCACCGCGCCGGCGCAGGACCCCCGGCCGGGTGAGCAGGACGACGGCCGCGAGCACGGCAAGGCCGGCGACGGTGAACGCGACGGCCTCGTACCCCGGTTCCAGGCGCAGGAGCGCCGCCGTGACCGCCCAGGCCGAAACGGCGGGCAGCAGTAGCCGGAAGTCGGCCCCGGGAGAGCGGGGCGCAGCGGCCGGATCGACCGGCGTGGTGGCGACGGCCATGGCGGTACCTCCCTTCGATGGCCGAGGAAGCGGACAGGGATGACAGCGGTGGGGGCGGGCGTCAGAGGGTGAGGAGCGGTCGGAGTTCCGCGTACGTCCGGGCGCCGATGCCGCTGACCTGCCGGAGTTGGTCGAGGGAGCGGAAGGAGCCGTGAGAGGCGCGGTAGGCGAGGATGCGCTGGGCGAGGGTGGGACCGACGCCGGGGAGGGTGTCGAGCTGTTCGAGCGTGGCGTGGTTGAGGCTGACGGGTGGCCGGGGCATGGCGGGGCCCGGAGGTCCGTTCCCGCTCCCGACGACGGCCGGAGCGGGGGCGGGCGCCGGTTCACCGACCAGGATCTGCTCACCGTCCGTCAGGACGCGGGCCAGGTTGAGGTTCCTGGTGTCCGTGTCCGGCAGCGGACCGCCTGCCGCCTGCAGGGCGTCGGCCACCCGGGAGCCGGCGGGCAGGGTGTGCAGGCCAGGGAGGTGGACCCGCCCGCCGATGTCCACGACGACGGCCGCTGTCCCGCCGCCGACGCCGGACTCGGCACCGGCGCCGGGCCCGGCTCGGGACGCAGCGGCGGTGACGTCGGCGGGGACGGACGGATCGGCCCCCGCCGGGGCCGCGACCGCCGCCAGCGCGGGGACGGGGATCGTCTCCGGCCGGGACAGCCAGAAGTGCTGCACGGCGTATCCGACGGCGAACAGCAGCAGGACGGCCAGCCCGGCCACCGCGCGCCGGTCGAGCGCCAGCGCCGAGGCGAACGAACGGGTTGAGGGGGGTGAAGGGAACGAGGGAGAGGAGGGGAGCGGCGGCCGTGCCCCGGCCTCCAGTGGATCCGCGAAGTCGCCCGGATCCGGCGCAGCACCTGTATCCGGCGCCGTCGGCATCACTGCCGCCGCCGCTGCCGCCATCGGCAACGGCGGCGGCCCGGTGGCAGGCGCCGCCCGGTCCCCCGCCCGCGACGCGGCCGGTGCCGGGAAAGCCTCGCCCGAGCCGCCTTCCGGCTCGTCACCCGTCGGCAGCAGCGCGGCCATCCGCAGCCGCACCGTCTCGTTGATCGCATGGCGCTTCGCCGCGCCCAGGCCCATGGTCGTCATGCCGAGGACGGTAGGAGTCCTCCGGCGGCAGCGCGGAAATCAACGAAACCCTGTGGATAACCCAGGGGTTGTGGACAAAATGCGTCACTCACAAGAGTGGACGAGGCTGTCTGAAGTTGACCCATCTCCTGACAGACACCAGCTCGACCGACAACGAACCGGTCGCCTTCGGGCCGGCCACCCCGAGGCCGGCGACCCCGAGGCTGACCACCCCAAGGCCGTCCACCACGGGGCCGCCCGCGCTCCTCAGCGCGGCGCGACCACCACCGCCAGCAGCCCCGGCCCGACGTGCGCGCCGATCACCGCCCCCACCTCCCCCACGTACAGCTCCCGAAGCCCCGGCACCCGGGCCCGCAGCCGCTCCGCGAGCGGTTCGGCCCGGTCCCCGGCCGCCAGGTGGTGCACGGTGATGTCGACCTCCTGCTCCCCCGACCGCTCGACCGCGATCTCCTCCAGCCGCGCAATCGCCCGCGACGCCGTCCGCACCTTCTCCAGCGGCTCGATCCGCCCGCCGTCCAGGTGCAGCAGTGGCTTGACCGCCAGGGCCGAGCCGAGCAGCGCCCGCGCCGCCCCGATCCGGCCGCCCCGCCGCAGGTGCTCCAGGGTGTCGACGTAGAAGAACCCGCTGGTCCCGGCCATTCGCCGGGCGGCCGCCTCGGCCGCCTCGGCCAGGCCCTGCCCGGCCGCGATGGCCTCGGCCGCCGACAGCACCCCGTACCCGAGCGCCATCCCGACCAGTCGGCTGTCCACCACCCGCACCGGTACGGGTGCCTCGGCGGCGGCCAGCCGGGCGGCCTCGACGGTGCCGGACAGTTCGCCGGAGATGTGCACCGAGACGATCCCCTTCGCCCCGGCCTCGGCGGCCGCCCGGTAGGTGGCGGCGAAGGTCTCCGGGTTCGGCCGGGAGGTGGTCACCCGCTGCTTGCCGCGCAGCGCCTCGGCGACGTCCTTCGGGGAGATCTCGACGCCCTCGCTCAGGACCGAGTCACCGACCGCGACGCTCAGCGGGACCACCGTGATCCCGTGCCGGTCGAGGGTCTCCTGCGGCAGATAGGCCGTGGAATCGGTGACAAGCGCGAGGTCGGAGGGCATGAGCCGGAGGTTACTCCCCGTCGGTCCGGGACGACAGCGCCTGGTCCGGGCACCAACCGAAGGCCCCGCCCCGCGCCTCGCCCCTCCCTCGCCTCGCCCCTCGACCCGCGCCGCGCCTCGCCGCGCCTCGCCCCTCGACTCGCGCCGCACCACCGGCTCAGCCCGCCGAGGGCCCCGTCGAAGGCCCGGCCGAGGGCTTGCGCAGCCGCTGCGCCAGCTTGGTCAGCGGATCGGCGAGACCGAGCAGCTCCTCCGCGCTCGGACGCCCCTTACCGTCGGTCAGCCCGGCCCGAGCCGCACTCCGGGCCGCGCCCCCGGACCCGGCCGAACCGGAGGAACCAGCCGAACCGGAGGAACCGGAAGAACCGGCGGAACCCGAGGCACCCGCAGCGCCCCCGGAGGAAGCACCTCCCGCGGCGTCCCAGTGCCGCAGCGCCCCCGCCTCGCTCTCGCACTCCTGGCTCAGCCGGCTCAGCTCGTCGTCCGCGAACCGCTGCATCCGGTCCTGCGCCGCCCAGCGCATGGTCTCCGCCGAGTGCGTGATCCGCTCGGCCCGCTCGCGCAGCTCGGGCAGCTTGGCGGCGATCCGCCCGGTGTCCGGCTCGCGCTCCAGCATCCGCAGCTCGCCGTCGAGCTCGGCGGCGTGCTCGTCGAGCCGCTTCAGCAGGGCGAGCGCCTCACCGAGCTGGCCGTCCTGTGCGAGGCCGCTCTCCAGCACCTGCCGGGTGCCGTCGAGCGAGGTCCGCAGGCCGAGCCGGACGGAGGCGATCTGCGCGGGCGGGCCGACCTTGGTGTACGTCTTCGCCTTGAGGGTGGCGGTCTCCACGGCCCGACGGGCGCTGGCCTCGTGCTTCTCGATCTTCGCGCCGACGGCCTTGGCGGCCTTGACCGTGCCGACCACGGCCAGCACCATCACCGCGACCCCGAAGAGCAGGACCAGTCCGATCATCACGCCGAACACGTCCATCGCGCGCCACCTTCCGCCGTCGTTCCGGCCCCCACCGGGCCCAACGCGGGCCGCATCGCCGAGGGTTCCACGGTAGCCGCCGGGAGCCGTCCGAGGGCAGCCCGAGCGGCCCCCGCGAACGGAGATCAGGGTCAGATCCGGGATCTCCCCGAGGGCCCCCGACCATCCCCGAAACGCCCCGCGGGCACCCTCCGGCCCCGCAGAACGCGCCGGCGGGCACCGCGAGCACGCCCCGAAACCGCCGCAGCACGCCGAGCGAGCACCGCCCGGAGCCCCCCGCAAAACGCCGGACGGGCGCCCCGAAGGACGCCCGCCCGATCACTCCGCGCTCACGCCGCGGTGCGGCGGCGCTCACTCCACGCTGCCGCGGTCACGCCACGCTGCCGCGCTCACGCCGCGGGGCCACCCGCGGCAGCCGCACTCAGCCGGTGACGATGTTCACCAGCTTCGGCGCCCGCGCGATCACCTTCCGCACCTCGGCCCCGCCGATCGCCGCGACGACCGCCGGCTCCGCCAGCGCCAGCGCCTCCAGCTCGGCGTCGGAGATGCCCGGCGCGACCTCCAGCCGCGCCTTGACCTTGCCCTTGATCTGGACCACGCAGGTCACCGTCTCGTCCACCACGTACGCCGGGTCGGCGACCGGGTAGTCGGTGTGCGCCAGCGAGTCGCCGTGGCCCAGTCGGCGCCACAGCTCCTCGGCGATGTGCGGGGCCAGCGGCGCGACCATCAGCACCAGCTGCTCGGCCACCGTCCGCGGCGTGGAGCCGCGCTTGACCAGGTGGTTGTTCAGCTCGATGGCCTTGGCGACGGCCGTGTTGAAGCGCAGCGCGGCCATGTCGCCGCGGATGCCGTCGATCGCCTTGTGCAGGGCGCGCAGCGTCGCGTCGTCGGGCTCGTCCTCGGTGACGACCAGCTCGCCGGTGGTCTCCGAGACGACGTTGCGCCACAGGCGCTGCAGGAAGCGGTACGAGCCGACGACGGCGCGGGTGTCCCACGGGCGGGAGACGTCCAGCGGGCCCATCGACATCTCGTACAGGCGCAGCGTGTCGGCGCCGTACTCGTCGGCGATGTCGTCCGGCGCGACGGCGTTCTTCAGGGACTTGCCCATCTTCCCGGCCTCGCGCTTGACCGGCTCGCCCTGCCAGAAGTACTGGCCGTCGCGCTCCTCGATCTCGGCGGCTGGCACCGGGAAGCCGCGCTCGTCGCGGTAGACGTCGGCGGTGATCATGCCCTGGTTGAACAGCTTGTGGAACGGCTCGACGGACGAGACGTGGCCCAGGTCGTGCAGCACCTTGTGCCAGAAGCGCGCGTACAGCAGGTGCAGCACGGCGTGCTCGGCGCCGCCGACGTACAGGTCGGCGCCGCCGGCCGGCTTGGTCGCCGTGGGGCCCAGCCAGTACTGCTCGTTGGCCGGGTCGACGACCGCCGAGGAGTTCGACGGGTCGACGTAGCGCAGCTCGTACCAGCAGGAACCGGCCCAGTTGGGCATGGTGTTGGTCTCGCGGCGGTACTTCTTGACGCCGTCGCCCAGGTCCAGTTCGACGTTGACCCAGGCCTCGTTGCGCGACAGCGGGGTCTCCGGCGAGGAGGCGGCGTCGTACGCGTCGTAGGTGCGCGGCGAGTAGTCGTCGACCTCGGGGACCTCGACCGGCAGCATCGACTCGGGCAGCGCGTGCATGACGCCGTCCTCGTCGTAGACGATCGGGAAGGGCTCGCCCCAGTACCGCTGGCGGCTGAACAGCCAGTCGCGCAGGCGGTAGTTGACGGTGCCCTCGCCGATGCCGCGCTCGGCCAGCCAGGCGGTGACGGCGGCCTTGGCGTCGACGACGCTCAGCCCGTTCAGCGACAGGTCGCCTTCGGCGCGGGCGGAGTTGACGATGACGGAGTCGTAGGTGTCGAAGGCGTCGTCCCACTCGGCCGGGTCGGAGCCGCGCCCGTCGGTCGGCTCGACGACGCAGCGCATCGGCAGCGCGAAGGCGCGGGCGAAGGCGAAGTCGCGGTGGTCGTGGGCGGGGACGGCCATGATGGCGCCGGTGCCGTAGCCCATCAGCACGTAGTCGGCGATGAAGACCGGCACGGACGCGCCGCTGACCGGGTTGACGGCGTAGGCGCCGGTGAAGACGCCGGTCTTGACCTTGGCCTCGACCTGGCGCTCGACGTCCGACTTGGCGGCGGCGGTGGCGCGGTAGGCGGCGACGGCCTCGGCGGGGGTGGCGGCGCCGCCGGTCCACTCGGCGGGCACGCCCTCCGGCCAGGCGGCGGGGACGATGGAGTCGACCAGGCCGTGCTCGGGGGCCAGCACCATGTAGGTGGCGCCGAACAGGGTGTCGGGGCGGGTGGTGAAGACGGTGATCTTCTGGTCGCCGGGAGCCGCGAAGTCGACCCGGGCGCCCTCGGAGCGCCCGATCCAGTTGCGCTGCTGCAGCTTGATGGCCTCGGGCCAGTCCAGCAGGTCCAGGTCCTCGATCAGCCGGTCCGAGTACGCGGTGATGCGCATCATCCACTGGCGCAGGTTGGACTTGAACACCGGGAAGTTGCCGCGCTCGGAGCGGCCGTCCGCGGTGACCTCCTCGTTGGCCAGCACGGTGCCCAGGCCCGGGCACCAGTTGACCGGCACCTCCTTGGCGTAGGCCAGGCGGTACTCGCCCAGCACCTCGTCGCGCTCGGCGACGGACAGCTCGGCCCAGGCGCGCCCGCCCGGCAGCTCGCGCGCGCCGGACTCGAACTCGGCGACCAGCTCGGTGATCGGACGGGCCTTGCGGGCGTCCGCGTCGTACCAGGAGTTGAAGATCTGCAGGAAGATCCACTGGGTCCAGCGGTAGTACTCCGGGTCGATCGTGGAGATCGAGCGGCGCGGGTCGTGGCCCAGGCCCAGCCGGCGCAGCTGCTGGCGCATGTTGGCGATGTTGGCCTCGGTGGAGACCCGCGGGTGGGTGCCGGTCTGCACCGCGTACTGCTCGGCGGGCAGGCCGAAGGCGTCGTAGCCCAGCGTGTGCAGCACGTTGTGGCCGGTCATCCGCTGGTAGCGGGCGAAGACGTCGGTGGCGATGTAGCCCAGCGGGTGGCCGACGTGCAGGCCCGCGCCCGAGGGGTACGGGAACATGTCCATGATGAAGCTGTGCGGCTTCGCGGCGACGTCTCCGGCCGCCGGGTCGGCCAGCGCACCGGTGGGGTTGGGGGCGTGGAAGGTGCCCTCCTTCTCCCAGATGTCCTGCCAGCGGGACTCGATCTCGGCCGCCAGCGCGGCGCTGTACCGGAACGGCTCGGTCGCGGTCTCGGCCGCGCCGGACGCAGGGGTCGTCTCGCTCATGGTCCTTCAAGCTCCATCGGTGTCAGTTGGCGAACCGCGCAGGCGGCCGGCCCGTTGACCCGGCCCGGGACGGGGTCGGGGGCGGAAAACAAAAAATCCCCTCGCAGGAGGGGACGCCACGCCGACTCCGGCACCGCCCGGGGGCGCAGCCGGTCCTGGTCAGCGCGGCCGGCTAAGGAGCAGGCGCACGGTTCGCATGGGCTCAGGGTACCGCAAGCGGGTCGGCGGGCCGCGGGGCATACCCGCGGGGCGGCCGCGCGCACGCGGGGCCGCGCGGGCCGGAGGACGCGGGCAGGACCGAGCGGGGCCGCACAGGACCGCACGGGACCGAGCGGGACCGCACGGGCCGCCCTACCGCGCCGCCACCCGCCCTACCGCGCGGCCGCCCGCCCCGCCGCGTCGAACTCCCGCAGTGCCTTCGCCAGCCGCTCGGACTGCATCCCCGCCGCGAGCGAGCGCGCCAGCGAGGCGGTGCGGGCGGCCTCCCGCTGGTCGCCGAGCCTGCGGTGGGCCTCGGCGAGGCGCACCATCAGCAGCGCCTTGGAGCGGGCCCGCCCCGGCCCGAGTCCGGCCACGGCCTCGGCGAGCAGCACCTTCGCCATCCGGTGCCGGCCGAGCGCCAGCCGGCCCTCCCCCACCATCCCGGCGACGCCGGCCCGGGTCTCCTCGGCGCCGGGCAGGCCGTCCAGTTCGGCGAAGGCCCGGGCGGCGGCCTCGTCGGCCCGCTCGGCCTCGTCCCGGCGGCCGTACGCGCGGGCGAGCCGGCCGTACTGGCGGGCCCGGGAGGTGGGGCTGAGGACGGCGCCGTGGGTTTCCAGGGCGGTCACGAGCGCGGAGACGGCGTCCAGTCCGCGCCCGCCGGAGCCCTGGGTGGCGAGCACGACCAGCGCGCCGAGCACCGCGACCCCGAGCCGGGGGTCGCCGCTGACGTGGGCGGCGCGCAGCGCGGCGACGAAGGCGCGTTGGGCGGCCGCGTCGTGGCCGAGGTCGTACGCGGCCCAGCCGGCCAGCCGGGCGAGTCTGCTGGCCGTGCCGTACAGCTCGCGGCCGAGCCGTTCGTCGTACGCGCCGAGTTCCAGCAGCTTGGCCAGCATGGCGAGTTCGGCCCGGACGGGGCCGAGGACGAGGCCGCCGCCGCAGGCCCGTTCGAGCTTCTGCTTGCTGCGGTAGGACAGGCCGAGCTCGCCGGCCAGCCCGGGTTCGACGCGCAGCGCGCCCTCGCCGCCGCCGACGGGCGGGGGCGGGGAGTCGAGGCGGGCGGCGGCCTGGTCGAGGTCGGAGCTGCGGAACAGGTCGGTGAGCCGGACGGGTCCGGCGTCGGTGGCGGCCTCGCGCAGCGCGGTCTGGGCGGTGTCGGCGGTCCACGGGTCGGTGAGCAGCCGGGGCGAGAGGATCTTGGCGCCGCGGTGGCCGCCCATCCGGCCCCAGAGCTGTTCGTAGGTGACGGCGATGCCGAGGGTGCGGCTGAGCACCTCGCAGACCGCCTGGTCGTGCGGGCTGCGCGGCACCATGCCGCGGTCGCGCCACTTGTACGGGGCGGTGGAGCTGATGGCGAGGCCCGGCGGCAGGGCGAGGCTCACCTCGCGGGCGAGCCGTTCCGGACTCCAGCCGAGCTGGTGGAGTATCCGGGCCAGTTCCTCGTTCCGCCTTCGCTCCAGATCGGCCATGGCACGACGGTAGCGGGATTCCGGGCTCCGCGACCGGTGGCGCGGGCAGAACGGCGAAGAGCCGCCTCCCGTTTCCGGGAGGCGGCTCTCGACTGCTGTGGAGCTATGGGGAATTGAACCCCAGACCTCTTGCATGCCATGCAAGCGCTCTACCAACTGAGCTATAGCCCCTTGACCTGCGATGTCACCGTGGTTCCCGGTTGTTTCCGGCCGTTTCCCTCGGCGACATCGACTACTTTACACGGTCCTGGGGGTGCTCCTGAAATCCGTTTCCCGAGGTCCGCACCACGCGCCCCGGGAGCCCCGCTTCCAGAGCCCCGGGGCGCGGGAAGCCGCGCACGCGCCCGGCCGTCACGCACGCGCCCACCACGCCACTCGTCCGGCTACCGCACCACGCGCTCGCCTCCCGCGACACGCGCCCGGCTACCGCGCCACCCGCCGGCCGCGCGCCGCGAAGCCGGCGGCCACCAGCACCGCCGCGGCGTCGAGCAGCAGGGCGGTCCGCAGCGCCTCCCCCGACTCGGCGGCCGGCGCCGGCAGGTCGACCTGGCCGAGGAACACCGAGCCCAGCACCGCGACGCCGATCACCTGGCCGAGCTGGATGACCGTCACCAGCACGCCGCTGGCGTCGGCCGCGTCCCCGGGCGCCACCCCCGCGAGCGCCCGGGCGACCAGCGGTGAGTACGCGCAGCCCGCGACCAGGCCGAGCGCGGCCATCTCCACCAGCGGCCCGGCGCCGATGTCCGCCCCGCCGCCGAGCATCAGCCCGAGCAGCAGGTAGCCGCCGCCGAGCAGCGCCCCGGCGAGCGCCGGCAGGATCCGGTGCAGCCGGCCCGGCAGCCGGTGCCAGTGCAGGCTGGACAGGCCGAAGCCGACGGCGACGGGCGCCGAGCAGAGCCCGGCCTTCAGCGCGGTGTGGCCGAGCGCGGCCTGCTGGTGCAGGGCGAAGGTGAACATGAAGCCCGCGAGGGCCGCCATGATCGCGAACAGTCCGGCGGCCGCGGGGCGCAGCCCGGGGGCGCAGCCCGGGGGCGCAGCCCGGGGGCGCGCAGCACCCGGCCGGAGATCAGCGGCTGCCCGCCGCGCCGGGCGGTCCGGCGTTCGACGGCCACGAAGAGGCCGAACAGCAGCACGGCGGCCGCGATCATCGCCCAGCCCCAGACGGGCCAGCCCAGCTCGTGGCCGAGGACGAGCGGGACCACCAGCAGGCCGAGGGCCATGCCGAGCACCACCAGGCCGGGGAGGTCGAAGCCCCGGGTGGCGTCCCCGGGCAGCCGGGTCAGCAGCCGGGCGCCGGCCGCGAGCAGCACCACACCGATCGGCAGGTTGACCAGGAACACCGGCCGCCAGCCGCTGCCGAACAGGTCGGCGCTGACCAGGACGCCGCCGAGCACCTGGCCGAGTGCCATGCCGCCGGCCAGCACCGCCGAGTAGAGGCCGAGCGCCCGGATCCGGGCGGCTCCGGTCAAGGTGTGCTGGAGCAGGCTCATCACCTGGGGCACCATCAGGGCCGAGCCGGCCCCCTGGAACAGCCGGAAGGCGATCAGCCAGCCGGTGGCCGGGGCGAGGCCGCAGGCCAGCGAGGCGGCGGTGAAGGCGGCCAGGCCGAGCTGGAAGAGCCGGCTGTAGCCGTACCGGGCGCCGAGCCGGGCGCCGGTGATGAGCAGGACGGCGTAGCTGATGGTGTAGCCGGCGATGACCAGCTGGAGGGCGGCCCCGGAGGCGCCCAGGTCGGTTCGGATGGTGGGGACCGCGACGTTGACGATGGAGACGTCGAGCACGGCCATGAACTGCCCGCACAGGACGAGCGCGAGGAGCAGCCCGGGCCGGGCCGTCGGGGCCCGGGTGGTGCGTCCGGCGGGGCGGGGCCGGCTCTGAAGGTCCGTCATGGCAGCCAGCCTGGGCCCGTCCCGGTACTGGTGGTTAGAGCCTGCCGATCCTGGTACCGGCAGCACCTGTATCGGCGGCCCGGGCTGCGGCACCATGGGGCCATGACCGTCCTGGAGGCGGATGTCGGCGCGCAGCGAGCTGTTCCGGGAGCTGTGGGACCGCCAGGAGGTCGCGCCGCCGGAGGCCTGGCTGCGGGTGTTCCGCCACCCGGAGGTCGGGGTGCTGCGGCTGAACGCCACCTGTCTGACGATGCCGGGCGTGACCGAGTGCTACATCGTGGTGTACGTGCCGGCCGGCCCGGAGGACCGGGAGCGGGTGGAGCGGCTCGACTCGCTGCCGCCGGGCGGCTGGGCCCACACCTGCGAAGCGTGAGGCCGGAACGCCGGAAGGCCGCCACCCCTTGGGTGACGGCCTTCCCAACCACTGTGGAGCTATGGGGAATTGAACCCCAGACCTCTTGCATGCCATGCAAGCGCTCTACCAACTGAGCTATAGCCCCGCGACACGGGCGACCCTGGCTGACCACGACCGCCGATGCGGAGTGGAGCTATGGGGAATTGAACCCCAGACCTCTTGCATGCCATGCAAGCGCTCTACCAACTGAGCTATAGCCCCGCACTCACCGGATCTCCCGCTTCCCTTCCGGGCCGCGTTCCTTCCCTGCGAACGAGGAAGACTCTAGCTGGTCAGGGCCGGAACTGCGAAATCCGCTCCTCCAGAGCCCCGCCGAGGGCCCCGCCGAGGGCCCCGAGAGGCCCCCGGCGCCCGGTGCCGCCCGCACCGGTACCGCTCAGGTGTCGTCGCCGATGACCGGCTGCGGGAGCGTGCCCGCGTTGTGCTCCAGCAGGCGCCAGCCGCGCGACCCGTGGCCGAGCACCGACCAGCAGCAGTTGGACAGCCCGCCGAAGCGCTCCCACTGGGCCGGCTCCAGGTCGAGCAGCCGCCCGAGCATGGTGCGGATCGTCCCGCCGTGGCTGACCACCACCAGCGTGCCGTTCTCCGGGAGCTTGCCGACGGCCTCCAGGACCACCGGCACCGAGCGGTCGGCGACCTCGGTGGCCAGCTCGCCGCCACCGCCGCGCCGCACCGGCTCGCCGGCCGCCCAGGCCTCGTACTCCTCCGGGAAGCGCGCGCGGATCTCGGCGTTGGTCAGGCCCTGCCAGGAGCCCGCGAAGGTCTCCCGCAGGCCCTCGTGGTGCTGCACGTCCAGCCCGGTGACCTCGGCGAGCTCCGCGGCGGTGCGCCGGGCCCGCTTGAGGTCCGAGGAGATCAGCAGGTCGGGACGGAGCCCGGAGAGCAGCCGGGCCGCCCGCTGGGCCTGCAGGACGCCCTGGCCGGTCAGCTCGATGTCCGTGGTGCCCTGGAAGCGCGATTCGAGGTTCCAGGAGGTCTGGCCGTGCCGCCAGAAGACGATGCGCGGGCCGCGCGCGCCGCGGCTCAGTGCAGGTCCTCGGGCTTGCCGAAGTCGTCGGCGGGGGCGACGGCGTTGCCGGCCTCGTCGGTGTGGGCGTCCGGACGGTTGCGCGAGGCCAGGGCGTCCTCGGGCAGCGGCAGCTCGGGGCAGTCCTTCCAGAGCCGGTCCAGCGAGTAGAAGGAGCGCTCCTCGGAGTGCTGGACGTGCACGACGATGTCCAGGTAGTCGAGCAGGATCCAGCGGCCCTCGCGCTCGCCCTCGCGGCGCACCGGCTTGATGTCCAGCTGCTCGCGCAGCTGGTCCTCGATCTCCTCGGCGATCGAGCGGACCTGGCGGTCGTTGTTCGCGGAGGCGATCAGGAAGGCGTCGGTGATCGACAGCACCTCGCTGACGTCGAACGCGATGATGTTGTGCGCGAGCTTGTCGGCCGCCGCCTGCGCGGCGACGGTGATGAGCTGCTGGCTGTGGTCGGTGACGGTCACGGTGTTCTTCCGGCTAGGCGGCTTGGGGCGCCCCGGCGCGGGCCGGGGTCGCCTTCCAGGATCTCACGCCGCCCGGGCGGGCCCGGAACCGATTTCCGGGCCCGCCCGGGCCACCGCGCCGCGATCACCGGACCGCGCGGGCCCGGGCCGTCGTCCTACGGGTTCTTCGGCGGCTGGTAGTCCTTGCCGAGCACGACCAGCAGGTCCGCGTTCTGGGTGTCGCCGGTCACCTTCTTCACCGCCGTGTCGGGCAGCCCGAGGCTGGTCGCCAGCGACTTCGCCGCGCCCTGCCGGGCGTCGTCGGTGTAGCGGATCTCACTGGCCGGCTGCGGGGCCGCCTTGGCGCCGCCCGGGATGAAGGTCAGGCCGGAGTTGACGATCTGGACCTGCGCGGCGGCCGCCGACGCGTCGTTGCCGCTGGCGTCCTGGAGCGCGACCCGGGCCGGGGCGTCGCCGACGGCCGCGGACTTCACGGTGCCGCCCAGCACGTCCTTGACCTGCTTGCCCGCGGTCGCCTCGTCCAGGCTGCCGTCCGGCTTGACGGTCAGCGCGGTGGTGCCGAGGTGGCCGTCCTTCGCCTGCTGGGCGAGCTGGACGAGCACCCCGGCGAGGGCGTCCTCGGGCAGCGAGGGGTCGAGCACCGCGTTCATCCGGTGCACGTCGTCCTTGGCGTCCTTGAACTCGGTCGGCATGGTGCGCACCACCGCGTCCAGGACCTGCCCGAACCGGGCCAGCTGGGCGTCCCGGTTCTCGCCGGGCGCCTGCAGGGTCGCGTACGCCACCGCGGCCTTCCCGCTGAGCATGGTGTTCTTCCCGGCCGCGGAGAGCAGCTTGCCGTCCGGCTTGCCGCCCTCGTGGGTCTCGGCGTTGGTGTCCACCCGGACGCCGCCGAGCTGGGAGACCAGCAGTTCCAGGTACGGGGTGTCCAGCCGCCAGGTGCCGGCCACCGGGGCGCCCAGCACGGTGGACAGGCCCTCGCGGGTCGCCGAGGCGCCGATGCCGTCCATGGACTGGCCGACCGTGGTGACCGGCGGGTCCCCCGGGCCGGGCAGCCGCAGGTTGTCGGGCAGCAGCAGCACCGTGCCCTTCTTCCCGGAGGCGTCGTTGACCAGCAGCGCGCTGGACACCTTGCCCTGGAGGTCGCGCAGGTGGACGACGTTGACCTGGCGCCCGCCGGCGGCGGCGGCCGCGGTCGGCTTGTCGCCGGCCAGGAAGAGGTACCCGCCGACGCCGCCGGCCGCGAGCGCCACCACCACACCGAGGCCGATCAGCCGGTTGCGCAGCTTGCGGCGGCGCTCGGCGCGCACCTCGCTGCGGGACTCGGCGAACTTCAGCCAGTCGATGACGTCCTCGGTCTCCTCCGCTTCCTCGTCGACGAAGGTGAACTCGCCCGTGGTGTAGCTGTCCTTGGGCGCCTTGCTCCCGGCCTTCCCGCCCTTTCCGGCCCGCGCCCCGGCGACCTGCTCGGACGGCGGCGCGGCCTTGGCCGGCACCGCCTCCTCGGCGGGCCGGGGCACCCGCGGCCGCGGCGGCGCGGCGACGGGGGCCGCAGCGGCGGCCGGGGCCGGAGCCGGG